>NZ_JAAGMG010000260.1 GCF_010548525.1 Streptomyces sp. SID14478
AGCGGCACGGTGCACACGGACGCCCCGACGAACGGCAGCATCGCCCGCAGCCGCACCTGCCGCCATCCACCGGCGAGCCCCGCACAACTCACCGGCCCGGCCGCGCAGTTGGCGAGCAGGACTCCGTCGCCGGGCCCGATCAGCAGCACCAGCGCGGGCACGGCGACCAGCGCGAACCCCATCCCCGTCAGCATCTGCACGCACCCGGCGACCACCACGGTCCCGGCCGGCGCCACCTCGCCCATCGCGGGCGCGTATGTGCCCCACGAGTGCGCGGGGAACCCTGCGCGTGACGGGTCCCGCCGCGCACGTCGCGCCGCGCGCCCGGACACGTAAATACCCCACTCGCCCGATGCACCACGGTGTGCACGCCACCAGACTCGCCCCATGACGCCAACGACGACGCAAGGCAGCACGCTGCGCAGCAATCGCCTCGGGACGTCCGACGTGTACGTCACCGAACTCGGCTTCGGCGGCGGACCGCTCGGCGGGCTCTTCGCACCACTGGACGACGGGACCGCGGTAAGCGCGCTGCAAGCGGCCTGGGACGGCGGCATCCGTTACTTCGACACCTCTCCCCACTACGGGATCGGGCACTCCGAGCGCCGCACCGGCGACCTGCTGCGCCACAAGCCGCGCGAGCGGTTCACGCTGTCGACGAAGGTCGGCCGGCTGCTGGTCCCCCAGGACCCGGCGGGCCGCATGGACGGGAGCTTCGCCGTACCCGCGGCCCACCGCCGCGTCTGGGACTTCACGCGCGACGGCGTGCTGCGCAGCGTGGAGGACTCGCTCGCGCGCATGGGGGTCGACCGGATCGACCTGCTTCTGCTGCACGACGCCGAAGAACACTTCGAGGACGCGCGGGGCGACGGCTACCGGGCGCTCGCCGAGCTGCGCGAGCAGGGCGTGGTCGGGGCGATCGGCGCGGGCATGTACCACCCCGGCCTGCTGACCGAGCTCGTCGAGGAGACGGACCTCGATGTCGTCATGCTCTCGGGCCGGTACACGCTCCTCGACCACAGCGCCCTCGACGACCTGCTGCCCGCGTGCGCGGCCCGCGGCATCTCGGTCCTCGCGGCGTCCGTCTTCAACTCCGGCCTGCTCGCCACGGACCGGCCCGCCGAGGACGCCCACTTCGACTACGCGCCCGTGGAGCCCGCCACGCTGCGGCGCGCCCACCGCCTGGCCGACGTCGCCGAGGCGCACGGGGTCACCCTGCCGCAGCTGGCGATGGCCTTCCCGCTGCGCCACCCCGCCGTCGCCGGCATCGTCGTGGGGATGCGCTCCGCGGCGGAGGTACAGGCGAACATCACGGCGTTCCGGGCGCGGATTCCCGAGCAGGTGTGGGACGACCTGCGCTCCGAGGGCCTGCTGGACGAGCGCTGAGCCACCCCTCGGCCGGCGAGGGCCGGGGGGTCAGTCCGCGGTCGTCGGGTCGGCGGTGGATCCGGCGGCGCGGCGGTACTCGGCGTTGATGCGCTGGGCCTCTTCGAGCTGGTCCTCGAGGATGACGATCCGGCAGGCGGCCTCGATCGGGGTGCCCTTGTCGACGAGCTCGCGCGCACGGGCCGCGATCCGCAGCTGGTAGCGCGAGTAGCGGCGGTGTCCGCCTTCGGAGCGCAGGGGTGTGATCAGCCGCGCTTCGCCGAGGGCGCGCAGGAAGCCGGGGGTGGCGCCGATCATCTCGGCGGCCCGGCCCATGGTGTAGGCGGGGTAGTCGTCGTCATCGAGACGGCCCAGCGAGCTGTCTGCTGTCATTTCACCTCTCTGTGGCACGCGTGGAGGGGCCCTGGTGCCGTACGGCACCAGGGCCCCGAAGGAACTACTACACCATCTGCCGACCGTGATGTTGCGTCGGCCCTCTGTGTCCGCATGACCTGTCGGGATGCCGACGGGAGTGCGGGGATCGCGGATGCGTGACCGGAGACCACCTGCCTATCGATGTCCTGCGGTACCCGGCAGCGTGAGGCCGGGCGATCCTGATGGCGCTCGTTTCCTCCGTTCTTTCCCTCTGATTCGTTCACTTGCGGTACTGCGTACTGCTGTGGCGGCCCCTGATCACTGCGGGCCACCCGGTCCGGTGGTCAGTCCCGTCGCCGTCGTGCAAAGCCCTGGCTTCGAAACTCCACCACCGCACCGTCCTGCGGTCACAACTGCCCGGCAGTTCTTGTCTGCCGGGACTTGTCGATCTCGGCTACAAGAGAAACCATAACCACATGACAGCCCAATGTCTACCGTGGCGGCATCAGATTTCCGTGAGCCCTCCGGTGAGGTAATCCTCGGCAACGGCATACGGATGCCGACGGCGCGTCGGCGGCACATCGACCGGCAGTCCCTCGGCAGGGCATCGGCTGCACACCGGCGGTACGCAGAAGGGCCCGACCGGTACGTCCCGGTCGGGCCCTTCTCGTACTGCTGACTGCTGGACTTCTGGACTTCTGGACTTCTGGCGGCGCCGCTCAGGACACGGGGCTCCCGAGCAGGGCGGAGGCCCGTTGCAGCGGGCTGCCGGTGGGCGCGGGTTCGGCGGCGCCGACCGTTCGGCAGGTGAAGCCGAGGCGCGTCATGGCCCGCAGGACCTCGCCGGCGGTGAAGTCACGGCGGTCCTGTCGGGTGATGACCTGGCCGAGCTGCTTCGCGGGGTAGTGGCGTCGCCCGATGACCACGTACTCACCGGTGACCGGCTCGGGCTTGACCCCCTTCGTCATTTCCTGCACGCCTTCCTTGGTCAGGTCGAACGGGAAGCGGGCGATGACACAGCGCATGAGACCTCACAGAGGGAGTGGGGGCGGGACCGACCGGGGCGGGCCGGTTCAGCGGGCGAGGGCGAGGGCGGGCGGCTCGGTGCCGTGTCCGCTGCCTCCGCCGAGGACACCGCCGATGTCACGCAGACGGATGCGGTCCGTGTATCCGGCGCCGTCCCGGACGGCGGTGAGCCGGGCCAGGGTGATCAGACCGGTGCGCCTGCCGTCCGCGTCGCAGACGAGCAGGTGCCCGACCCGGGCGCCGGCCATGACGGACAGCGCGACCTCGACCGTCATGTCGTCCCAGACGCGCGGCCCGGCGTCCTGGGGGGTGTCGGCGTTCCTCGGGTGCGGCATCTGAACGAGCGTCAAAGGGTGTCTCCTACGAAGGGGGATCGGCTTCCGCGTCACGAACGTCCTAGGCCGCCTTGCCGGCGGGGAGCTGCCGGAGGGAGGCGCGGCGGGTCGCGTCGGCGCGGCGACGGCCCCGGGAGGCGGCACCGCGCCGGGGGCGTTCGGCCACCGGCGCGGCGATGACGACCGGGATGCCGGAGGGTGCCTGGGCGCCGGTGATGCGGGCCAGTTCCGCCTCGCCGGAGTGGACCCGGGTGATCTGCGGGCGGATCCCGGCGTCCGCCATGAGCCGGACAATGCCGCGGCGCTGGCTCGGCGTGACCAGGGTGACGACGCTGCCGGACTCACCCGCGCGGGCGGTCCGGCCGCCGCGGTGGAGGTAGTCCTTGTGGTCGGTCGGCGGATCGACGTTGACGACGAGGTCGAGGTTGTCGACGTGGATGCCGCGGGCGGCGACGTTCGTGGCGACGAGCACGGTGACGTGCCCGCTCTTGAACTGCTCCAGGGTGCGGGTGCGCTGGGGCTGCGACTTCCCGCCGTGCAGGGCCGCGGCACGCACGCCGCTGTCGAGCAGGTCCTGGGTGAGGCGGTCGACGGCGTGCTTGGTGTCCAGGAACATGAGCACGCGGCCGTCGCGGGCGGCGATCCGCGTGGTGGCCGTGTGCTTGTCGGCGCCCTGGACGTGCAGCACGTGGTGCTCCATCGTCGTGACCGCGCCGGCCGACGGGTCGACCGAGTGGACGACGGGGTCGTTCAGGTAGCGGCGCACCAGGAGGTCGACGTTGCGGTCCAGCGTCGCGGAGAACAGCATCCGCTGCCCCTCGGGACGCACCTGGTCGAGCAGCGCGGTGACCTGCGGCATGAAGCCCATGTCCGCCATCTGGTCGGCTTCGTCCAGTACGACGGTGGCGACCTGGTCCAGGCGGCACTCGCCACGGTCGATGAGGTCCTTGAGCCGCCCCGGGGTCGCCACCACGATCTCGGCACCACCGCGCAGCGCGGAGGCCTGCCGGCGGATCGGCATCCCGCCGACGACCGTGGCCAGGCGGAGCCTGACGGAACGGGCGTAGGGGGTGAGGGCGTCGGTCACCTGCTGGGCGAGTTCGCGCGTGGGGACGAGGACGAGGCCCAGCGGCCGGCGGGGCTCGGCGCGCTGTCCGGCGGTGCGGGAGAGCAGGGCGAGCCCGAAGGCGAGGGTCTTGCCGGAGCCGGTGCGCCCGCGGCCCAGGATGTCCCGGCCCGCAAGGGAGTTGGGCAGCGTCGCGCCCTGGATCGGGAACGGCACGCTGACGCCCTGCCGGCCGAGTTCGGTCAGCAGGGGCGCGGCCATGTCGAGATCGGCGAAGCCCTCGACGGCGGGCAGCGCGGGAGAACGCGTGACGGGGAGCGCGAACTCACCCCGCGACGCGGCGGGCCGCCGGCCGGAGCCGCCGGAGCGGTACGGGGCGTTACGGGTGCGGGTGGAGCGGCCGTCGGTACGCGTGCGGTTCATACGGGAACCTTCCTCGATGCGGCGCATATCAAGGAATTCCCGCATGAGTGAACAGCGCAGAGAATTACAAGAATGGACCGATGAAACGGCGGCACATCCGGCCGCCAGAAAATACGTGCGAGTACAGGGGTCGAAATTGCCGACACCTGCCGCGCCGGGAACATGAATTCCGTGGTGCGGGGCCGAGGTTTCCGGCCCGAGGAAATGCATACAGCTGGGGCCCGCACCCCGAAGGATGCGGGCCCCAGCTGCAGAATGTGCGTCAGCGTCAGGCGGGAACGATGTTCTCGGCCGTCGGACCCTTCTGGCCCTGCGCGATGTCGAAGGTGACCTTCTGGCCCTCGAGCAGCTCGCGGAAGCCCTGGGCGGCGATGTTCGAGTAGTGGGCGAACACGTCAGCGCCGCCACCGTCCTGCTCGATGAAGCCGAAACCCTTTTCCGCGTTGAACCACTTGACGGTACCGGTAGCCATGTCTATCTCCTTTGGGGCAGTACATCGGTATCCACACTGTGCGCATACCGTGTCGCCGCGATGATCACCCCGCCGGAAAATTAACCGGTCATACAAAAATGCCCTGTCGCAGTAAGCGACCAGGAGCACTTGAAGTTTCGGGAACCACAACTGCAACTGAAACGACAGTAGCACGCCTCAGCGGCCCGTGCGGGTGAAATAATTCCGCTTCACCCGTTACCCGAAAAACCCTTCCCGCGCGGTTCGTTAAACCCTCTCTTCGCGAGCACAGAAAATGACGCGCCCCGCTCGCACATCGTGACCACCCCGGACGCGCGCCGACCGACGCGCACACCCCCGCACCCCCCATGCACGACAGCGCCCGAGCCGACCGAAGCCGACCCGGGCGCTGCTCGTACCGCTGTAGACCCTGTGGGACTCGAACCCACAACCAATGGATTAAAAGTCCACTGCTCTGCCAATTGAGCTAAGGGTCCACGCGCCGGCCCGCGCCGACGCACCCCTGAGCATAGCGGGACGCCGCCGGGACGCCGATCGGGTATCCGTATCTCGGTGTCGGCTCCCCGTGCCGGCTCCCGTGTCGGCTCCCGGTCACGGCTCCCGCCGTCAGCGCAGGAACCACTTGCGGGCCGACGCGGCCCACCACACTCCCGCGAAGCCGAGGACGACGAGTACGGCGATCGGGGCGTAGTTGAAGGTCTCCCAGGTGACCGGGGAGACCTGCGGCAGCATGAACAGGACCGTGATGACGACGACCCAGGCCACCGCCACCACTCCCACGACGCCGGACCAGCGGCCCAGGTGCCACGGCCCCCGCTCGAACGACTCCCCCTTGCGCAGCCGCAGCAACGTCGGGATGACGTACGCGATGTAGAGGCCGATCACCGCGATGGACGTCACCGCGGTGTACGCCGTCACGTTGATCAGGTACGGCAGGCCGAGGACGAGCGCGCCCGCCGCGGCCAGCCAGACCGCCGCGACCGGGGTGCGCGTGCGCGGGCTGACCGTGTGCCACACGCGGGAGAACGGCAGGGCGCCGTCCCGCGAGAAGGCGTAGATCATGCGGGAGTTGGCCGTCACGGACGCCATGCCGCAGAAGAGCTGGGCGCCGATGACGACCAGCAGCAGGAGCTTGCCCGCCGTCGCGCCCAGGGCGTCGAGGAGGATCTGCGCCGGGGGCGCGCCCGTCGCCGAGCCGAGCGCGCCGTCGTACGACTGGATCGCGAACGTGAAGCCCAGCAGGAGCACGAAGCCCGCGATCCACGACGTCCAGATGGAGCGCACGATGCCCTTGGGGCCGGCCGTCGACGCGTCGTGCGTCTCCTCCGTCATGTGGGCCGAGGCGTCGTAGCCGGTGAAGGTGTACTGCGCCATGAGCAGCCCGATGAGGACGACGTACGCGCTGCTGCTCCAGCCGGTGTTGTTCACGAACTCGCCGAAGACGAAGGACGCCGACTGGTGGTGGTCCGGCGTGAAGGCGAGGGCCCCGACGATGACGGCGACGCCGAGCACGTGCCACCAGACGCTGACGCCGTTGAGGAACGCGACGATGCGCACGCCGAAGGTGTTCAGCAGCCCGTGCAGGATCAGGATCGCTGCGAACAGCAGGATGGTCCGCCCCGGCGTCACCTCGAAGTCGAACTGGAGGTTCAGGTACGCGCCGAGGAAGGAGGCCGCGCCGAAGTCGATGCCGGCGGTCACCGCGACCTGCCCGAGCACGTTGAACCAGCCGGTGAACCATGCCCACGCGGCCGCCGACCGCCGCGGCGCCAGCTGGTACGCCCAGAAGTACAGCCCCGCCGACGTCGGGTACGCGGAGCAGATCTCGGCCATGGCCAGCCCCACGAACAACGTCATCAGGCCGACCGCGACCCAGCCCCAGGTGATCAGGACCGGGCCGCCGGTGTTCATGCCGAACAGGTACATCGTCAGGCACCCGGAGAGCACCGAGATGATCGTGAACGAGACGGCGTAGTTGGAGAAGGCCGACATCCGCCGGGCCAGGACCTGCGTGTACCCGAGCTGAGCGAGCCGCTCCTCGTCGGAGCCGGCCGCCGGGGGCGGTTTCCGGTCGGTACCCCTGCCGATGCCGTCGTGCGCATCCCGCGCGTCGCTTGTCATGCCCCCAGCGATTCCCTCGGTGGGGGCGCGACATGCTCTTGATCAAGGGGCTCCTGCATGCGAGCCGAGAGGCCGCCGCGCTGCCGGTTGCCGGTTCCGCCCTTGGTCTCTCCGCGCGGCTCGGTCAGACGTCCGTCGCCCCGATGCTCAGCAGCCGGATCTGCTCGGCCCTCAGCACACCCGCGTACGCGTGTGCGTCGTCCAGCACCCCCTTCAGGTAGCCGCCCCAACCGTCCGCTGTCACCGTACGGCCGAGCTGCAGCCCACCCGCGGTCCGCCACGCGCCGGTGTACGACGCCTGGTCGGCCAGCTGTCCGTCGACATAGAGACGGACCTGGTCCGTCTCGTCGTCGTACACAAAGGCAAGGTGCTGGGGGTAGCCGTCCGAGACCGACGCCTGCTCCGCCGTGAGCGTCGTCGTCCGCGCCCCGTCCTCGTCCGCATCGGCGACGGTGGCCTGCCAGCGCTGTGTCTCGGCCGAGTACCCCACGGAAACAAGGGTGTGGTGCTCGCCGGGCAGTGAGAAGACGGTCATGGAACGGTCCTGCGCTGCCTCGTCGAGCTCCACGTGCATCGCGATCGAGAAGCTGTCGGAGGTGTCCACGACCGGGCCTCGCGTCGCGGCGAAGTCACCGTCGCCGTCCAGGCGCAGATCCCCGGAACCGATGATCGGCTCCTCACCCGGCACGCAGTCCGGGTCGAGGGCGCAGGAATCGTCCGACACATGAACGGACGCATCGCCGCCGAGCGCCAACGCGGGGCCACCGTCCCGCTCCGGGCTCTCCCCGCCGCTCGCCTCGTCCAGCGCCCAGTAGCCCTTGCTGACCGGCGCACGGCGCGCGGTCAAGGCCGCCTCCTCGTCGCTGACGATCCGGTCCCAGACCTGGACCCCGGCGATCGCCCCCTCCCAGTTCTCCCCCTGGCCGTCGGGGCCGAGCGCCCGGCCGAGCTGGAGATCACCGGAGGCGGTGGGCCCTTCGGCTCCGGCAGCGGTGGCCACCTGCTGCCCGTTCACGTACAGCTTCGCCGTCCTGGCCACCGGGTCGTACACCCCGACCAGATGGGCCCATTCGCCGGCCTCCGGGCGCCCGCCCTGGGCCCGCACCACGGCACCCGGCTCCCCGAGGCCGAACGACCAGACGCGTGCGCCGTCCGCGTCGACGGTCGTCCCGAGCCGGAACGCGGCCGTCGACGACCCGTCCTGACTGAGTACCGCACGGTCCGTGTCGACCGAGTCGGGCCGCACCCAGGCGCTCACCGAGAAGGCCTTGTCGGGGGCGACGGCAGGCGCACCGCTGGTGAGGTACGCGGCCGGCGTGCCGTCGAGTTCGGCGGCGCCGGTCACCGAGGTCCGCTCCGGACCCGAGGCACCGAAGGTGACACCGCCGCCCGCGGTCGCGGCACGGTCACCCTGATCCGCGGCGGCCTCCCGGGACCCGGCCGCGTCGGCGAGCCGCCAGGCGGCGACCGCCTGCGCGCCGCTCGACACGCGGAACGTGTAGTTCGTGGTCCCGCTCGCGTTGCCCGCCCGGTCCAGCGCCCGGACGGAGAGCATCTCGACACCGGCCTCATCGGGCAGCCAGGTCAGCCGCACGGGACCGCCCGGCTCGTCCGGCCGTACGGTGTGCTGCGCCTCACCCAGGAAGTTGTACACGTACGCGACTGTGTCGTCGGACGCCGAGTCGACCGAGAAGGTGCCGTACCTTCCCGCACCGTTGTGCCACACGTCGTCGTCCGGATAGTCGTCCGACGTCACGGTGGGCTCGGCAGGCGCCTTGTTGTCGTAGACGAACTCGCAGGTGTGTTGTCCGCCCGCCGAACTCCACGGCCCCCACGACTCGCCGTCGAAAGCCCGCACCCGCCAGCTCACCTCGGTGAACGCCGGCATGTCGGCCGGGACTTCCGCACTGAACTGGCTGCCGCTGGCCTTGGCGGCGTCCTGGGTGATGGTCCGCACCTGCGGCTCGCCCGCACCGTCCGTCCAGGACACTTCGAACTGCGCGGTCAGCGGCTCCGCGACGCCCGGCTCGGCGTCGGGATCGCGCAGCACCGCCCTCAGGGTCGGTCTGTTGCCCACGAAGGGCCGGTCCGAGCCCGCCGCACAGGCGTGGCCGTCGGTGTTGAGGTCGGACAGCACCGGCTGAGCGGGCGGCTGGTTCGCCGCGGCCTCGGCGCTCCACGGAACGGCGACGACGGCAGCCGACGCGAGTACGGCGGCGACCGCCGAGCGTCTCAGGACATGACGTTTCATGTGTTTCCCCTCCCTGCGGGCCGGCTCCCCACCGGGTCCCGCACCTGTGGATCACCGCGATCCGAAGGATGGACAGTAACAACCGCCTCTGACAACGCACTTGTCCCCACGGGGCACAACAAAGCGGGCCCACCTCGCCATGAGGTGGGCCCGCTTCAGTGTTCAGCGATCAGTGCTCAGCGATCAGCCGTTGCGCTTCCAACGCGGCTTCTCGTCCCGGCGGCCGAAGGACGACGAACCGGAGCCGGCGCCGCGGTGGTCGTCGCGACGGCCGTAGGGGCGGTGGCCGCCGCCCGCCGCGGGGCGGTCGCCCTGGCGGTCGCGGTTGAACGGGCGGTCGCTGCCCCGGTGGCCACCGGAGGGACGGTCGTCGCGGCGGAAGCCGCCACCACGGTTGTCGTCACGACGCTCGAAAGAACGGCCACCACGGTCGTCACGGCGGTCGCGGTCGAAGCCGCCACCGCGGTTGTCGTCACGGCGGTCGCGGTTGAAGCCACCGCCACGGTTGTCGTCACGACGCTCGAAAGAACGGCCGCCACGGTCGTTGTCGCGGCGGAAACCGCCACCACGGTTGTCGTCACGACGCTCGAAGCCACCACGGCCACCACGGTCG
>NZ_JAAGMG010000307.1 GCF_010548525.1 Streptomyces sp. SID14478
CGCTGCGCCCGCGCCGACGACACCTGCACGACGCGCCGCCCCGGCTTCAAGGCCGTCGCCCCCGACGCCGGCGCGGACGCCACGCACCGCGCCGCCTGCTGGCACCCGCACACCCTTCAGGAGACTTCGGCATGAACAGTGGCCCGGTTCTCGAACTCGTCGACCTGGAACGGCACTTCGCGGGCGCCGGCGGCACCGTGCGCGCCGCCGACGGGGTCACCCTGACCGTCGGCCGCGGCGAGGTCGTCGGCCTCGTCGGCGAGTCCGGCAGCGGCAAGTCGACCGTCGGACGCTGCGCCGTCCGCCTCGACGAGCCCACCGGCGGCACCGTCCGCATCAACGGCACCGATGTGACGACCATGTCGCGGCGCGCCCTGCGCCCGCTGCGCAAGGACTTCCACCTCGTCTTCCAGGACCCGTCCTCCTCGCTCGACCCGCGCATGACCGTCGGCGAGATCGTCGCCGAGCCGCTGAAGCTGCACGGCATCACCCGGGGCAAAGAAGCCGCCCACGCGCGCGTGGCCGAACTTCTCGCCCAAGTAGGGCTGCGTCCCGAGCACGCGCAGCGGCATCCGCACGAGCTGTCGGGCGGACAGCGCCAGCGCATCTCCATCGCCCGCGCCCTGTCCGTGGACCCCGACCTCCTGGT
Source organism: Streptomyces sp. SID14478 (assembly GCF_010548525.1). Taxonomy (GTDB): domain Bacteria; phylum Actinomycetota; class Actinomycetes; order Streptomycetales; family Streptomycetaceae; genus Streptomyces. The sequence continues at coordinate 650 of NZ_JAAGMG010000307.1, forward strand.
CGCCGACGAGCCGACGTCCGCCCTCGACGTCTCCGTACAGGCCTCCGTCCTGAACCTGCTCGCCGACCTGCAGCGCGACCGCGGCTTCGGCTGCCTGTTCATCACGCACGACCTGGCGGCCGTCGAGTACCTGGCCGACCGCATCGCCGTCATGTACCTGGGCCAGATCGTCGAACAGGCACCCACACGAGAGCTGTTCGCCGACCCCAAGCACCCCTACACACAAGCTCTGCTGTCGGCCGCGCCCGTCCCGGACCCGGTCGCCCAGCGCACCCGCGAACGCATCGTCCTCAGCGGCGAACTGCCCAGCCCGCTGGCCCCTCCCGCCCGTCGCCCGACCACCACCCCGGCAGGACGCCCTTCGGGCGGCGTGTTTGACGGCTGCCGCTTCCACACGCGCTGCCCGCTCGCCGTGGAGCGCTGCCGCACCGACCTACCGCGGCTGCGCACCCTGGAGGGCGGCCGCGAGGTCTCCTGCCACCTCGTCGCGGACGACGGCACCGCGCCCGACGCCGCCGCGGCCCCGTCTCGTACGATCCCGACCACTCGCACCGCCACCCGCTAGGAGCTTTCTTGTTCACCACCCGGCCGACCCTCCAGGGCACCTTCGGCATGGTGTCCTCCACGCACTACCTCGCCTCCCAGTCCGCGATGGCGGTCCTGGAGGACGGCGGCAACGCCTACGACGCCGCCGTCGCCGCGGGCTTCGTGCTCCACGTCGTCGAGCCGCACCTGAACGGGCCCGCGGGCGAGGTCCCGATGATCCTCGCCCCGGCCGACGGCGAGGTGCGGGTGCTGTGCGGCCAGGGCGTGGCCCCGGCGGGCGCCACCGTCGCGCACTACAAGTCCCTGGGCCTCGACCTGGTCCCCGGCACCGGGCCCCTCGCGGCCGCCGTGCCCGGCGCCTTCGACGCCTGGATGCTTCTGTTGAAGGACCACGGCACGAAGTCCCTCGCCGCCGTCCTGCGGTACGCGATCGCGTACGCACGTGACGGGCACGCCCCCGTCGAGCGCGTCGGCGAGACCGTCGAGACGGTGCGCGAGCTCTTCGAGAACGAGTGGCCCTCGTCCGCCGAGGTCTACCTCGTCGAAGGCAAGGCGCCCCGGCCCGGCGAGCTGCTGCGCAACCCGCAGCTCGCCGCCACCTGGGAGCGGCTGATCGCCGAGGCCGAGGAGAGCGGCGCGGACCGCGTCGCGCAGATCGAGGCGGCCCGGCGCATCTGGCGCGAGGGATTCATCGCCGAAGCACTCGTGCGCCAGTCCGGGCAGCCCACCCTGGACACCAGCGGCGAACGCCACGCCGGCACCCTGACGCTCGACGACCTGGCCTCCTGGGAAGCGGCCTACGAGGCCCCGGCGACGTACGACTGGAACGGCTGGACGCTGTGCAAGGCCGGCGGCTGGAGCCAGGGCCCCGCCTTCCTCCAGCAGCTCGCCCTGCTCCCGCCCGAACTGCCCGCCTACGGGTCCGCCGACTACGTCCACCTGCTCGTCGAGGGCTGCAAGCTGGCCATGGCCGACCGGGAGGCCTGGTACGGGGACGCCGCGGACGTGCCCGTGGACGCGCTGCTGTCGGACGCGTACAACGCCGAGCGCCGCGCCCTCGTCGACCCCGGGAAGGCGTCGTCCGCACTGCGGCCCGGCAGTCCGCTCGGCGCCGCGCCGCGCCTGAGCGCGCACGCCCACGCCGTCGCCGCCGGGGAGGCGGGCTTCGACGCCCTGGGAGTCGCGGGCGCGGGCGAGCCCACCGTCGCCAAGGGCTCCACGTCCCCCGTGCCGGGCGAGCCGGAGGTGCGCGAGGACGGCCTGACCCGGGGCGACACCTGCCACCTCGACATCGTCGACCGCTGGGGCAACATGGTCGCCGCCACCCCGTCCGGCGGCTGGCTCCAGTCCAACCCGGTCGTGCCCGAGCTCGGCTTCCCGCTCGGCACGCGGCTGCAGATGGCCTGGCTCGACGAGGGCCTGCCGAACTCGCTCACCCCGGGCCGCCGCCCGCGCACCACGCTGACCCCGTCCCTCGCGCTGAAGGACGGTGTCCCGGTCATGGCGTTCGGCACGCCCGGCGGCGACCAGCAGGACCAGTGGCAGCTGCACTTCTTCCTGTCCGTGGCGCTGCGGGCGCCGTATCGCGGCGGACTCGACCTGCAGGGCGCCATCGACGCCCCGAACTGGCACAACGACTCCTTCCCGGGCTCCTTCTTCCCGCGCGGCATGCGGCCGGGATCGCTCACCGTGGAGTCCCGCATGGACGAGGAGGTCATCGCCGAGCTGCGCCGCCGCGGTCACGACGTGACCGTCGGTGACGCCTGGTCCGAGGGCCGGCTGTGCGCCGTCGCCCGCGACCCGCGCACCGGCGTCCTGTCCGCGGCGGCGAACCCGCGCGGCATGCAGGGGTACGCGGTCGGCCGCTGACCCCACGGGGGGTGGAACCGCGGAATTCCGGGCGATTCCACCCCCCGTTCACCTCGGCGGAACGCGTTGTCAGTGGGCCGTGTTCTCATGGGGACATGATCGAAACCATCACGGAAAGCATCGACGACTTTCTGACCAGCAAGGTCACCGACCAGCTCCTGACCGACGTCGAGCGGATCGTCCGCGCCGCGGCCGCCGCCGAGATCACCCCGCGCTTCCGGCACCTGGCCGCGCACGAGATCGCCGAGAAGAGCGCCCCGCACGACCTCGTGACCGTGGCCGACAAGCGCGCCGAGGAGTACCTCACCCGCGAGCTCGGCGCCGTGCTGCCCGGCTCCGTCGTGGTCGGCGAGGAAGCCGTCGCCGCGGACCCGACGACCTACGAGGCGATACGGGGCAAGGCCCCGGTCTGGATCGTCGACCCGGTCGACGGCACCCGTCAGTTCGTGCACGGCGATCCCGGCTTCTGCACCCTCGTCGCCCTCGCCCTGGACGGCGTCGTGCTCGCCTCGTGGACGTACGCGCCCGCGCTCGACGAGTTCGCCGTCGCCGTACGCGGCCGGGGCGCGCGGCTCAACGGCCGCCGTCTGCCCGGCGGCTCCCCCCGCCCGGGCGACGACCTGCGGATCGCCACCTCGCACCCCGACTTCACGACCGACGCCCAAAAGCGCGCGCTGCTGGGCCTGCGCACGCCCGGGATCGCCCCGCGCCCCTGCGGCTCCGCCGGTCTGGAGTACCTGGCCGTCGCCCGCGGCGACCTCGACGCGATCGCCTTCAGCTGGGAGCT
>NZ_JAAGMG010000348.1 GCF_010548525.1 Streptomyces sp. SID14478
AGGCGGCACCGGGCCCACCACCGCGCGAGGGCGGTTCGCGCGGCGAGGCACTGATAGGGCGCGACGCTCGTCCGGGTGTGCTTCCCGCCCGGCACCGACACCCTGCCGCCGTGGCCGACCGGCACGAGGAAGGGCCTACAGAGCGCCGACCTCGGACGCATAGGGAGGCTCGGCGCCGGCACGCGAGCACGTGATCGCCGCCGCGCGCGCGGCGAATCGCAGCAGCCGGGCCCAGCCGTCGCCGCCCAGGGAGGCGATTGCCGTGGGGGACAGGGCGTCCTGGTGGGAGAGGCCGTGCAGCAGCGCCGCGTTGACGGTGTCACCGGCGCCGATGGTGTCCACGACGTCGACGCGCTCACCGGGTACGGAGTGCTCACCGCCGTCCTGGGTGAAGACGGTCAGCCCCTCGCCGCCACGGGTGATCACCACGGCGCTGGGCCCGGCGGACAGCCACTCCCGGGGCGTTCCGCCGAGCCACTGCGCGTCCTCCTCGGAGAGCTTGAGGAGGGTGGTGGTCGGCAGCCAGCTCTTGAAGCGGGCACGGTAGGCATCCGCGTCGGGGATCAGACCGGCCCGGATGTTCGGGTCGAGCGCGGTGCACAGGCCTTCGGCGGCGGCCGACCGCATCAGCTGCTCGTACGCCGTCGCCCCCGGCTCCAGGACCAGCGAGCAGGTACCGAACGACACCGCGCGCGTGCCCACCGGAAGGGCGTCCGGCACGGCGAAGAACCGGTCGGCGGTCCCCTCCACGTAGAACGAGTAGCCGGCCGAGCCGTCCGCATCGATGGACGCGACGGCCAGCGTGGTCGGTTCGTCGCCGCGTTGTACCGGGGCCACCTCCACGCCGGCCGCGCGTAGTCCGCCCAGCAGTGCTTCGCCGAAGGCGTCGCGCGAGATGCGCGAACAGAAGGCCACGGGGGAGCCGAGCCGGCCGAGCGCGATCGCCGTGTTGTACGGTCCGCCGCCCAGCCGCGGCGCGAGCGGAGGCAGCTCAGGGAGCGCGCCGGCCGAACTCCCGTCGGTGACGACCCCCTGCGGGACGAGGTCGATCAGGGCCTCTCCGGCGACGACGATCACAGTGGTTCCTCTCGGGCGGGAGCGGTCAGGGGCGGACGGGAGCGAGCGGCACGGGCGCACTGCCCCGGTGAGGGCAGGCTAGAACGTTGCGGCGCCTCGGGCAGCACTCGTCCCCGATGCGGGCACGCCCTTGCTGGAAACGGGCACGCGGCGCGGGGGGAGTGGGCGCGCCGCCCCGTGACAGGGGTCCCCGAAGGCGCCCGATTCCCCGCCGGTATCGTCGGATCTGTCACCCCCGCCTCGCCCCTGTTCCGCGGAGCAGCGCCCCCTGTGGAGTCTCAGATGTCCGGCACGACCCCGTCCCGTATCTCCCGCCGCACCGCCCTTCGTGGTGCTGCCGTCGCGGGGACCGCGGGGCTCGGCCTGACCGCCTGTTCCACCGGATCCGGCGGCGGTGCGGCCGCGGCGCCCACGGCGCCGGTGGACCTGGGCAAGGCCGACGAGGTGCCCGAGGGCGGGGCGAAGCTCTACAAGGACGAGCACGTCGTCGTCAGCCGCTCCGGGGACGGCACCTACAAGGCGTTCAGCACCATCTGCACCCACGCGGGCTGCCCGATCGGCATGTTGCAGGGCACCGAGCTGACCTGCAACTGCCACGGCAGCAAGTTCGACGCCACGACGGGCAAGGTGCTGCACGCCCCGGCGACCGCACCGCTGGAGGAGCTTTCCGTGAAGGTCGAGGGCGGAAAGATCGTCGCGGGCCCGCAGAAGTAGCGCCCGGCGGCCGGACGGCTCACTCCCAGTCCCAGCCGATCCCCAGCAGTCCCGTCCGCACCTGCGGCTCGACCACGTGCACCGACCGATGAAGTCCGCTCAGCGTCAGCTCCTGCCGCCCACCGCGCGGCGCCGCCGTCGACTGCTGGGCGAAGCGGTGGCAGCGCACGGGCAGCGCGTCGTCGGCGAACCGGACCTGGAGCGCGTACTGCCCGCCCGCGAAGCTGAACCCCCGGACGTACTCGGTCGAGATCCCGGCCGTGCCGTCCTCGAAGCCGTACCCGAAAAGATGGGTGTCGCCGGTCCGCAGCCGCGCGTCGAAGAGCAGTTCCGCCACCAGGACGCCGGTGCCCTCGTCCCAACGGACGCGCCCCGTACGGCAGTTCTCGAGAGCGTGCACCACCACGGCGCCGGGCGAGCACCCGGGATCGCCGTGGTGGATGGCCACATAGCGGTCCACCCCGTTGCGGTGCGCGCGCACGATGTGCTGGGACTCCCTGCCGAGCAGCTCCCTGCGGGGACCGATCCGCACCCGCTCCTGGTGCCCGACCGTGTGCAGACCGCCGTCCAGCGGTAATTCGAGCTCCGTCAGCAGACGTTCCAGGACACCGGACGCCTCGACCAGCGAACGGTACGAGCGCGCCGCGGGCCGCTGAGGCGCGGTCGCGGGCCCGACCGGGGCCAGCAGGCGGATCAACGCCTCCTCGGGGAGTTCGAGGATCTCCTCCAGCGCGCGCACGGCCCGCATCGACTCGGGGCGCTGCGGCCGCCGTGCGCCCTGCTGCCAGTAACTCAGGCTCGTCACCCCGACCTTGATGCCCTGGCGCGACAGATGGTGCTGGACGCGGTGCAGCGGCAGCTGCCGTGCGGCGATCGCGGCTCGCAGGGCGAGATGGAACGGGCCGGTGCGCAAGACGGCCTCCAGTGCCGGTGCCGTTTCCTTGTGCCGTTCGCCGAGTCGCATCCGGGTCTCCTGCTTCTGCGCGCCCCGTCCGCGGACAGGCGCTGTGAACGTTCACAGCCCCGTTCCCGGACGTTCGCGCCGGTCGGAGCGGGGCGGCTGGTCGGCGCGCGGGAGTTGTTCACATCCGTACGACGCCATTCACCGTCCCAAGTCACCGGGCATTGAAGCGTGTTGACCTGTTCCCGACAAGGCTCAATGCTCGTCAACGCGTCCGGACGCGCTCCTCCACCCCTCACCCCACTTCGGGAGGACCGCGATGCGCACCCTGAACATCCGCCCACGAACAGGCGCCACGCGCCGCGGACGATGGCGTTCGACCGTCCTCGCGGCGACGGCGGCCGCGGCGCTCACGGCCTCGATGACCCCCGCGACCGCGGATGCCCCGGCCCCCGGGAGCGCGGCGGCCGCCAAGCGGCTGAACATCACCATGCAGGCACAGCAGAAGACGAACTGGTGCTGGGCCGCGAGCGGCAACACCATCGCGACCTGGTTCGGCCGGACCTCCTCGCAGAACCAGTTCTGCAATGCCGCCTTCGGGCGGGCCCAGGGGAGTGAGTGCCCCAACTACCAGGCCACGCTCGGCAACGTGCAGGACGGCCTGTCCTGGTCCGGGATCAACCCCGGCTCATACGTGACCGGTTGGCTGCGCTACGCCACCGTACAGACGGAGATCGCCGCGAACCGCCCCGTCGAGACCCGCATCCAGTGGTCCAGCGGCGGCGGCCACATGCACGTCCTGTACGGCTACGACGACGCGAACAGCTGGGTCTACTGGGGAGATCCCTGGCCCTCCGACAACCGCTACAACTGGGCGTCCCACGACTGGTACGTCAGCAACACCTCCTTCTCCTGGACCCACTCGCTGTACCGGATCGGAGCGTGAGCGCGATGCGACGACGGATCACGGCTCCCGCACTCGCCGGCACCGGCGCGGCCCTCCTGCTCGCCGTCGGAGCGCCGGGCGCCACCGCGGCGCCGGCGCCCGTACCCGTCCACGCGCGCGTGGCTGCCCACGACGCGGCGACGTCGCCGCAGACGCTGCACACGCTCTCCCGCTTCTTCGCCCGCGACGGAGCGGCCACCACGTCGGCTGCCGCGCCCCGCATAGAAGGCGCGAGCGCCGTACCCGTCTACTACTTGTCGCGCGATTTCGTCGCCGGCAAGAAAGGTGCGGACATAGCCACGCTGGAATTCCTCGCTTCCAAAGCGGTCTCCTCCGACGGCCGGAAAGCGTCTTTGTGGACCGTCGAGCAGCAGGGCTCGTGGAAGGTGGTCAACATCGCTTCCGGAGACGACGAGATCCGTTACGCGACGCTCGGGCAGCAGAAGATGCCGGGCGGCACGGTCTTCCGGGAACCCCAGATCAACGCCTGGTACGTCGCCGGGCACGCGCGCGTGCTGCCACTCGATGCGGATGCGGTGCGGGCGGTGGGCGACGACGGGGTCCCGCTCGCCGCCTACCGGACACGGGTCGCCCGGGCATACGGCGACAAGCTGCCCGGCTCCGCGTACGCCAAGAAGGGCGCCGCCGGCGGCTACGGCCGGGCACCCGCCGGGACGCAGGAATCCCCCGGGGCGCAGGGCCCCGCCGCGGTGGCCTCCG
>NZ_JAAGMG010000392.1 GCF_010548525.1 Streptomyces sp. SID14478
GACGGCTGGGCGGCCGCGCGGCACTGGCCCGAGGGGTCCGTGTTCGCGCTGTGCGCGGTGCTGCGCAGCCGGGGCCGCACGCTCGGGGTGGTGACGTTCCTGCGGGGGCCGAGCCGGACGCGGTTCGAGCGCGGGGACGCGATGTACGCGGAGAGCGTGGCCGCGCGGATCGCTGCCGCGGTGGATCTGGCGCGGGTCGGTCCGTAGCGCCCCGCGGGGCCTCAGTGCTGGTAGAAGATCCGGTCGCGGTACTCCGCGAAGACGCGGGCGTTCCAGTCGTGGCCGCCGTCCACGTTGCCCGAGCGGAGCAGGGGTGGCTGGATGCCGCGGTCGGCGAGGACGGTGGCGCAGGTGGCCAGCGTCGCCTGCATCAGGGCGCTGGTGGTGACGGTGGAGGCGGAGGCGAAGGGGGCGTCGACGCCCTCGTGGGAGAGTTCCGCGTCGCCGACGTCGATCTTCGAGTCCAGGACGACGTCGCAGTGGTCGCGCAGGTACGTGCCGGAGGCGTGGCGGGACTTCGGGGCGTCAGGGCCGGTGGCGTACGCGAGTGAGGTCACGCCGATCACCTTCAGGCCCAGTGCCCGGGCGTTCATGGCCATTTCCACGGGCAGGGCGTTGCGGCCGGACAGGGAGATGATGACGAGGGCGTCGCCTGCGGTCGCGGGGCTGGAGTCCAGGACCGCCGCGGCCAGGCCGTCGACCCGCTCCAGGGCCGAGCCGAGCGTGGCCGGCATGACGTCCACGCCCACGGCGCCGGGCACGGCCATCAGGTTCATCAGGGCGAGGCTGCCGGCGCGGTAGACGACGTCCTGCGCGGCGAGCGAGGAGTGGCCCGCGCCGAAGGCGAAGAGGCGGCCGCCCGCGACGACGGTGTCGGCGAGCAGGGTGCCGGCGGCGGTGATGTTCTCCCGCTCCTCGTCACGGACCCGCTGCAGCAGGCCGATCGCGGCGTCGAGGTACTGCAGGGCCGGCGTGCTCCCGCTCATCGGCATAACCCCTTCATGGCGTCTGTGTCGCGGATCACGGTGCGGTCTGGACCAGGGCTGTGTCAATACGGTCCGGAGCCCCGCGACGGGGCCGTGGAGGCGCCGGGAGCGGGCCGGGAGGGCGCCGTTTCCCCGGCGCGGCACGGTTGTCAGCGGTATGCGTCAGAATTGGGGGCAGGGCAGGTCCTGTCGTCAATCTCCCGTCTGCCTCACGGCGTCCGGCACGCGCTCCCGCCGCAAGGCCCGCTCTCGGGCGGACGGCGGGAGTTTGACGACAGGACCTGCGCACGAGCGTCGCCGGTGAGCCAGCGGAGCCGCCGCGAAGCAGAGAGCTACACGAGGGGCACGTATGTCCGGACTGATCGACACCACGGAGATGTACCTCCGCACCATCCTCGAGCTCGAAGAGGAAGGTGTGGTCCCCATGCGCGCCCGGATCGCCGAGCGGCTCGACCAGAGCGGCCCGACGGTCAGCCAGACCGTGGCCCGCATGGAGCGCGACGGTCTGGTGGCCGTCGCCGCCGACCGGCACCTGGAGCTGACCGACGAGGGCCGCCGGCTCGCCACGCGCGTGATGCGCAAGCACCGGCTCGCCGAGTGCCTGCTGGTCGACGTGATCGGCCTGGAGTGGGAGCAGGTGCACGCGGAGGCCTGCCGCTGGGAGCACGTGATGAGCGAGGCCGTCGAGCGGCGCGTGCTCGATCTGCTGCGCCACCCGACCGAGTCGCCGTACGGGAATCCGATCCCGGGCCTGGAGGAGCTGGGCGAGAAGGACGGGGCGGACCCGTTCCTGGACGAGGGCATGGTCTCGCTCGCCGATCTGGACGCCGGGGCGGACGGCAAGACCGTCGTCGTGCGGCGCATCGGCGAGCCGATCCAGACGGACGCCCAGCTGATGTACACGCTGCGCCGGGCGGGTGTGCAGCCCGGTTCCGTGGTCAGCGTGACGCAGTCGCCGGGCGGTGTGCTGGTGGGCAGCAGCGGTGAGGCGGCGGAGCTGGAGGCGGACATCGCCTCGCATGTGTTCGTGGCGAAGCGCTGACCCGGGCGCGCAGCGGGTGCGCGCGTCAACTTCCGTGACCTGACGGGCAGTTGGTTCCTCGCGGTACGGCGGGCGTTTTGGCGCAGAAAGCAAGATTCACTGTGCGGAATCGCAGCGCTGCCGCGCCGCGCGTGCAAGGCTGTCGCGTGAGGCATATGACCGGAGGGGGCCTGGTATGGACCTGCCGTTCGGCGCGCGACGGGTGCGGGGGGCGCTCGCAGCAGAGGGCCCCGGCGCCTTGCGGCGCCGGGGCCTGTCCTCCCCTGTGCTGACCCGGAGCCCCGAGCTCCCAGGGTCATCCCCTTCGGACCGATTTCCCCGAGCGGTCCGCCTCCCGAGAGAGAGATCCCCTCGGCGACGCAGGTCATTCCTTGAGCGATGTCACTCAAACGAGGGGTGTTGCCGAAGAGCACCACGTTTTCGAAAATGGGTTCGATAACGTGCGCGGGTACGCGACTGCAGGCGCGACCACAAGGGGGTGCCAGGGCCTATGGCACGGCGTATCGACGTGACGGGGACGGGCGGGGCCCGCCTGGCCGCCTGGGAGTTCGCCGACCCGCCCAAGACGGGCGACGGCGGGCGCACGCCCGGCGTCCTGTTACTGCACGGCCTGATGGGCCGGGCGTCCCATTGGGCCGGCACAGCGCGCTGGCTCTCCGAGCGGCACCGCGCGGTCGCCCTGGACCAGCGGGGCCACGGTCAGAGCGACAAGCCCCCGCAGGGCCCGTTCGACCGTGAGGCGTACGTGCTGGACGCGGAGGCCGCCCTGGTGCAGCTGGGGCTCGAACCGGCCGTTCTCATCGGGCACTCCATGGGCGCGCTCACGGCGTGGCAGCTCGCCGCCCGGCGCCCCGACCTGGTCCGCGGCCTGGTCATCTGCGACATGCGGGCCTCGGCCCTCGGCGCCGCCTCCCAGCGGGAGTGGGAGGACTGGTTCAAGGCGTGGCCGCTGCCGTTCGCCACGCTCGCCGACGTACGCAAGTGGTTCGGCGAGGACGACCCCTGGGTGGAGCGGCCCAATCCGGCGCGCGGCGGCTTCTACGCCGAGGTGATGACCGAGTCGTCGGACGGCTGGCGCCCGGTGTTCTCCCGCCGCCAGATGCTGCAGGCCCGCTCGACGTGGGTGTTCGACGCGCACTGGGAGGAACTGGCGGCCGTGCAGTGCCCCGCGCTCGTGGTGCGCGGTCTCGACGGGGAGCTGGGCCGGGCCGAGGCGCAGGAGATGGTCCGGGTCCTGCCCCGGGGCCAGTACGCGGAGGTGGCCGACGCCGGTCACCTGGTCCACTACGACCAGCCCGCGGCCTGGCGCGCGGCGATCGAGCCGTTCCTGGACGGGGTGCTGGCGGAGCTGTAGCGGCCCGGTCCTCAGGGACTGAGCCGCTCGACGCGCCAGCCGCCGTCGGCGCCGGCCGCGTAGCGGAGCCGGTCGTGCAGGCGGTTCTCCCTGCCCTGCCAGAACTCGACCGTCTCCGGCGCGACCCGGAAGCCGCCCCAGTGCGGCGGCACGGGAACCTCCGCGCCCACCGGGTAGCGGAGCACCAACTCCTCGTACGAGGCGTCGAGTTCGGCCCGGGTCCGCAGCACGGACGACTGGGCGCTGGCCCATGCGCCGAGCCGGGACCCGTGCGGCCGCGAGCGGAAGTACGCCGCCGTCTCCTCCCGCGACGTCCGCGCGGCCGTCCCGGTGACCTGGACCTGACGGCCCATCGAGTGCCAGGGGAACAGCAGCGCGATGCCCGGGTTGACGGCCAGCTCGCGGGCCTTGCGGGAGCCGTAGTTGGTGTAGAAGACGAAGCCCGCGTCGTCGTACGACTTCAGCAGGACGGTACGGGAGCTGGGGCGGCCCGTGGCGTCCACGGTGGAGACGACCATCGCGTTCGGCTCGGCCAGCGGGGAGCCGGGGGCCGCCGCTTCCTTGAACCAGCGCGCGAACTGGTCCATGGGGTGCGCGGCGAGGTCGGTCTCCAGGAGGCCGCCGGGGTGGGTGCGGTACTGCTCGCGCATGGCGGCGGGATCGGGCACGGGGCTCTCGTGGGCGCTCACGGCGTCATCCTGCCGGACGGAGGTCCGCGGAGTGAAACATGGCACTGAGTGCCGCCGCCTCTCGCCAAGTGTGGCACCGAGGGCTATCTTCCAGGGACCGGAACGGTTGAGTCGCATGCCGTACGGGGCATCACGGGTGTGAGCGACCCGGAGCGCGAGCGGTGGACGAACCGCCGCGCATCCGTCCCCCACCAGATCGAGTCCACCGCGTCCACGCATCACGAGGAGCCGCCTGATGTCCGACACTGACCCCTCCTTCGTACCCGGCCTCGAAGGCGTCGTCGCGTTCGAGACGGAGATCGCCGAACCGGACAAGGAGGGCGGCGCCCTGCGGTACCGGGGCGTCGACATCGAGGACCTGGTCGGCCACGTGTCGTTCGGCAACGTGTGGGGCCTGCTGGTCGACGGCGCCTTCGACCCCGGTCTGCCGCCGGCCGAGCCCTTCCCCATCCCCGTCCACTCCGGGGACATCCGCGTCGACGTCCAGTCCGCGCTCGCCATGCTCGCGCCCGTGTGGGGCCTGAAGCCGCTGCTCGACATCGACGAGAAGCAGGCCCGTGACGACCTGGCCCGGGCCGCCGTCATGGCCCTGTCGTACGTCGCCCAGTCCGCCCGGGGCCAGGGCCTGCCGATGGTGCCGCAGAGCGAGATCGACAAGGCGCAGTCCGTCGTCGAGCGCTTCATGATCCGCTGGCGCGGGGAGCCCGACCCCAAGCACGTGGCGGCCGTCGACGCGTACTGGACGAGCGCCGCCGAGCACGGCATGAACGCCTCGACCTTCACCGCCCGGGTCATCGCCTCGACCGGCGCCGACGTCGCCGCCGCGCTGTCCGGTGCCGTCGGCGCCATGTCCGGGCCGCTGCACGGCGGCGCCCCCTCCCGGGTCCTCGGCATGATCGAGGAGATCGAGCGGACCGGGGACGCCGACGCGTTCGTGCGCCGGGCGCTGGACAAGGGCGAGCGGCTCATGGGCTTCGGGCACCGGGTGTACCGGGCCGAGGACCCGCGGGCGCGCGTGCTGCGCCGGACCGCCCGCGAACTGGGCGCCCCGCGCTTCGAGGTCGCCGAGGCGCTGGAGAAGGCCGCGCTGGCCGAACTGCACGCACGGCGGCCCGACCGGGTGCTCGCCACGAACGTGGAGTTCTGGGCGGCGATCGTGCTCGACTTCGCCGAGGTGCCCGCGCACATGTTCACGTCGATGTTCACGTGCGCCCGTACGGCGGGGTGGTCCGCGCACGTTCTTGAGCAGAAGCGGACGGGTCGGCTCGTCCGTCCCTCGGCGCGCTATGTGGGGCCCGGGTCTCGCCAGCCGGAGAGCATTGAGGGGTTCGCCGATATTGCCGCCCGGTAGCCGGCGGGTTCGCGACTGATCGCGGCTGCGGGCCGGTGGGGGCTTCTCGCGCAGTTCCCCGCGCCCCTGGAAGGCTTGCGGCCTCGCCGCTTGCCTTCCTAGGGGGATGGCGCACGCAGTGCGCATCTCAGGGGCGCGGGGAACTGCGCGA
>NZ_JAAGMG010000435.1 GCF_010548525.1 Streptomyces sp. SID14478
CGCGGCTGTGCGAGCGGGGCTCCGCGGCGCGCGTGCGGCCGTGAGGCCGGGCCGGGGCCCGGCCCGGCCGGTCAGGCCAGGTGCTTCTTGCGCAGCCAGTCCTGCGCGACGTCGTCCGGGTCGTCCTTGTCCTTGTCCACCTTGCGGTTGAGCTTCGTTATCTCCTCGGTGGTGAGGACGTTGCCGAGCGAGGCGAGCGCCTTGCGCACCTTCGCGTCGGCCTTGCGCGACGCGACGAGCGGCACGATGTGCTGGGCCGGGACCAGGTGCAGCGGGTCGGTGAGGACGACCCAGCCGTTCTCGGCGATGTCGACGTCCGTGGTGAAGATGTTGGCGACGTCGACGTCGCCCTTCTTGAGCGCGCCCTTGACCAGCGGACCGGAGGAGTCGAGCGCCTTGAACTCCTTGAACTCGACGCCGTAGCTGTCCTTCAGGCCGACGACGCCGACGACCCGCTTCTGCATCTCGGCCGCGGCGCCGAAGACCAGCTTGCCGTTGGCCTTCTTCAGGTCCGCGAGGGACTTGAGGCCGTACTTGTCGGCCGTCTCCTTGGTCACGCAGAAGGCGTCGCTGTCCTCGGCCGAGGCGTACGGCAGGACTTCGAGCCCGCCGGGCATCAGGGTCGTCAGCGTGTTCTGCATCGCGCCGGCCTCGGTGTCCTTGGCCTTCTCGTCCAGGTAGAGCAGCAGGCTGCCCTGGTACTCGGGGATCAGGTCGATGTCGCCGGCCTTGAGCGCGGGGATGACGATCTCGCGGGAGCCGAGGTTGGGGCGGACGTTCGCCTTGACCCCGGCGGCCTTGAGGACGCCCGCGTAGAGGTAGCCGACGATCTGGTTCTCGGTGTAGTTGGCCGTGCCGATGGTGAGGCCGCCCGCGCTCGACCCACCGCCCGAGCCGCCCGAGCCGCCGGAGCCGTCGAGCGAGGTGACCCCGCTGCTGCAGGCGGCGACGGCGGGGACGGAGGCCGCGGCGAACAGGCCGCCGAGCAGAGTCCTACGGTTCATGGTTCTGGGCTCCTCAGTGGGCGGTCAGTGCGCGTCGGCGGTGCGGCGGTGGCGGAAGAGGAAACGCTGGAGTGCGGCGAGGGCGAGGTCCAGCACGACGGCGACCACGGCGACGAGCACCGCTCCGCCGAGGACCTGCACGAGGTCGCGCTGGGCGAGTCCGTCGAAGACGTACCGGCCGAGCCCGCCGAAGCTGACGTACGCGGCGATGGTGGCCGTGGACACGACCTGGATGAGGGAGAGCCGCAGGCCCGTCATGATCAGCGGCAGGGCGAGCGGCAACTCCACCTGGAACAGCACCTGGTGGCCGCGCATGCCCTGGCCGCGGGCGGCGTCCTTCACCTCCGGGTCGACGGCGGCCATGCCCGCGTACGTGTTGGTGACGATGGCCGGCACGGCGAGGACGACGAGGGCGACGTACACCGCCCACAGGGAGAGCCCGGCCACGAGGAAGACGAGGACGACCAGGCCCACGGTCGGCAGGGCGCGGCCGAAGGAGGCGAGGTTGATCGCGACGAACGCGCCGCGCCCGGTGTGGCCGATGAGCAGGCCCAGCGGGAGCGCGATGGCGGCCGCGATGAGGGTGGCGAGCAGCGAGTACTCGAGGTGTTCGGCGAGCCGGTGCGCGATGCCGCCGGTGCCGCCCCACTGGTCGCCGCTGACCAGCCAGGACCCGAGGTTCTTGAAGAGTTCGTACATGGCGGCTCAGGCCCTCCGGGTCCGGGTCCACGGCGTGAGCAGCCGCTGGACGACGACGAGTACCGCGTCCGCGACGAGCGCGAGCAGCAGCGTGAGGACGACGCCGACGACGACCGGGGTCGGGAAGTTGCGCTGGAACCCGTCGGTGAAGAGCTGGCCGAGGCCGCCGTCGCCGATGTACGTCGCCACGGAGACGAGGGAGATGGACATCACGGTGGCGATCCGCACGCCCGCCATGATCACGGGCAGGGCGAGCGGCAGCTCGACGGTCAGCAGGGTGCGCAGCGGCCGCGTGCCCATGGCCTTCGCGGCTTCCTTGGTCCTGTGCGGTACGGAGTCGAGTCCTTCGACGGTGTTCCGCAGCAGGACGACGAGGCTGTAGATGGTCAGGCCGATGACGGTGGTGGTGCGGGTGAGGCCGGAGACCGGCAGCAGCAGGACGAAGACGGCGATGGACGGGATGGTGAACAGGACGTTCGACAGTCCGAGGAGGAAGCCGCGCAGCGGCCGGACCCGGTGGGCCAGGACCGCCAGCGGCAGGGATATGACCAGGCCGAGCAGGACGGCGCTGAAGGCGGCCTGGAGGTGGGAGAGGGTGAGGGTGGTGAGGTCGGACCCGTGCGAGCCGATCCAGTCCCATTCGATGGTCACGCGGAATCACGTTCCTTCGGGTCGGCCGATTCCTGCGCGGGCACGGCGGAGCCCGGGGTCGGCGTGCCCGTCAGGGCGCGGGCGTGCGCGGCCCCGGACCTCTCGTGGATGTCGTCCCTCGACGTGACCCCGCTCAGCACGCCCTGCGCGTCCACCCGGACGGCGAGCCCGGCGGGCGAGGCGACCGACTCGTTCAGCGCCGAGAGCAGCGAATCCGTGTCGCGCAGGGGCCGCACGGGGGCCGAGGCCTCGCTGTCCCGGTCCTGCCAGCGCAGCGGCCTGCGGGCGTCGTCCAGCACGAGCTCCCAGCGGCCGCCCTGCGGCACGGGTCCTTGCGGTACGTCGGCGAGCGCGGTCAGCGACAGCAGCTTCAGGCCCCGCTCGGCGCCGAGGAAGTCGGCCACGAAGTCGTTCACCGGGCGGGCGAGGAGTTCGGCCGGGGTGTCGCACTGGACGAGGTGGCCGCCCTCGCGGAACACGGCGATGCGGTCGCCGAGCCGCACCGCTTCGTCGATGTCGTGCGTGACGAAGACGATGGTCTTGTTGAGCTCCTTCTGGAGCCGGACGAGTTCGTCCTGGAGCTGGGCGCGCACCACCGGGTCCACGGCGCCGAACGGCTCGTCCATCAGCAGCACCGGCGGGTCGGCCGCCAGCGCCCGGGCCACGCCGACGCGCTGCTGCTGCCCGCCGGAGAGCTGGTGCGGGTAGCGCTTGCCCATCTCGGCCGAGAGCCCCACGCGCTCCAGGAGCTCACCGGCGGTGGCCCGGGCCTTCTTGCGGCCCCAGCCGAGCAGCAGCGGCACGGTGGCTATGTTGTCGAGGACGGTGCGGTGCGGGAACAGGCCCGACTGCTGGATGACGTATCCGATGGAGCGCCGCAGCTCGGCGGCGTCCTGTTCGAGGACGTCGCGGCCGCCGACCCGGATGGTGCCCGAGGTCGGGTCGACCATGCGGTTGATCATGCGCAGGCTGGTCGTCTTGCCGCAGCCGGAAGATCCGACGAAAACGGTCACGCCCCCTTCGGGCATGTCGATGGTGAGGTCGTGCACCGCCGTCGTGCCGTTCGGGAATCGCTTGTGGACCGCTTCGAACTGGATCATGGAGCGCCTCTGGAGTCCTCTTGCCCGGCCTGCATATCGTCATGCAGAGTTCTGTGTGCGTGAATAGCTTGTCAATGCCCCCGCGTAAATCACTGGTAAATCCCGACGGGCTGCCCGGAATGTGAGACGCGCCCGCCCCCTTGGGGGCGATGGATAACGGTTCGAGGAGGATCGGCACGTGTTGTCCCAGACGGTGAGCGCTTCGAGCGCCACGCCCCCAGTCGTCGTACTCGACGGCCACGGCCTCCCGGTCGCCGACGTGGTCCGCCTCGCCGAGGCGAGTGCCCACCCGGTACCCGGCAACGACGCCATGAAGCGCGTCGAGGAGTCCTGGAACGCGGCCCGCGAGATCGCCGCGTGGGGCCGCGTCTACGGCCGCTCCACGGGCGTCGGCGCGAACCGCAGCGAGGACGTGCCCACCGAGGCCGCCGCCGACCACGGCCTGCGCCTGCTGCGCAGCCACGCGGGCGCGATCGGGGACGAGCTGCCCGAGCGCGAGGTGCGGGCCATGCTGACGGTCCGCGCCAACCAGATCCTGGCGGGCGGCGCGGGCCTGCGCCCCACCGTCGTCACGGCCCTGTGCGAGGCGCTGGCCAACGGCTCCCACCCGGCGGTCAACGAGCACGGCTCGGTCGGCACCGGCGACATCGCGCCGCTGGCCCAGATGGGCCTGGCCCTCGCGGGCGAACACCCCTGGCGCGGCAAGGGCACGCCGCCGGCCGCCCAGCCCCTCGACAACAACGACGCGCTGGCGCTGATCTCCTCCAACGCCCTCACCCTCGGCCAGTCCGCGCTCGCCCTGCACGAACTGCGCACCCTCCTCGCGGCCACCCAGCTCGTCGCGGCCCTCAGCCTGCTGGCGGTCGACGGCTCCTACGAGGCCTACGCCCTCCCGGTCCACGAGGCCCGCCACCACAAGGGCTCCTACGACGTCGCGGCCCGGATGCGCGAGATCTTCGGCGCCCCCGACCGCCCCACCCCGCCGCTCGGCCGCATCCAGGACCCGTACGGCTTCCGCTGCGTCCCCCAGATCCACGGCCCCGCGCAGGACGCGGCGGACGCGCTGGAGGACGTCCTCACGGTCGAGATCAACGCGGCCGCCGAGAACCCGCTGATCTGTGCCGAGGACATGGCGGCGTACCACCACGGCGGCTTCTACATGGCTCAACTGGCCCTCACCCTCGACCACTTCAGGCTCGCCGTCACCCAGGTCGCCCGCCTGTCGACGTCCCGCCTGTCCACCCTGAACGAACCCGCGTACACCCGCCTGCGCCCCTTCCTCGCGGACGGCGAACCCGGGGCGTCCGGCGTGATGATCCTGGAGTACGCGGCCGGCGGCGCCCTCGCCGACCTGCGCGCCTTCTCCGCCCCCGCCTCCCTCGGCCATGCCGTCCTGTCCCGTGGTGTCGAGGAGCAGGCCAGCTTCGCGTCGCTGGCCGCCCGTCAGACGCTGCGCGCCTGCGCCGCGTACCGCCAGGTCGTGGGCTGCGAACTGGTCGCCGCCGTCCGGGCGTTGCGGCTGCGCGACCACCGCCCCGACCCGACGCTGCCGGTGGGCCGCGCCTTCGAACTGGCCGACGCGGAGCTGGAGTCGGACCTCGCCGACCGCCCGCTCACCGCGGACGTGGAGCGGGCGGCGGCGCTGCTGGAGCGCTTCGTGGAGTGACGGACCGGCGCCCGGTTCCTCAGAGCTTGCCGAACAGCAGACCACGCCAGCCCCAGCCCGCCCCGAGCGCGGCGTCGCGCAGGGGCCGGCGCAGGTCGGAGGCGTCGAAGCGGAAGTCCTCGGTGGCCTGCAGGCGGCCGCTCGCACCGCGCTCGATGGTCCACCGGCGGGTCACGGTGCGGTCCGGGCCGCGCGCGTACTCGATCGACATCTGCCGCCGCGCGGGATTGCCCACCCATTCGAGCTCCCACTGCTCCTCGATCGCGCGCACCTCGCGGTTCTCCTGGTCCAGGCGCATCCGGATCCGCACCGCGTGCGTCACCTGGGTCCGGGAGAAGAAGGTCTGCCAGGCAGGCTCCGCGATCCGCCACTGGGCCACCAGGTCGGCGCCGTCGCCGTCACCGTGCTGGATGACGTACGGGACGTCGTCCGCGTTGAGAGCGAGCAGAGCGGCCCGCACCTCACCGGCCGGGACCGGTGCGACTCCGCTTCCGGGGCGCCGGGTACCGGTCAGCTTGTCGAAGAGTCCCATGACCTCAACCTATGAGGACGCGGTCAGCAGGCACAAGAAGCCTCCACCGGGGCCGGGACGCCTCGCGGGTGTCCACACGGACCGGCCGGCTCGGCGTGCGAGAGGTGCGGCCGCCGCCTCCCGCACCCCCGAACCCCTGGCGTCCGCCCGCCCGGCTGAATAGGATCATGCACATCAATGCCCCCCTGAATGGACCGTCGGGGAGAACGGGGAGACATGAACGACCGCACGGACAGCGGTGCGCACGGTCAGGGCCCGGCCGCGCGACTCCAGCACCTCTTCGAGGGACACCGCCTCACGCCCACCCAGCGCCGCATCGCGCACTGCATGGTGCGCCGCGCCGCGGACGTCCCGTTCCTGTCCTCGGTGGAGCTGGCCGAGCTCGCCGGGGTCAGCCAGCCCTCGGTGACCCGGTTCGCGGTCGCCCTCGGCTTCGACGGCTATCCGGCGCTGCGCAAGCACCTGCGCGAGGTGGCCCCCACCGAACCGGCCTCGGCCGCCAAGGCCAACGAGTACCAGCAGGCCGTGGAGGCCGAGATCGCCAACCTCCGCCACCTCGCGGCCCTGCTCGCCGACCCGGCACCGATCGAGCGCGCGGGCCGCCTGCTCGCCGCCTCCCGCCCGCTCCTCGTCCTCGGACTGCGCGCGGCGGCCTCCCAGGCGTACGGATTCTCCTACTTCGCGGCGAAGGTCCACCCCGACGTGCGTCTGCTCGACGAGGGCGGCACGATGCTGGCCGACCGGATCGACGCGGCGGTGCGCGCCGGGGCCACGGCCCTGCTCTGCTTCGCGCTGCCCCGGCACCCGCGCGAGGTCGTCGACACGCTCGCCTACGCCAAGGCGGCGGGGCTGACCGTGGTGACCGTCGCCGACTCGGCGTTCGCGCCCGTCGCGGGTCACTCGGACCTGCTGCTGCCCGCGGCGGTCGGCACGGGCCTCGCCTTCGATACGGCGTGCGCGCCGATGCTGCTCGGGCGGGTGCTCCTGGAGGCGATGTGCGACGGGCTGCCCGATGCGCAGGCGCGGCTCGAGGAGTTCGACGTACGGGCGGCGGAGCGCGGCCTGTTCGTGGAGTGAGCGTCCTCGACCGAACAGAGTTGCGCGGGGACCGCCGCACCCCCTGTGACGGGGGGCGGGACGACGGCGGTCCCCGCGAGGGACGTGCACCGGGTCAGGGCCGGGTGACACGTCCTGGGCGTCCGTGGAGGTCCGGGAGCCGCTCCGGAGTTTCCTTGACGCCGCTCTGTCGTCGGCCGGGACGGGGAGCCGCTCCCGTCCCTTCCGACATCCACCAATGTGCCGGAGCTGTGTTAAGCCGGTGCTGCGCGCACGTGACGCGCTCGTACCGTTTTCGCGAACCTACTTAGCGACCGGCCGGCCGGCGCCCTTGGCGAGAAACGCCAGCAGGTCCTGACGGCTCACCACACCCGTCGGCTTGCCCTCGACCAGCACGATCGCCGCGTCGGCCGACCCGAGCACGCTCATCAGGTCCGCCACCGGTTCACCGGAGCCGACCTGCGGCAGCGGCGCCGACATGTGCTTCTCCAGCGGGTCGCCGAGGGAGGCCCGCTGGGCGAACAGGGCGTCGAGCAGCTCCCGTTCCACGACCGAGCCGATGACCTCCGCGGCCATCACGTCCGGGTGCCCGGCGCCCGGCTTCACGATCGGCATCTGCGAGACGCCGTACTCGCGCAGCACCTCGATGGCCTGACCGACCGTCTCCTCCGGGTGCATGTGGACGAGTTCGGGCAGCGCGCCGCCGTCCTTGTCCTTGAGCACGTCGCTGACGCGGGCGCTGGTCCCGGAGTCCTCCAGGAACCCGTAGTCGGCCATCCACTCGTCGTTGAAGATCTTGCTGAGGTAGCCGCGCCCGCTGTCCGGCAGCAGGACGACCACCACGTCGTCGGGACCGAGCCGCTCGGCCACCCGCAGCGCCGCCACGACCGCCATGCCGCAGGACCCGCCGACGAGCAGCCCCTCCTCCTTGGCCAGGCGCCGCGTCATCTGGAAGGAGTCCTTGTCGGAGACGGCGACGATCTCGTCGGCCACCTCGCGGTCGTACGCGGACGGCCAGAAGTCCTCACCGACGCCCTCGACGAGGTACGGCCGCCCGGAGCCGCCCGAGTACACGGACCCCTCGGGGTCGGCGCCGATGACCTGGACCCGCCCGGCGCTCGCGTCCTTGAGGTAGCGGCCGGTCCCCGAGATGGTGCCGCCGGTGCCCACGCCCGCCACGAAGTGCGTGATCGCGCCGTCGGTCTGCTCCCACAGCTCGGGGCCGGTCGAGTGGTAGTGGGAGAGGGGATTGTGGGGGTTGCTGTACTGGTCCGGCTTCCAGGCGCCCGGGGTCTCCCGGACCAGCCGGTCGGACACGTTGTAGTACGAGTCCGGGTGCTCGGGGTCCACGGCGGTCGGGCAGACGACGACCTCGGCGCCGTACGCGCGCAGCACGTTGATCTTGTCGGTGGACACCTTGTCGGGGCACACGAAGATGCACTTGTACCCCTTCTGCTGCGCCACGATGGCCAGCCCCACCCCGGTGTTGCCGCTGGTCGGCTCGACGATCGTGCCGCCGGGCTTCAGCTCCCCGCTCTGCTCGGCCGCCTCGATCATGCGCAGCGCGATGCGGTCCTTCACGGAGCCGCCGGGGTTGAAGTACTCGACCTTGGCCAGGACGGTCGCCCGGAGGCCTTCGGTCACCTTGTTGAGCCTCAGCAGCGGGGTGTTGCCGACGAGGCTGATCATCGAGTCGTGGATCTGCACGTTGTCTCCGGGTCTCCGGGTCTGTGACGGGGGTTGCGGTCAGCGTAAGGCGCGCACCAGCCCTTCATCTCCCATTGCGATTGACCGACGGTGATTACGGGGCAAGGACTTCATGGAGCCGTAGGAGAGTCGCGTACGGAGGTGGCCGCGGAACATGTCGAGCAGGGCGAGGGTGGCACGACGGATCGCCGCAGGGGCGGCGTACGGCGGCGGCGGGATCGGGCTGCTGGGCGCGGCCGCGATCGGAGTGGTCCTGGCCGAGGTGCAGTTCGCACGCCGCCAGGTGGGCAATCACGGCCCCGATCCGGTCCGGGTCCCCTCGGCGGACGGCCATTACGGCAGGGCGTACGCCGATACGGGCGCGGAGCCGGTGCGGTTCGCCATACTCGGTGACTCCACGGCCGCGGGACAGGGCGTGCACCGGGCGCGGCAGACGCCGGGGGCCATCCTCGCCTCGGGCCTCGCGGCGGTCGCGGAACGGGCGGTGCAGCTGCGCAACGTGGCGCTGCCCGGGGCCATGTCCGACGACCTCGACCGCCAGGTGGCGCTGATCCTCGCCGACCCGGACTGGCGGCCGGACGTCTGCGTGATCATGATCGGCGCGAACGACGTCACGCACCGCATCCCCGCCACGAAGTCCGTGCGCCACCTCTCGGCCGCGGTGCGGCGGCTGCGGACCGCCGGGGCGGAAGTGGTGGTCGGCACCTGCCCGGACCTCGGCTCGGTCGAGCCGGTGCAGCAGCCGCTGCGCTGGCTGGCCCGGCGCGCCTCGCGCCAGCTCGCCGCGGCGCAGACCATCGGCACGGTGGAGCAGGGCGGCCGGACGGTGTCCCTGGGCGACCTGCTCGGCCCCGAGTTCGCGGCGAACCCGCGCGAGCTGTTCGGCCCGGACAACTACCACCCCTCCGCGGAGGGCTACCAGACGGCCGCGATGGCCCTGCTGCCCACGCTGTGCGCCGCGCTGGGCGTCTGGCCCGACGAGGAGCGCCCCGACGTCTCCCGCTCCGAGGGCTTCCTGCCCGTCGCCCGCGCGGCCGCCAAGGCGGTCGAGGAGGGCGGCACGGAGGTCACGGCAGCGATGCCGACGGGCCCGCGGGGCCCATGGGCCCTGCTGAAGCGCCGCCGTCGCCGCCGCGTCCCCACCCAGGACCCCACCCACTTCACCCCCTCCGAAGCCTGACCCAACAACCCACCCCCGCCGACACCCCAATCCAGCCCTCCGACGCTTCGACCCAGCCCCTCCGACGCCTCGATCCAGCCCCGCCGACGCCCCAATCCAGCCCCTCCGGCGCTTGAGGAGCGGGGTCCGGGGCAGAGCCCCGAGACCCGCGCGCAGCCGCCGGGTGCCGATCCGCCAACCACCCGCCACACCAGCGCACCGCCCACCGCCCCACAGGCGCACCGCCCCACCGGCCCACAGGCCCGACCCCATAACCAGCCCAACCGGCGGAGCCCTGAGCAAGCGCTTAGAAAAATGCGTCACGGGTCACACCACCTGACCGGTGACCCGCGCCATACGTACGGGTAACTTCCCAAGCGGTCCTGCCTTCCGCCAGAACTCCTGGAGCCGTGATGCCCGAAGCCGTAATCGTCTCAGCCGCCCGCTCCCCCATCGGCCGCGCCTTCAAGGGCTCCCTGAAGGACCTGCGCCCGGACGACCTGACCGCCACGATCATCCAGACCGCCCTCGCCAAGGTCCCGGAACTCGACCCGCGCGACATCGACGACCTGATGCTCGGCTGCGGCCTGCCCGGCGGCGAGCAGGGCCACAACCTCGGCCGCATCGTGGCCGTGCAGATGGGCATGGACCACCTCCCGGGCTGCACCGTCACCCGCTACTGCTCCAGCTCGCTGCAGACGACGCGCATGGCCCTGCACGCCATCAAGGCGGGCGAGGGCGACGTCTTCATCTCGGCCGGCGTGGAGATGGTGTCCCGCTTCGCCAAGGGCAACTCCGACTCGCTCCCCGACACCCACAACCCCCTCTTCGCCGAGGCAGAGGCCCGCACCGCGGCCGTCGCCCAGCAGGAGGGCACGACCTGGCACGACCCGCGCGAGGACGGCCTCGTGCCGGACGCGTACATCGCGATGGGCCAGACCGCCGAGAACCTGGCCCGGGTCAAGGGCATCACCCGCGAGGACATGGACGCCTTCGGCGTCCGCTCGCAGAACCGCGCCGAGGAAGCCCTCAAGAACGGCTTCTGGGAGCGTGAGATCACCCCGGTGACCACCCCCGACGGCACGGTCGTGTCGAAGGACGACGGCCCGCGCGCGGGCGTCACCCTGGAGGGCGTCGCGGGCCTCAAGCCCGTCTTCCGCCCCGACGGCCTGGTCACGGCCGGCAACTGCTGCCCGCTCAACGACGGTGCCGCCGCCCTCGTGATCATGTCCGACACGAAGGCCCGCGAGCTCGGCCTGACCCCGCTCGCCCGCGTCGTCTCCACCGGCGTCTCCGGCCTGTCCCCCGAGATCATGGGCCTCGGTCCGGTCGAGGCGTCCAAGCGCGCCCTGAAGCTGGCCGGCCTGTCCGTCTCCGACATCGACCTGTTCGAGATCAACGAGGCGTTCGCCGCCCAGGTCATCCCGTCCGCCCGCGAGCTCGGCATCGACGAGGACAAGCTGAACGTGAACGGTGGCGCCATCGCCGTCGGCCACCCCTTCGGCATGACCGGCGCCCGCATCACCGGCACGCTGATCAACAGCCTCCAGTTCCACGACAAGCAGTTCGGCCTGGAGACGATGTGCGTCGGCGGCGGCCAGGGCATGGCGATGGTCATCGAGCGCCTCAGCTGACCCGAACTGGCGCGAACTGAGCGCTATCCGTCTACCGAATCGTGATCCGATCTCCCCCAGGATGTGATGTACATCTCGGGGGAATGGGATTTTCGCAGGTCAGCACCGTACCCAGGCCATATGGGGCCTAAACGCCCGGCCAAAAGACCTGTCCAATTCGTGACGTAATGCACTGACAGCTGGTTCGTCCAGGCTTCAAGCTGATGTAGGAAGTCGGGGGTCGACTTGAAACCGGGAGTACGTCAGTGAGCGCCATGCCCGTCGCAATGAGTGTCCTGCTGCTCGCCACGGCCGCTGCCACGGCCGTCGGCGCCGCCACCCTGCACCACGTCCGGGGCCTGCGCCGCCAGGTCTCGGACCTGCGCGAGGAGGTGGCCCGTGGCCGCGCCACGGGCGCGCACCCCGGCGTCCCCGC
>NZ_JAAGMG010000481.1 GCF_010548525.1 Streptomyces sp. SID14478
CGCAGCGGCAGCTGGTGCAGCGCGCGGCGGACGACGGCCCCGGCGAGCGCGGTCCGGGCGCGGGAGGCCGTCGGCGGGGTGGCGATGTCGGGCCAGGCCCCGGGGTCCACGGCGGTGTGCGTCGTGGGGGCAATGCGGTCCTCGCCTGTTCTCATGAGTGGTTCTCCGGTGTGCGGTGATCGGGGCGGGGCTGTACGGGCAGGCCCCGCAGGTACAGACGGATGCCGTGCAGCCGGATGGCGGCGGACACGGCGAGGGTGGACCAGGGGCTGCGCAGGGCGAGGCGCAGCAAGGTGGCCGTGCGGGCGTCGTGCCGGCTGCCGCGGACGGTGGCGGTGAAGGGCCTGCCGCCGTCGCGTTCCAGGTGCACGGTCAGGTCGACGCGGTCGCCGGGTGCGGGCAGGCGCATGCGGTAGCGGCCGTCGACGGGGAAGAACGGCGAGACGTAGAACTCCTTGTCGGTCACCGCGACGCCCGAACTGTCGGGCCACAGAAGGTAGGCGTGCCGTCCGCCGTAGGTGTTGTGGACCTCGGCGACGACGCAGTGCGGGGCGCCGTCGGGGGTGTGGCACCAGTAGAGGGTGAGCGGGTTGAACACGTACCCGAAGACGCGGGCGTGGGTGAGCATCACGACCGGCCCGCCCGCCAGGTCGACTCCGTGCGCGGCGAGGAAGGCATCGAGCCCCGCGCGCAGGGAGGACCGGTCCCCGGTGAAGTGGTCCCGCGGGTCGAAGCGCGCCAACGGCCGCAGCAGTACGGGCAGTTCGGGAGGGCGGTCGGGGTCGACGAGCCACATGTACGTGCGGTGGCGCAGCGTGTACCTGCGCGGCGCGGTGCGTATGTGGCTGATCGCGACGCGGTACAGGGCAGGCGTGGTGCTCACAGCCATCGCACTCCCAGTGCCGCGGCGGCGGTCACCCCGGATCGGCAGCCGTCCTCGTGGAACCCCCAGCCGTGGTAGGCGCCGGCGAACGCCGTGACGGCGGTGCCCAGTTCCGGCAGCCGCCGCTGGGCCGCCAGCGACTGCGGTGTGTAGACCGGGTGTTCATAGACCATGCGGGCCAGGACCCGCGCCGGGTCGACGCGGTCCTCGCCGCCGAGCGTCACCACGTACGTCTGCGCGGCGGTCAGCCGCTGGAGCCGGTTCATGTCGTAGCTGACCCGTACCTGCTCGGCGCCCGCCGCGCAGGACGGCATCAGGTAGTTCCACGAGGCGCGGGCCCCCCGCGCGCGTGGCAGCACCGCGGTGTCGGTGTGCAGGAGCGTCGTGTTGCGGCTGTACCGGAAGGCGCCGAGGACCTCCTTCTCCAGCGGTGTGGCGTCGGCCAGCAGCGCCAGGGCCTGGTCCGGGTGCGTGGCGACGACCACGGAGTCGTACGCGCGTGTGGTGCCGTCCGCGGTGACGAGGCTGACGCCGTCCGCGTGCCGCCGCACGGCGCGCACCGGCGCGGCGACGTGCACCTGGTCCAGGCGCCCGGCGATCCGCTCGACGTAGGTGCCCGACCCCGCGGTCACCGTGCGCCAGGTCGGCGATCCGCTCACCGCGAGCATCCCGTGGTGCTCCAGGAACCGGAACAGGTACGCGGCCGGGTACCGCTGCGCCGTCGCCGCGTCGCAGGACCAGACGGCCGAGACGAGCGGCGTCGCGAAGTGCGCGCGGAAGTAGGGCGAGAACCCTTCGCGGTCCAGGAACTCCCCGAGCGTGAGCTCCGGGTCGCCGCCGCGCGCGAGCAGTCGCCGGGCGGCCCGGTGGAAGGCGGGCACCTGGGCGAGCAGGCGCAGGTAGTCCCCGCGCAGTGCGTTGCGGGGCCGCGCGAACAGTCCGGCGGGACCGCGCGCACCGGCGTACTCCAGACCGCACCCCTCGCACCGCACCGACATGCTCATCTCCGACTCCTGCGTGGCGACGCCGAGTTCGGCGAACAGCCGCAGCAGGTGCGGATAGGTGCGGCGGTTGTGCACGATGAAGCCCGAATCGACGCGGTGCCTGGCGCCGTCGGGCGCCGTCAGGTCATGGGTGTGGGCATGCCCGCCGAGCCGGTCGTCGGCCTCGTACAGCGTCACGTCACGGGCCCGGGCGAGCACGTACGCGGCGGTGAGACCGGCCACCCCGCTGCCGATCACGGCGGTCCGCCGCCTGCTCCCGCTGCCCGCCGACCCGTCGGGTTCCCCCGGAACGTCGCCTTGCGCCCTCGACATCGCCTCTCCCTTCCCGGCCCCGGATGCGGCCTCACCGGTAATCCGGAGCCGGCCGGGGCGCGGATTGGGACGGGCGGTGCGTCGGTCAGTTCTTCGGCATCAGGACGGTGTCGATGATGTGGACGTTGGCATTGGCGGTCTTGACGTTGCCGCAGACCACGTTGGCCGAGTCGTTGACCTTGTAGGACTCGCCGGAGCCGGAGGTCGTCAGCTTCGACTTCTCCAGCGTGTCGTAGGAGCCGTTCTCCAGGTCCTTCGGGGCGAGCTTCTGACCGACCACGTGGTAGGTCAGGATCTTGGTCAGCTGCGCCTTGTCGTTGAGGACCTTGTCCAGGTCGGCCTTGGGGATCTTGGCGAAGGCGTCGTTGGTGGGCGCGAAGACGGTGATGTTCTTCGCGTTGTTCAGCGTGTCCACCAGACCGGCCTTCTTCACGGCCGTGACCAGGGTGGACAGCGCCGGGTTGTGCGAGGCGGCGGTGGCGACCGGGTCCTGGGCCATCCCGTCGAACGAACCCGCGCCGTCCTTGGGCACGGACGCACAGGCGGGCCCGAACGGCTTGCTCATCGTGCCCATGGCGCCCGAAGGGCTGTCCATGTCGGACCCCTTCGGGGCGGCGGTCGAGGAGCTGTCGGACGCCTTGTCCTTGGAGTCGCTGTCGGAGCACCCGGCCAGGGCCAACGGCAGCATGGCGGCGGCAGCGACGACAACGGCGACACGGTGGACTCGAGTCTGCATGACAATCCCTCAGCGATCCGGTGCGTGAGGGCCAGGTGCCCTCATCGCCGGTAATCCGGCACGGCCCGCCTCGCGGATTGGTCCCTCACGGGTCCCCCGCACGAAAGAGGGACCCGAGGGGGTGTTCAGTCCTCCGGCGGCGGCGGCACCGGCGCCCCGGCCGGCGGCGTGATCTTCGCGTACGTACGGGAGACCGTGGTCTCCCCGGGGGCACCGGAGTCGTGCTGCTCGGGGCGGTCCTCCGGCGGCAGCAGCGCCGCCCGCTTCGCGCCCGGGTCCCAGCCGGTGTCCACGACGCGCTTCTGCCAGACGATCGCGCCGCCCAGGATGACGAGTCCGACCAGCAGCATCAGGATGATGCCGGCCACCTCGCCCGCCTTGGCGACGTTGCCGAGGATGAGGCCGAGCCAGCCGAAGTCCGCGTCGCCGAACGTGGTGTTGGCCGAGCCGAAGGAGCCGAGGACGCCGAGCAGGAAGGCGGGCAGGAAGGTGATCAGCACGCCGTTCAGGAAGGCCCCGATCGCGGCCCCGCGCCGCCCGCCGGTCGCGTTGCCGAAGACGCCGGCCGCGCCGCCGGTGAAGAAGTGCGGGACGAGTCCGGGCAGTACGAGGGCCGTGCCGAAGGCGGGGTTGAACACCCCGGCGAGCAGTCCCAGGCTCACGAGGCCGCCGACGAAGGAGCAGATGAAGCCGACGAGCACCGCGTTCTGCGCGTACGGGAAGACGATCGGCGCGTCCAGCGCGGGGATCGCGCCGGGCACGACCTTCTGTGCGATGCCCTGGAAGGCGGGGACGAGTTCACCGAGGATCGTGCGCACCCCGAAGAGGATCACGGCGACGGCGATGCCGAACTGCAGGCCCTGTCCGAGCGAGGCCATCAGATAGTTGCCGACGCCCGTGGACCCGGCGCCACCGCCCGTCGCGAACGCCTTGAACGCCTCCGTCCTGCCGGCCTTCACGAGGAAGACGATGGCCATGATCATGTAGATGAGGACCATCGACAGGGCGGTGGCGACCATCGAGTCGCGCAGGAAACGCAGCCCCTCGGGCAGGTTCATCTCCTCGGTGGAGCGGCTCTTCTTGCCGACGACCTGGCCGGTCGCGCCGGACACGATGTACCCGGCTGTTCCGAAGTGCCCCACGGCGACGGTGTTGTTGCCGGTGACGCGCTTGGTCCAGGGGTGCGCGAACGCGAGCATCGCGACGAGCATGATGCCGAGCAGCACCGCACCGACCACGACGACGACCCACGAGTCCTGTCCGGCCGAGGCCATCACCATGGTCAACAGCGTGGCCATGAACAACATGTGATGCCCCGTCAGGAACACGTAGGACAACGGGGTGAAACGGGCGAGGAGCAGACTGATCAGGAAGCCGAGAATCATCAGCCAGGCGACGCGCGAGCCGTACTCGGCCTGCGCGATGCCGACGATGGCCTCGTTGGTGGGGATCACGCCGTGCGAACCGGTCGAGCCGGTGATCATCGTGCCGAGCGGTTCGAGGGAGGCGGTGACGAGGGTCGCGCCGGCCCCGATGAGGAGGAAGCCGAGGGTCGCCTTGATGGCGCCGCCGATGATCTGGCCGGTGGACTTCTTCAGGGCGATGAGGCCGACGGCAGTGATGATGCCGATGAGGTAGGCGGGGACGCTGAGGATTTCGTTGACGATGAATTTCGCGATGTCCACGAGGACGTTCATGGGGACTCCGGGCGGTAGAGCGGCGGCGGGTCGGGCGCGGGTCAGACGTCGTAGAGGTCGCGCAGCGCGGAGTCGACCTCCTTGGTGCTGGTGAAGTCCTCGATCACCCGCACCGGGATGCCCACGTCGCCCAGCGTCCTGGCGATCTCGCGCGACGTCATGATGGCGACGGCCTCGGAGGCCTTGCCCTTCGCGGAGATGGTGTCGGTGGCCTCGGTGGTGATGAAGCGGCCCCACTTCCACCGGTCGAGCACCTTGTCGAGCGTCGACTTGAGGAACAGGCTCGTGCCGACGCCGTTGCCGCACACGGTCAGGATCTTGTGCATTCCGTGCTTGGCGGAGCCTCCACCGCCCGGGGAGCCCTCGCTCCTGGGTGCCGCGGCCTGCTCGGCCGTGTCTCCGGCGAGGATCCGGTGGACCGCCTGCGGGGTGGGCGCCCGGTCCAGGGCGGCCGAGGTGTCACCGTCGGCGAGCAGCCTCGCGAGCGCGCCCATGGCCTGGGTGTGGGCGCCGGAGTCGGTCGCCGCGAGCGCGACGACGAGGTGGACCGGATCGTTCGTCTCGTGGCCGAAGTTCACCGGGGTCGCCAGCCGCACCCACGACATCCCGGTCCGCTGCACGGCGGGCGAGGGCCTGGCGTGTGCGAAAGCGAAACCGGGTGCGATGACGATGTAGGGCCCGTTCTCCTCGACGTTGCGGGTCATCTCCTGGGTGTACGCGTCCGTGCTCACCCCGCCCGCCACCAGCAGGTCACCGGCCGCGCGCACCGCGCCCTGCCAGTCCGGCGCCGCCACGTCGAGCCGGATGGCCTCGACGGGAATCAGATCGCTGAGTTCACTCATGCGAGCCATGGGATCGATCCGCGCCGCTCATGGCGAACACCGCACCTATTTTTGAGCGAATCTTTGCCGAGGTGGGCCCCGCTCGGGCGAGCGAGGCGCCGGGACGACGAGCCCGCCCCGACGCCGACCGGCGCGACCCGGACCGGGGGCGGCTCGATAGACTCGCCGGCATCCACGACGAGCGGCGGCAAGCGGCAATGAAGATACGTTCCACCAGTGATGAGGACCTCGACGTCTTCGTCGACACGGCCCACGCCGCGTTCGGCCTCTTTCCGGAAACCCCGGTCGACGGCGGCGGCCTGTGGTGGTCGGCGCTCGAGATGGACCGCGGTCTGCTCGCCCTGGACGCCGACGGGCGGCCCGTCGGCACCGCCGCCGCGTACTCCTTCGAACTGACCCTGCCCGGCGGCGTTCCCGTCCCGGCCGCCGGGGTGAGCGCGGTCGGCGTCCTGCCCTCGCACCGGCGCCGGGGCGTGCTCGGCGAGTTGATGCGGCGTCAGCTCGCCGACGTACGGGCCCGAGGGGAGTTCCTGGCCGTGCTGCTGGCCTCCGAGGCGCCGATCTACGGCAGGTTCGGCTACGGCCCGGCGACCGGCACGGCGCGACTGACGGTGCCGCGGCACAAGGCCGCTCTCACCGTCCCCCGGGCGCACCGGAGCCCCGACGCGCCGG
>NZ_JAAGMG010000523.1 GCF_010548525.1 Streptomyces sp. SID14478
CACCTGGACCGCCGAGCAGCTCGCCGGCATCGCCGGGGCCTGCGCGGACGGCAGGCACGAAGTGGTCGGCATCGTCATCGCCGGCACGGTACGGGGCGTCGCTGCGCCGTCCCCCGCACACCCCGGGGACCACGCCGCCGAGGCGCTCGCGGTGCGCGGCGGCGCGAAGGGAGGTTCGGCGTGACGACGAACACGACTTCCGAGTCGCCCACCACCACGTCCCTGTTCGACCTGCAGTCGCTGGTGGTGTCGGTACGCCGACGCCGCCGCCTGTGGTGCTCCCTCGCGCTCCTGGGGCTGCTGGCCGGCGCGGCGCTGGCCGTGCTGCGCCCTCCGGCCCCGGCCGCGACGACCAAGGTGCTCGTCGCGCACGCCGACGACCAGCCGAACGACACCGGCACGCTGATGCGCACCGACGTACAGCTGTTGCAGACCACACGGATCGCCGACAAGGCCCTGCAGTCCCTCGACTCCCGCGACAAAGCGGAGGACTTCATGCGGGACTACCGGGGGACCGGGCTGACCAACAACCTGCTGCAGATCGACGTGACCGGCGACAGCGACGCCCAGGCGGTGGCGCGGGCCAAGGCGCTGGCGGACGCCTTCGTCACGGACCACGTGCAGCGGATGCAGCGGACCGCACAGGCCGAGGCCAAGGCCCTGACCGACCAGCGCGACCGCATGCGGGACGAACTCGCCGAGGTCAACAAGGAGATCGGCGACAGGTCGCCGGACAGCGACCCGACCCAGTCGGCGAGCATCGAGTCCCTCTTCGCCCGCCGCGCGGAACTCAACTCGCGGATCTCCGACTTCGACCAGCGCGCCGAGGACGCACGCACCGGTACGCCCAAGGTCGTGTCCGGCACCCAGATCGTGGACTCACCGCGTGCGGTGCGGCACTCCCTGCCCCGGTCCGCCGCGACCGGCGCCGGGATCGGCCTGGTCCTCGGACTCGTCCTCGGGCTCGCGGCGGCAGCGGTCGGCACGGTGGTGCGGGACCGCCCGGTCCTGCGCCGCGACATCGCGGCCAACCTGGGCGCCTCGGTCATCGCCGAACTGCCGCACCGCACAGGCAGGCGGTGGCAGCGCCGCCGGACCCGGGCGGCCCGCGAACGGCTCACCGCGACCCTGGCCCGCACCGTGCGCGACTCCTCGCAGCCGGTGTCCTTGCTCGAACTGGGCTGTGCACGCAGCACGAGCGTGATCGCCCTGGACCTCGCCAGGGCGCTGGCGGCGCACGGCCCGGTGACCGTCGTCGACGGCCTGCCCGGCCCGCAGCTCGCGCAGCACCGCGCGAAACCGGGGGACCCCACCGTGGTCGGCGCCGGGCAGGCCGCGTCCCTGCCGCACCAGGAACGCCGGCTCGGCGTCGGCTCGGTGACCCCGGGCACGGCATGGACTGGCCTGAACGACCTCGGTGCCCAGACCGTGCTCGTCGTGCGCGCCGGGCACGGCAGCACCGCATGGCTGCACACCGTGGCCCGACAGCTCGCGGACCTCCTCATCCCGGTGATCGGGGTGGTGCTCATCGACCCCGATCCGCGGGACCGCACCGACGGCACCCTGTGGGACGGGCTGCACACGGCGCTGCGCGGTCACGGCGAGCGCCTCGCCCGGCAGAACGGGGCCCCGCGCACGGAGCGGCTGCGGGTGTGGGCCGCACGGGGCCCGGACAACGACCAGGAGGCGAGGTAAGACCATGTGCGGCATCGCAGGCACGTACCGCTGGCCGGACGGAAAGGCCGTGACCGACCGGCTCACCGACACCCTCGCCCACCGCGGCCCGGACGGGGCCGGCCGCTACGGCCACGGCGTCGGTGACGGCGAAGTACAGCTCGGGCACCGGCGGTTGGCCATCATCGACCTGTCCGAGGCCGGCGCCCAGCCGATGGTCTCGGGCGGCCTCGCCCTGACGTACAACGGCGAGCTGTACAACGCGCCCGAGCTGCGCGCCGAGCTGGCCGCTCACGGGGTGCGCTTTCGCGGCACCTCCGACACCGAGGTGCTCCTGGAGGCCTGGCGGCGCTGGGGCACGGACTGCCTGCCCCGGCTGCGCGGGATGTTCGCGTTCGGCATCTTCGACGAGCGCACCGGCGAACTGGTGCTCGCCCGCGACCAGTTGGGCATCAAGCCGCTGTTCCTGCTGCGGCGCGGCGAGGGCCTCGCGTTCGCCTCCGAGCTCAAGGCGCTCGCCACCGTGCCGGGCGGCCCGCTGGAGGTGGACCACGGCGCGCTGGTGGCGTCGCTGCTCTACTACTGGGTGCCGGACTCCCGGTGCGCCTTCCGCGAGGCGGAGAAACTGCCGCCGGGCAGCTGGCTGCGGTGCCGGCCCGACGGCCGGGTGGACCGGGGCCGGTTCTGGCACCTGAAGGACGTCGCCGCCGAGGGCCGGGAGCGTGCCCGCAGCGGCGAGCAGCCCGACCTGGCCGCCATCGTCGAGGAGTCGACCCGCAAGCACCTGCTCTCCGACGTCCCCGTGGCGACCTTCCTGTCCGGGGGGCTCGACTCCAGCTACCTGACCGCGCTGGCGGCCCGGCATCAGCCCGGCATCTCCGCCTACACGATCGGATTCCGCGCGGAGGACGCCAAGTTCGAGGCGATGCCCGACGACCTGCGCTACGCGCGGCAGGTGGCCGAGCGGTTCGGCGTCGACCTGCACGAGATCGAGATCGCGCCGAACGTGCTCGACCTGCTGCCGCAGATGACGTACCACCTGGACGAGCCGATCGGCGATCCCGCCGCGATCAACACGTTCCTGATCTGCTCGGCCGCCCGGGAGGCCGGGGTCAAGGTGATGCTGTCCGGGATGGGCGCCGACGAGCTGTTCGCCGGCTACCGCAAACACCTGGCCAACCTGATCGCCCTGCGCTACCAGCGCGTCCCGCGTCCGCTGCGGCGAGGCGTCAGCGCGGCCGTGGACCGGCTGCCGGTCGCCTCGAAACGGCGCGGGTACCGGTCCGTGCGGTTCGCGAAGCGGTTCCTGTCCTTCGCCGACCTGCCGGAGGAGACCGCGTTCCGGCGCAGCTACACCATGTACGACCAGGAGGAGCTGCTCGCCCTCGTCAACCCGGACCTCGCCGGGACGGTCGACGACGTGCTGACCGAGCACGCGGACGTCTACGAGGACAACGACCTCGACGACTTCGTCAACCGCATGTGCCTGGGCGACGCCCGGATGTTCCTGCCGGGCCTGAACCTCGCCTACACGGACCGCTCCAGCATGGCCGCGTCGACCGAGGTCCGGGTGCCGTACGTGGACGTCGAGGTGGTCCGGGCGGCGTTCGCCGTGCCCGGCAACCGCAAGATCGTCGGACGGCAGGGCAAGGCCGTCCTCAAGGAGGCGGCCACCTCGGTCCTGCCCCGGGAGATCGTCTACCGGCCCAAGGGGCTCTTCAGCGCTCCGCTGCGCGCCTGGATGAGCCGGGACCTGGCACCGCTGGTGCGCGAGGTGGTGCACGACGGGGTGCTCGTCAACTCCGGGATCCTGCGCCGCGACGCGCTGGCGCGGATGGTCGCCGAGGACGCCGCCGGGCAGCGGGACTTCTCCAAGCATCTGTGGCACGTACTGACCCTCGAGTACTGGTATCGCGACGCGACCTCCGGGTCCGGCCAGAGCACTCGGTCAAGGGCTTAAGGAATCTTCGGGAGTGGGAGTTCGGGTGAAGCAGGTTGTTCAGAACTACAAGAGCGGCGAGCTGGCGGTGCTCGACGTGCCGGTGCCGGACTGCAAGCCGGGCGGTGTGCTGGTCCGCACCGCCTACTCGCTGATCTCCACCGGCACGGAGCTCATGAAGGTGTCCGAGGCCGGCATGTCGATGCTGGGCAAGGCCCGCTCCCGCCCCGACCAGGTGGCCAAGGTCATGCAGAGCGTGGCCACCAACGGGCTGCCCGCCACCTACCGCAAGGTGATGGGCAAACTGGACTCCTACACGCCGCTCGGCTACTCGCTGTGCGGGGTCGTCGAGCAGGTCGGCGCCGGGATCGACGACGTGAAGGTCGGCGACCTCGTGGCTTGCGCCGGCAACGAGCACGCGCTGCACGCCGAGACGAACTGGGTGCCGAAGAACCTCTACACCCCGGTGCCCGACGGCCTCGCGCCGCGCCACGCCGCCTTCGGCACCGTCGGCTCGATCGCCCTGCAGGGCGTGCGCCAGGGCGAGCCGCAACTCGGCGAGGTGGCCCTCGTCATCGGCCTCGGGCTGATCGGCCAGCTGGTGGTGCAGCTGCTCACCGCCTCCGGGGTCCGCGTCGTCGGCGCCGACCCCGACCCGGAGCGCTGCGCCCTCGCCGAGCGCGTCGGCGCCGTGTCCTGC
>NZ_JAAGMG010000554.1 GCF_010548525.1 Streptomyces sp. SID14478
GGGCGCCGAGCCGGCCCAGGGCGCCCCCGCCGACAGCCCGCGCGCCACCTCCCTGACGGCCGAGACCGCCGCCGCCTCCGCCGTGAACGCGGAACTCGCCCCGCTCGGCGCCACCGCCGTACCCGCCCTCACCCGCACGGCGACGCAGGACGAGCTGATCGAGGCCCGCGGCGGCGACGTCTCGACGACCAAGGCCAAGCCGTACGTGGGGGCCCGCCCGCGCATCGTCACCCGCAAGGGCTGGGGCGCGGACGAGAAGCTGCGCGAGAAGCAGTTCGGCTACACCAAGACGGTGAAGGCGGCCTTCGTCCACCACAGCGCGACCGGCAACAACTACCGCTGCTCACAAGCCTCTTCCGTCATTCGCAGTATCTACCGCTACCACGTCAAGAGCAGCGGCTGGCGGGACATCGGCTACAACTTCCTCGTCGACAAATGCGGCACCATCTACGAGGGCCGGGCCGGCGGGATCACGAAGCCGGTCATGGGCGCGCACACCCTCGGCTTCAACACCAACAGCATGGGCATCGCGGTCCTCGGCTCCTTCGGCGGCTCGAACCCGCCCGCCGCCGCGGTCAACGCCATCGCGAAGCTCACCGCCTGGAAGCTCGGTCTGTACGGGGCGAATCCGCGCGGTACGACATATCTCAAGTCGGGCGGTGGCAATCTCTACCGCAAGGGAAAGAATGTGCGACTGCACGTGATCTCCGGCCACCGGGACGGCTTCGCAACCGAATGCCCGGGACGCCGTCTCTACAACAAGCTCGGCAAGGCGCGCAGCAGCTCGGCCCACCTCCAGGGGCGCTGAGCCGGCCGGCGCGGACCCGGGCTCCGCACACGATCTGCATACACTGGCCGGCCGAAAGACAGTTCGGCCGGCCCCAGCAGGAAAGCAGAGACGACAGGTGACAGAAGCGATCCTCCTGGTCGGGGGCAAGGGCACCAGACTGCGCCCGCTCACGGTGAACACGCCGAAGCCGATGGTCCCGGCGGCCGGCGTCCCGTTCCTCACGCACCAGCTGGCGCGGGCGAAGGCGGCGGGCGTCGACCACATCGTCCTGGCCACGTCCTACCTGGCCGAGGTCTTCGAGCCGTACTTCGGCGACGGCTCCCGCCTCGGACTGCACCTGGAGTACGTCACCGAGGTCGAGCCCCTCGGCACCGGCGGCGCCATCCGCAACGTCGCCTCGCGGCTGCGCTCCGGGCCCGACGACCCGGTCCTGATCTTCAACGGCGACATCCTGACGGGCCTGGACATCCGCGCGCTGGTCGACACCCACGAGTCCTGCGGCGCCGACGTCTCCCTGCACCTGTCCCGCGTCGAGGACCCGCGGGCGTACGGCCTGGTCCCCACGGACGGGACGGGCCGGGTGCAGGCCTTCCTGGAGAAGCCCCAGACCCCCGAAGAGATCGTCACGGACCAGATCAACGCGGGCGCGTACGTGTTCCGCCGCTCGGTCATCGACACGATCCCGACGGGCCGCCCGGTCTCGGTCGAACGCGAGACGTTCCCGGACCTGCTGGCCTCCGGCGCCCACCTCCAGGGCATGGTCGACTCCACGTACTGGCTGGACCTCGGCACCCCGCAGGCCTTCGTCCGCGGCTCCGCCGACCTGGTCCTGGGCCGCGCCCCGTCCCCGGCGGTCCCCGGCCGCTGCGGCGACCGCCTGGTCATGCCGACGGCGACGGTCGCGCCGGACGCCAAGCTGACCGGCGGCACGGTCGTCGGCGAGGGCGCCCGGGTCGGCGAGGGCGCCCGGATCTCCGGGTCCACGGTCCTGGACGACGCGGTGATCGATCCCGGCGCGGTGATCACGGACTCCCTGATCGGCAAGGGCGCCCACATCGGCGCCCGCACGATCCTGACGGGCGCGGTGATCGGCGACGGCGCACACGTGGGCGCCGACAACGAACTCCAGACGGGCGTCAGAGTCTGGTGCGAAGCCCACCTCCCCCCGTCCGCGATCCGCTTCTCCTCAGACACCTGACGAGCCCCTCCGGCGCTTGAGGAGCGCACTCAGGCCGGCCCGAGCCAGGCTGCCACGGCCCCACCTATAAGCCCCTCCGGCGATTGAGGAGCGGGGTCCGGGGCAGAGCCCCGTGACAGCACGCCATGGCCCCCGCACAGCACGCCACGGCCTCCGAAGGACAATTCCGGGAAGGGGCGGGTCGGGGAGAAAGACCCCCTACCCTCGAAGGGCACACCCGCCCCCCGACCGCCCGAGGACCCCGTGGCAGGCCGCCGATACACCCCCCGTACGCAGACGCCCCCCACCCGCACCACCGCACACGGCGCCGAACCCCGCGTACCCCGGCCCACCGCCACCCCCACCCAGCCCCCCACCCCCCTCGCGGCAGCGACCCGCACCTACACCCCGACAACCCCCCTCCACCTGGGCCTCACCCTCGGCCCCCTGCGCCGGGGCCCCGCGGACCCCACCTTCCGCGCCACCCCCGACGGCGCCCTGTGGCGTACGAGCCGCACCCCCGAGGGCCCCGGCACCCTCCGGGTCACCGAGCGGGCCGGCGTCGTACAGGCCCGCGCCTGGGGTCCGGGAGCCGACTGGTTCCTGTCCCAACTCCCCGATCTACTCGGTGAGTTGGACGACCCGACAGCCTTCGCACCCCGCCACCGCCTGGTCGCGGAGACGGCCCGCCGCCGCGCCGGCCTGCGCCTGTCGCGCACCGGCCTGGTCCTGGAGTCGCTGATCCCGTCGATCCTGGAGCAGAAGATCACGACGGACGAGGCGTACCGCGCCTGGCGCCTGCTCCTGCACAAGTACGGCGAACCGGCCCCGGGCCCGGCGGGCCAGGACCTGCGAATGCGGATCCCCCCGGACCCGTACACCTGGACCCGGATCCCCTCCTGGGAGTGGCACAAGGCGGGCGTCGACAACAAGCGCGCGTCGACGATCATCCGCGCGGCCCGGGTGGCCCGGCGCCTCGAAGAAGCGGCCCACATGGAGCCGCCCCAGGCCCGCGCCCGCCTCGAACTGGTCACCGGCATCGGCCCCTGGACCTCCGCCGAGACCGTCCAGCGCACGAACGGCGCCCCCGACGAGGTCACGACGGGCGACCTGCACCTGCCCCGCACCGTCGGCTACGCGCTCGCGGGCAACCGCGACGCGACGGACGAGGACATGCTCGAACTCCTCGCCCCGTACGCGGGCCAGCGCCACCGCGCGGCCCGCCTGATCCTGCTCAGCGGCGTGGCCCCGCCCCGACGGCAGCCCAAGATGCGCCGGGTGGACATCGCCGAGTGGTGAGCCCCCGGCGGCGCGCCTACCGGACCTCGATGAACTCCGCGGCGACCCGCTCGGGCCGCGCGCCCGGCGCCGCCGCCGGATGCCCCACCGCGACGGCCCCCATCGGATCCCAGCTGCCGGGCAGCTCCAGTACGTCGCGCACCACGTCCCGGCAGAACATGGTCGAGGACACCCACGCCGAGCCGAGCCGCTCCCCGGCCAGTGCCACCAGCAGGTTCTGCACGCCGGCGCCGGTGGCGACGACGAACATCTCGCGCTCGGCCGCGTCCCGCCGCGCGTCCCCGTACGTGTGCGACCCGTCCATGACCAGGCACGGCACGACGAGGTAGGGCGCCTTGCGCAGCACGTCCCCGCGGCGCACCCGCTTCGCGATCGACTCCTCGCTCTTGCCGTCCCGCCGCAGGTCCGTGATCCACGCGTCCCGCATCGCGTCGAGCAGCCGCACCCGCGACTCCTCGGACTCCAGCAGCACGAACCGCCACGGCGTCGTGTGATGCGGCGCGGGCGCGGTGACGGCCGCGGCGACGGCCCGCCGCACGGCCCCCGGATCGACCGGGTCGTCGGTGAAGTCCCGCACGGTACGCCGCTGCGTCACGGCCTCCCGTACGGCTTCCGAGGTGCCGAGGCGGAACATGTCGTCCCGCGCCACCCGCACCAACTCCCGTGCGGACCAGGCCGGTTCGGGTGAGACGGCCGCGTCGAGCCCGCGCACCACGGCGACCGGCAGCCCCGCCGCCTTCCCCTTCACGAGGTCCCCGGCGGCGGCCAGCTCGTCGGCGGTCGCGACGACGGTCGCGCTGAGCGGATTCCCGTACGCGTCCACGCCGCCGCGCAGATCGTCGAGCACGCGGACGCCTGCGGCACCGATGGCGACGTCCGTCAGCCCGTTCCGCCAGGGGCGGCCGAAGGTGTCGGTGACGACGACGCCGACCTCGACGCCCAGCGCGTCGCGCAGCCCGTCCCGGATCGCGGCCGCGGAGGCGTCCGGGTCCTCGGGCAGCAACAGCACGGTCCCGGCAGGCGTGTTGGAGGCGTCGACACCGGCCGCGGCCATGACGAGCCCCAGCTTGTTCTCCACGATGCGCAGCGTCCCGCGGCGCGCCACGACCCGTACGGTCTCGGCGTCGATCGCGGCCTCCCGGTCGTCGGCCAGGACCACGCGGCCCTCTGCCTTGCTGACGATCTTCGAGGTGACGAGGACGACGTCACCGTCGGCGAGCGACGGCTCGGCCGCGGCGATCAGCTTGGCGAGGTCGTCGCCTTCCGTGACCTCGGGGATCCCGGCGACGGCCCACGCGCGGAAGGAGGGAGCAGCCGACGTCACGCGTCCCGCACCTCCTCCGCGAGCGCCAGGGCGTGGCGCGCCATCTCGGCGGCGGCCGTGCCCACCTCGGGGTCCGTCATCATCAACGGCACGGCCCGGCAGCGGATCCCGGCGGCCTCGACGCGCTCCACGACCTCGGCGTCCACGGTGTCGACGAGCCACCCGTCGAGCAGCCCCGATCCGTAGTGCTCGGCGACGG
Source organism: Streptomyces sp. SID14478 (assembly GCF_010548525.1). Taxonomy (GTDB): domain Bacteria; phylum Actinomycetota; class Actinomycetes; order Streptomycetales; family Streptomycetaceae; genus Streptomyces. Next base: position 4,790 of record NZ_JAAGMG010000554.1, read on the forward strand.
CGGCGGCGCTGGACTCCACGCCGACCGCGGCCAGCACCTTGTCGGCCATCCCGCGCACCGGCGCGTCACCGACGATCGGGGAGAGCCCGACGACCGGCACCCCGGCCTCGGCGATGGCCTCCCGGATGCCGGGCACGGCCAGGATCGTGCCGACGCTCACCACCGGGTTCGACGGCGGGAAGAGGACGACGTCCGCCTCGGCGATGGCCTCCAGGACACCCGGCGCGGGCTTCGCCTGCTCGGCACCGACCGGCACGACGGCCTGCGCGTCCACGGAGGCCCGCAGCTTCACCCAGTACTCCTGGAAGTGCACGGCCTTGCGCTCGCCGTCGACGTCGACCGCGACGTGCGTCTCGATGCGGTCGTCCGACATGGGGATGAGCCGCACGCCCGGCTGCCACCGCTCGCACAGCGCCGCGGTGACCGCGCTGAGCGGATAGCCGGCGCCGAGCATCTGTGTACGGACGATGTGGGTCGCGAAGTCCCGGTCGCCGAGCCCGAACCACTCGGGTCCGACCCCGTACGCCGCGAGTTCGTCCTTCACGTGGAAGGTCTCGTCCGTACGACCCCAGCCCTGCTCCTCGTTGATGCCGCCGCCCAGGGTGTACATCACCGTGTCGAGGTCGGGACAGACCTTCAGGCCGAAGAGATGGATGTCGTCCCCGGTGTTGCCGATGACCGTGATGTCCGCGTCCGGAGCCGCGAGCTTCAGACCACGAAGGAACCGGGCACCACCGATGCCGCCTGCCAGAACCACAATGCGCATGCGCCCAGCATTGCAGGCAGGTACGACAACGCGTCGGCCGGTCTCAGGCAGTGGCCCGCTGCGGCGTCGCGCAGGCGGGGACGGGGGCCCCTTCCGCCCGCTCGGAGTCGAGGCCCCGGGGGAGCATGGGCATCTCGGTCAGGCCCGGGTAGTAGACGTGCAGGCTGACCGCCGGTTCGAGGGAGTCGTTGACGACCTCGTGGGCGTAGCCGGGCGCGAACACCCGCTGCGCGCCGGCCGTCAGCGTCCGCGTGGCCCGTTCCGTACGCTCCGTCAGTTCGCCCTGGAGGAGGGTCAGTACGCCGCTTGAGCGGCCGTGGTCGTGCACCCCGCTGCCCTGCCCGGGCACCCACGACAGCAGCCACACCTCGTAGCCGGGGCCGGTGCGCAGGCGGTGGTACCAGCGGGTCGTGGCGTCGTACTCGACGAGGTGCTCCCACTGCGCCCGGTCGGCGGCGATGGCGCGGGCCAGGCCCACGAACTCGGCCACCGTCGCGGGGTGTTCACGGACGGGCTGCAGCAGGTGCGGTACTTCGAGGATGTCGCCGGCGATCTGGAGGTCGCTGTCGCTGTTCATGGGGTGTGGGGATTCCTCGGAGGAGAGTGCGGGTGCCCCGGGCGAGGGCGAAGGGCCGTACAAGAGAGGAGAAGCGCGGTCGGAGCCCTGGGCTCAACGACTCAACAGCTGGAACAGCAACAGCACGCGCGGGCAGCAGAGACGGACGCGGCGGTGCCGGTCGTCGTCATCAGTGCCAAGTTCGCGAGCATGCCCACCAGGACACCGTTTCATGCCGACCCTGTCAACTCATTGTCCGGAATGTGGCATATGTTTCACCTCATCCGGTATCTCTGCCAGGCGAAAGGTTTGTGCAGCGCAAAGTGCGGACATGTGGCGCAGCAACCCGGTGCGCAAACGCCGTTGCGATCCCGTGATCCGAATGTGATCCGGTTCGCTTCCGTAGGCGCACAGGAACGAGATCAATCTCTGCGGCGTCCTTCTTTGTAGTGGTTCACGGAAGGGCGCAGAGGCGCCGGCCTTCCACATGGGCCGCTGGCAAGTGTCACGGTTTTTGCCGATTTGAACACTTTCCGCATAGCCTTGGTTCCGCAGAGTGAATAAGGGGCCCAATAGCAGATCTCGGCTTGACTGCCCCGGATCGGCACACTTGTAATTTCACTCGTGTCGTTCAGCCGAAATCGGTAACGGCAACATCACGGGGACGCACGGACGGACGAGGGGCGCACTATGACCGAGTCGTTTCAGGATCTGCTGGTCGAGGACGCGGAAGAGGAACTCGGCTGGCAGGAGCGCGCGCTGTGCGCCCAAACCGACCCCGAGTCCTTCTTCCCCGAGAAGGGCGGCTCCACGAGGGAGGCCAAGAAGGTCTGCCTGGCGTGTGAGGTGCGCTCCGAATGCCTGGAGTACGCGCTCGCCAACGACGAGCGGTTCGGCATCTGGGGCGGCCTGTCCGAGCGCGAGCGCCGGCGCTTGAAGAAGGCCGCTGTCTAGTCCCGGATATGTGCGGTACGTACGGCCCGTTGCCGGTGGTTGTCCACAGGCGGCGGGCCGCGTTTGTTGTCAGCCGTTAGTGTGGGGCCCCGTCCGAGGCGCCACCGTGTCCCCAGCGGGCACAGGCGCCCACCGCAGTCCAACGAACCGGGGCCCGTACCTCGATGTCCGTGCACAGCCACTCGGCAGACCAATTCGGTGCTGCCGCCGCCGCGTTCAACCCGGGGCACGCCGCAGGGCTCGACCCGAGCAGCGCCCCGGAGTTCCCCAGGCATGTCGTCACCGCCGTCCTCGTCTCGCACGACGGCGCCCGCTGGCTGCCCGACGTCCTGTCGGGCCTGCTCGGCCAGGAGCGCCCCGTACAGAACGCGGTGGCGGCCGACACCGGCAGCGCCGACGACTCCGCCGCCCTGGTCGCCGCCTCCCTCGGCGACGAGCGCGTCCTGCACCTCGCACGCCGCACCGGCTTCGGCCAGGCCGTCGAGGAGGCCGTGCGCGGCGCCGGGGTGCTCACCCCGGACGAGCTGCCCTACCTGAAGCGGCCGAGCGGCTGGGACCCCGTCAGCCGCTCCTGGCGCGACGACGCCTACGACCTGCCGGACCTGCCGCACGGCGAGCCCGAGCAGTGGCTGTGGCTGCTGCACGACGACTGCGCGCCCGACCCCGACGCCCTCGCCCAGCTGCTGCGCGTCGTCGAGGCGGAGCGCGAGGCGGGCGCCGACGTCGCGATCGTCGGACCCAAGCTGCGCGGCTGGTACGACCGCAGGCAACTCCTGGAAGTCGGCGTCTCCATCGCCAACTCGGGGCGCCGCTGGACCGGCCTCGACCGCCGCGAACAGGACCAGGGCCAGCACGACCACGTGCGGCCCGTGCTGTCCGTGTCCACCGCCGGCATGCTGATCCGCCGCGACGTCTTCGAACAGCTCGGCGGGTTCGACCGCAGGCTGCCCCTGATGCGTGACGACGTCGACCTGTGCTGGCGCGCGCAGGCCGCCGGGCACCGGGTCCTCGTCGCCCCCGAGGCCGTCGTGCGGCACGCCGAGGCGTCCGCGCGCGAGCGCCGCACCGTCGACTGCGTGGGGCGTACGGCCTCGTCGCCGCACAAGGTCGACAAGGCAGGCGCCGTCTACACGCTGCTGGTGAACGCGCGCGGTGCGGCGCTTCCCTGGGTCCTGATCCGCCTCGTGGTCGGCACCCTGCTGCGTACGGTCGCGTACCTGGTCGGCAAGGTGCCCGGTCAGGCCTTCGACGAGATCGCCGGCCTGATGGCGACGCTGCTGCGGCCGGGCCGCATCCTCGCCGCCCGCAGACAGCGCGGCAAGGGCGTGGTCGACGGCAAGGAACTGCGGCCGCTGTTCCCGCCGCCCGGCGCGACCGCGCGGCTCACCGTCGAGCAGGTCGCAGGGAACCTCTTCGGCGCCTCCTCCGACCCGGAGACCTCCACGGCCGGACGCCACGGCGGCGGCGGTCTCGAATCCGGGCCGGGCGGCGACGACGCGGACTTCATCCAGGTCGAGCAGTTCGCCCGCCTCAAGCGCATCGCCCGCAAGCCCGGGCCGGTGCTCTTCGTCGTGCTGCTGTTCGTCTCCCTCATCGCCTGCCGGAGCCTGCTGGGCAGCGGCGCGCTCGCGGGCGGGGCGCTGCTGCCCGCGCCGGGAGACTCCTCCGCACTGTGGGCGCGCTACCTCGACGCCTGGCACGCCACCAGTACCGGCGGCACCCAGGCCGCGCCGCCGTACCTGGCGATCGTCGCGGCCCTGGCCACCGTCCTGTTCGGCTCCACCGGACTCGCGATCACCGTGCTGCTCGTCGGCTCGGTACCGCTCGCCGGTTTCGCCGCGTACTTCGCCTCCAGGCCGCTCGTCGAGTCCCGGCTGCTGCGCGCCTGGGCGGCCGTCGCGTACGCGTTCCTGCCCGCCGCGACCGGGGCCCTCGCGGGCGGCCGCGTCGGCACGGCGGTGCTGGTGATCCTGCTGCCGCTCATCGCGCGCGCGGGGCTGTCCGCCTCCGGCCTCATGAACGACCGGGGCGCGCGCGGCAGTTGGCGGGCCACCTGGGCGTACGCACTCCTGCTGACCGTCACGACGGCCTTCACGCCGATCGTGTGGCCCCTCGCCCTCGTCTTCGGCATCGGGCTGCTCGTACTGCGCCGCACCGACCTCACCGCGTACGGGCTGCGCTTCCTCGCCGCACTCGGCACCCCCCTGCTGATCCTCGCGCCGTGGTCCCTGACCCTGCTGCCGTTCGGCTTCTTCAAGGAGGCCGGGCTGCCCTACGGGAAGGGCTCAGCCACCGCGCTGGGTCTGCTCGGCGCCTCACCCGGCGGCCCCGGCACCACGGGCACGCTGCTGCTCGTCGGCATCGTGCTGGCCGCGCTCGCCGCGCTGCTGCGCCAGGAGCGCCGCCGCGCGGTCCTCACCGCCTGGACCGTCGCCCTCGTGGCCCTGGTCTTCGCGGCCCTGTCGAACAACTCGACGTGGGCCGGGCCCGCCACCCTCGTGTACGGCATCGCACTGCTGGCCGCCGCCGCGCTCGGCGCCGACGGCGCGCGCTCGCGCGTGGCCGAGCAGAGCTTCGG
>NZ_JAAGMG010000602.1 GCF_010548525.1 Streptomyces sp. SID14478
GCGGAAGGGGTGCGCCGCCTCGAAGCCGCCTGGGACCGGGCGGAGGCATGACCCGCCGGCGACGCGGTCAGGGCCGCCGTCGGTCACGCCCTGAAGGCGCCGCCGTGCGCGAACATCGCGTGCGCCCGACGGCGACGGCGACGGCCGTGGTCATCGGGCACCCGGGCCGCCGGAGCTCCCGGCCCGGTGGTAGTCCGTCGTGAGGACCAGGTCCTTCGCGGGCCCCTTGACGCGCCAGACGGTGCGCCAGTGGTCGGCGCCGGACACCGTGAACTCGCCGCGGTAGAGGTCCGCCGAGCACGGGTGGTCCGCCACGTGGTGCCCGGTGCGCAGGTCGAGGTCGTGGAAGAAGCGGCCGTCCGCGAAGTGGACGACGGCCGTGCCGGGGATCTCGCCCGGCAGATAGCGCAGGGTCCGCTCGGCGGGGCGGGCCGTCCCGCGCCACAGGAACGCCCCCGACTCGAAGTGCAGCAGGCCGCCGTCGTCCGGGGTGAACTCCGTGGTGCCGGTGAAGGTGCCCGTCACGTCGTCGGTGAGGTCCCGCACGGTCCGCTCGACGCCCCAGGTCCCCCCGAGATACGCCAACGTGTCGGAGACCGGCCGGAGTTCACTCGTCACGCACACCACTCCCGTACACCTCTGCGCGAACCGGTGACGCGCATACCGCCACTTCCCATCTTGCCGTTCACATTTTAGAACCCCGTACGGCATGTCGAACGGGACGGGGTGGGAGGCAGGGGCATCTCGCTGGTGCCGAGGTCGTGAGGTCGTGAGGTCCGCGGCCGTGACGGGCCCTGGCCGCGGGCCCGGCGGCGGAGAGTGGCGAGACGTGGATGGCCGTGAAGCCGGTGACCTCGATGTACGGCGGGGGTGCAGGCACCCCTCACGCGCACGGGCCCGCCGGTCTCGGTGACCCTCCCGCGACCTCGGTGGCCCTCCTACGACCTCGGTGATGCTCCTGCGGATCAAGAAGGGCTAGCCCGGGAGCACGGCGTGCCCCGGCGCCAGCAGGGGAGTCGGCGGGAGTTCCGTGACCGCAAGGGTGACGTGCCCGGCGCAACCGGTGTCCCCGCACTCGCAGGAGAACGCGGCCTTCGCCGCGGCCGCGTCCCCCCTCGACCACGGGCGGGCGAAGTACCTCGTGTACTGCGCGACGACGGCCAGATTGGCCTCGCGGAGCAGCGCGCGACGCTCCCGGCGGTCGACGGCGCCGGGCGCGGCGGCGAGCACGTCCGCCCACCGCGCCTCGACCGCTTCCGTGAGGTTCGTGGCGGTATCGGTGTCCACGGTCAGGAAAGGAGCGCCGGAGGCCCGTACCTCTTCCTCGATGACGTCGGCGATACGCCGGTAGAGGGCCAGCGGCCCCGCCTCCAACTCCCTTTCCACCAGCCGTTTTTCGAGGAGTTCCGGGGTGGGCAGCAGCCACAGCGCGGCCCTGCCCGGCAGGGTCCGCACGGCCGCCGGCGTGATCACCGTGCCCTCGGCCACCGCCAGCGGGGCAGGCGGCAGTGCGCGTACGTCGTCGGTGGCCATCCTCCCGCGCTCATGGTGCAGGGACATGGCGAGCAGGTCGGGCACGGGTGCGGCCCAGCGCTCCGCCGGGGACAGCGCCTCGAAGCGGACCGCCGCCGGATGCCCCGCGGCGAGCGCCCGGTCGCGATGCGCCCAGGTGCGGGTGTCCGCGTGATAGCGGCGCAGACCGTGGCGCCGGGCCAGCCGCTCGGCGACGGTCGACTTCCCGACGCCGGGCGGACCGCCCAGCCACACCACGACGTCCGCCATCCGGCTAGCCGTTCACGAACTTCATGCTGCCCGCGTCGTAGCGGTCGCCCGACACCGAACCCGCGGGCGCCGCCGCGTCGATCGCCGCGAGGTCGTCGGCGGACAGCTCGAGCGTGGCGGCCGCGACGTTCTCCTCCAGGTACTTCTGCCGGCGCGTGCCCGGGATCGGCACCACGTCGCCACCCTGGTGCTGCACCCAGGCGAGCGCCAGCTGCCCCGCGGTGACGCCCTTGCGCGCGGCGAGCTCCTCCAGGCGGGCGACGATGGCGAGGTTGCGCTCCAGGTTGCCGTCGGTGAACCGCGGCTGCCGGCGCCGCATGTCCCCGTCCTCCAGGTTCTCCGTCGAGGTGACCCGGCCGGTGAGGAAGCCGCGCCCCAGCGGTGAGAACGGCACGAGCCCGATGCCCAACTCCCGGCACATCGGCAGCACTTCGGCCTCGACGTCCCGCGTCCACAGGGAGTACTCGCTCTGCAGCGCCGCGATCGGATGCACGGCGTACGCGCGCCGCAGGGTGTCCGGGCCCGCCTCCGACAGGCCGACGTGGCGGACCTTGCCCTCCTCCACGAGCTCGGCGAGCGCGCCCACGGTCTCCTCGATCGGGACGTCCGGGTCCACCCGGTGCACGTAGTAGAGGTCGATGTGGTCGACGCCGAGCCGGCGCAGCGAGGCCTCGCAGGCCTGACGTACGTACGCCGCGTCGCCGCGGATCTCGATCGGCTCGCCCAGCGCGTTCGCGAAGCCGAACTTCGTTGCGAGAACGGCCTGTTCACGCCGTGCGGGGGAGGCGAGGGCCCGGCCGATCAGCTCCTCGTTGTGCCCGGCGCCGTAGAAGTCGGAGGTGTCGAGGAGCGTGACGCCCAGGTCGAGCGCGCGGTGGATCGTCGCGATCGACTGGCTGTCGTCGGACGAGCCGTAGCCGTGGCTCATGCCCATGCAGCCCAGACCCTGGGCGGAGACGGTGAGCGCGCCGAGGCGGCGGGTGGGAAGGTCGGTCGTGGATTCCGTCATGGGCGTGCCTCCTGGCTGGTGCGGGATGGACAACTGCGCTCCCCGACGCTACGAGGTGGAGCGCACTCCAGGTCAAGCCGGGGGAGGGGCCCAGCCGTGCGCGTCGCCCCACAGCTCCGCCGTCCCCATCGGGACGTCCGTCGCGGGCGCCTTGATCTGTCCGAACGCCGCCAGGTCGGTGACCTCCTCGTTCAGGCGCCGCTTGAACGTGCCCCACGCGTCCCGCGCTTCGGGCACCGCCCGCAGACAGTCCCGGACCGGAACAGCAGCGCGTAGCGGGCGCCCGGTCCGCCGTCCTGCCGGAGATGCACGTTGCAGGGCCGGGCCCCGACATGCGGGGCGAACACCAGCTTGCGGGTGGTGGCCCCGCGCGGCAGCTCCTGCCGACTCCACGGCTCGGGCCGCAGCCGGAACCCGATCCTCGCCATCAGCGCCGCCAGCCGTGCCGTCTGCGCCTCCTCGCCCGTGACGGAGACCACCCGCACCTGAATGTCGATGACGTCCTTGGCCGGCAGCCCGGGCACGGACGTCGACCCGACGTGCTCGACGGCGAGCGCCGCGTCGCCGAGCGCAGCACGTCTGCCAGCTCCTCGAACTCCCGTGCCCAGCCCGGCTGATGGTCCACGACGCGCTCCATGGGGGACTCGTCCGGGAAGGGCGTCAGCCCTTCACCGACTCGGCGATCCGCAGGGCGGCCTCGGCGGGTGTGAGGTGCGTGGTGTCGACGACCTCGGCCTCGTCGTGCAGCCAGGTACGGGCCGCCTCGGCGTAGGGCTCCAGGTACTGGAGGCGGAACGGGGAGTCGGGGCCGACGACCATGTCCCCCGCGATGCGGCCGCGCAGGGTGTCCTGGTCGGCGTGCAGGACGAAGTGCCGTACCGCAATGCCGTGCGAGGCGAGGCCGGTGCTGATCTCGTGCCAGTACTCCTGGACCAGGACCGTCATGGGCATCACGAGCGTGCCGCCGGTGTAGTCGAGAACGCGCCGGGCGGTCTCCACCACGAGCGGCCGCCACGGCGGCCAGTGCTGGAAGTTGTCCGTCGGTGACAGCGTCGGCGTGATGTCCATGAGTGCCTCACCGACCTTCTCGGCGTCGAACACCCGTGAATCCGGCAACAGTTGCTGGAGGAGCGCGCCGGTCGTCGTCTTGCCCGCACCGTGAGTGCCGTTGAGCCATACGATCATGGGCCTCGATGGTAGTGCGCACGGATCGGAGGCGCCCGGGGTTCGTGGGTGCGGCCCCTGTGGGGCCGGGGGTCAGTATTCGTCGCCGGCCGTCGCGCGGCGCACGCTCTCGCGAAGCAGGGGGCGGCGCTGCTCGTGCAGGTCGTCGGAGTCCGGCGGGGCGACGTCGCTACCGCTTCGTGCTCGACGCGTCCGGCCTGGACCGACCGTACTGAGCGCGGCTCGCGCGTCGCGGCGCACGACGACTCCGCGCGGAGCCGTCGAGCAGCGGCCCCGTGGGTCGAGGTCGCTTCATGCCCGTCCCGCGGGTCGAGAGCGCCCTGCCCGGCAGTCCCGCGCACGCAGCATGCGGCCCGCGCCCCGGCTCTCTGTCCGGCGCGGCCCATGGCGACCTGGATCACTCGATTGCATAAACGTGCAGCTCGACGTATAGTCATGCCATCCAAGAGGAGGGTTCCATGGCGGTACGCGCAGCAGTGGCGGGAGCGAGTGGATACGCGGGCGGGGAAGTCCTGCGTCTGCTGCTCGCTCACCCCGAGGTGGAGATCGGCGCCCTGACGGGCAATGCGAACGCGGGACAGCGCCTCGGTGCCCTCCAGCCCCACCTCTTCCCGCTCGCCGACCGAGTCCTCCAGGAGACCACCCCCGAGGTGCTCGCGGGGCACGACGTCGTCTTCCTCGCGCTGCCCCACGGGCAGTCCGCCGCCGTCGCCGAGCAGCTCGGCCCGGACGTGCTCGTCGTCGACATGGGCGCCGACTTCCGGCTGAAGGACGCCGCCGACTGGGAGAAGTTCTACGGCAGCCCGCACGCAGGCACCTGGCCCTACGGGCTCCCCGAACTGCCGGCCGGCCGCGCCGCCCTGGCGGGGACCAAACGCATCGCGGTGCCCGGCTGCTACCCGACGGCCGTCTCGCTCGCACTCTTCCCGGCGTACGAGGCGGGGCTCGTGGAGAGCGAGGCCGTGATCGTCGCCGCGTCCGGCACCTCCGGCGCGGGCAAGGCGGCCAAGCCGCACCTGCTCGGCAGCGAGGTCATGGGAAGCATGTCGCCCTATGGCGTGGGCGGCGGTCACCGGCACACCCCCGAGATGATCCAGAACCTCAGCGCGGCCGCCGGGGAGCGTGTCACCGTCTCCTTCACGCCCACCCTCGCCCCCATGCCGCGCGGCATCCTCGCCACCTGCAGCGCCAAGGCCAAGGACGGCGTCACCGCCGGGACCGTCCGGGCCGCGTACGAGAAGGCCTACGCCGACGAGCCGTTCGTGCACCTGCTGCCCGAGGGGCAGTGGCCCGCCACGGCCGCCGTGTACGGGTCCAACGCGGTGCAGATCCAGGTCGCGTACGACGAAGCAGCCGGCCGCGTCCTCGTCATCAGCGCCATCGACAACCTCACCAAGGGCACCGCCGGCGGCGCCCTGCAATCCATGAACATCGCCCTGGGGCTCGACGAGACCACGGGGCTCACCACGATCGGAGTCGCGCCGTGAGTGTGACGGCAGCCAAGGGATTCGAGGCCGCGGGCATCGCCGCCGGAATCAAGGAGAGCGGGAACCCGGACCTGGCCCTCGTGGTCAACCGAGGCCCCCGCCTGGCCGCCGCGGGCGTCTTCACCTCGAACCGCGTCAAGGCCGCCCCGGTGCTCTGGTCCGAGCAGGTCCTCAAGGGCGGCCTCGTCTCCGCCGTCGTCCTCAACTCCGGTGGCGCCAACGCCTGTACGGGACCGAAGGGCTTCCAGGACACGCACGCCACGGCCGAGAAGGCCGCGGACGTCCTCGACCTGAACGCCGGGGAGGTCGCCGTCGCGTCCACCGGCCTCATCGGGGTCCTGCTCCCCATGGACAAGCTGCTCCCGGGCGTGGAGACCGCGGCCGGCCGGCTCTCCGAGCACGGCGGCGAGAAGGCCGCCATCGCCATCAAGACCACCGACAGCGTGCACAAGACCGCCGTGTACGAGGGCGACGGCTGGACCGTCGGCGGCATGGCCAAGGGCGCGGGCATGCTCGCCCCCGGGCTCGCCACCATGCTCGTCGTCCTCACCACCGACGCCGACCTCGACAGCGAAGTCCTCGACAAGGCTCTGCGCGACGCCACCCGCGTCACCTTCGACCGCGTCGACTCCGACGGCTGCATGTCGACCAACGACACCGTGCTGCTGCTCGCCTCCGGTGCCTCGCAGGTCACCCCGGAGCAGGCCGCGTTCGCACACGCGGTACGGACCGTCTGCGACGACCTCGGGCGGCAGCTCATCGGTGACGCCGAGGGCGCCAGCAAGGACATCAAGATCGACGTGGTCAACGCGGCGAGCGAGGCCGACGCCGTCGAGGTGGGCCGCTCCATCGCACGCAACAACCTCCTCAAGTGCGCCCTCCACGGCGAGGACCCCAACTGGGGCCGGGTGCTGTCCGCCATCGGCACGACGTCGGCCGCCTTCGAGCCCGACCGACTGAACGTCGCGATCAACGGCGTCTGGGTCTGCAAGAACGGTGGCGTCGGCGAGGACCGCGACCAGGTCGACATGCGGTACCGCGAGGTCGTCATCACCGCGGACCTCGCCGCGGGCGCCGAGACCGCCACGATCTGGACCAACGACCTGACCGCCGACTACGTCCACGAGAACAGCGCGTACTCCTCATGAGCGAGACGAAAGAGAGCGGCCAGCCCGCCGCACGCAAGCACACCGCGCTCCCCAAGGCCCAGACCCTCATCGAGGCGCTGCCCTGGCTGACCCGGCACCACGGCAAGACCGTCGTCATCAAATTCGGCGGAAACGCCATGGTGGACGAGGAGCTGAAGGCCGCCTTCGCGCAGGACGTCGTGTTCCTGCACCACGCCGGTCTCAAGCCCGTCGTCGTGCACGGCGGCGGCCCGCAGATCAGCAAGGCCCTCGACAGGCACGGCATCGTCAGCGAGTTCAAGGCCGGGCTGCGCGTCACCACCGAGGACGCCATGGACGTCGTACGGATGGTGCTCGCCGGACAGGTCCAGCGCGAACTCGTCGGCCTGCTCAACCAGCACGGGCCGCTCGCCGTCGGCATCACCGGCGAGGACGCCCACACCATCACCGCCACCAAGCACCAGCCCCGCATCGAGGGCGAGTTGGTCGACATCGGCCGCGTCGGCGAGATCACCGAGATCGACACCGGCGCCATCGAAGCCCTGCTCGCCGACGGCCGCATCCCGGTCGTCTCCTCGATCGCCCGCTCCCAGGACGACCACCATGTCTACAACGTCAATGCTGATACGGCGGCTGCGGCACTCGCTGCTGCGCTGGACGCCGAGACGCTGATGGTGCTGACCGACGTCGAGGGCCTCTACGAGGACTGGCCTCACTCCGACGAGGTCATCAGCCGGCTCACCGCCACCGAACTCGAGAAGCTGCTCCCGGAGCTGGCGAGCGGCATGGTCCCGAAGATGGAGGGCTGCCTGCACGCCGTGCGCAACGGCGTGCACACCGCCCGCGTCATCGACGGGCGGGTCCAGCACTCGATCCTGCTGGAGATCTTCACGGACGAAGGAATCGGCACGATGGTCGTGCCCGACGCGGAGGGGGACACCAACTCATGAGCAGCAACGAAGAGTTGACGACGCGCTGGCAGGGCGCCCTCATGAACAACTACGGCACCCCGCGGCTGCCCCTCGTCAAGGGCGAGGGCACCAAGCTCTGGGACGCCGACGGCACCGAGTACCTGGACTTCGTCGGCGGCATCGCGGTCAACGCGCTGGGCCACGCCCACCCCGCGGTCGTCGAGGCCGTCACCACCCAGATCGGCTCCCTCGGCCACGTCTCGAACCTCTTCATCGCCGAGCCGCCCGTCGCGCTCGCCGAGCGCCTCCTCCAGCTCTTCGGCCGGGACGGCGCCGTCTACTTCTGCAACTCCGGCGCCGAGGCCAACGAGGGCGCCTTCAAGATCGGCCGGCTGACCGGCCGCACCCACATGGTCGCCACGACCGGCGGCTTCCACGGCCGCACCATGGGCGCCCTCGCCCTGACCGGCCAGCCCGGAAAGCAGGACGGCTTCACGCCGCTCCCCGGCGACGTCACACACGTCCCGTACGGAGATGTGGACGCGCTGCGGGCGGCGGTCACCGAGGACACGGCGTTCGTCATCATCGAGCCCATCCAGGGTGAGAACGGCGCGGTCGTACCGCCCGACGGCTACCTCAAGGCGGCCCGGGAGATCACCCGTGCCACCGGCACCCTGCTCGTCCTCGACGAGGTGCAGACCGGCGTCGGCCGGACCGGGCACTGGTTCGCGTACCAGGCGGAGGACGGCATCGAGCCGGACGTCGTCACGCTCGCCAAGGGCCTCGGCGGCGGACTTCCGCTCGGCGCCACCGTCGCGTTCGGCGAGACGGCGAAGCTGCTGAAGCCCGGACAGCACGGCACGACGTTCGGCGGCAACCCCGTCGCCTGCGCCGCCGGCCTCGCCGTCCTCGACACGATCGCCGCCGAGGAATTGCTGGCGAACACCAAGCGGATGAGCGGGCGGCTCACGGCCGAAATCGCCGCGCTCGGACATCCCCTGGTCAGCCATGTCCGGGGCGCGGGCCTTCTGCTGGGTATCGTGCTCACCGGGCCGCGCGCACCCCAGGTGCAGCAGGCGGCCCAGGACGCGGGCCTCCTGGTGAACGCGCCCGCACCCGACGTCGTCCGGCTCATGCCCCCGCTGAACCTGACCGACGCCGAGGCGGACGCGTTCCTCGCGGCGCTGCCCGCCGTCCTGGACGCCGCCACGGCCGACGGGGAAGCACGAGCCTGACGATGGGACGACGACGATGAGCAGCAAAGCGGAGAGAGACGCGCGGGACGCGCAGGCGGCGACGAACGCCGCACTCGCGCACCACCCCCACGGCCCCGCCGTCCCGCAGACGCGCACCGCGCGCCACCGCCGGATCGTGGACATCCTCAACCGGCAACCGGTGCGCTCGCAGAGCCAGTTGGCGAAGCTGCTCGCCGACGACGGACTGAACGTCACCCAGGCCACGCTCTCCCGCGACCTGGACGAGCTGGGCGCGGTCAAGATCCGCAACACCGGCGGCGAGCTGATCTACGCCGTGCCCAGCGAAGGCGGCTTCCGCACCCCGCAGGCCCCGCTCGGCGAATCGGCCAAGGAGGAGCGGATGCGCCGCCTCGCCGGCGAACTGCTCATCTCCGCGGAGGCCTCGGCGAACCTGGTGGTGCTCCGTACGCCGCCGGGCGCCGCCCAGTTCCTCGCCTCGGCCATCGACCAGGCCGAACTGCACGTCATCCTCGGCACGATCGCCGGTGACGACACGCTGATGCTGATCAGCCGCGACCCGGCAGGCGGCCAGGCCTTGGCGGAACACATGCTCCGCCTGGCCCAGAACGACCACTGAGCCCCTCAGACCAAGCCTCGCCGGAACCTGGGTTATCAAGCCCCTCCGGCAGCTGGTTATTAAGCCCCTCCGGCGATTGAGGAGCGGGGTCCGGGGCAGAGCCCCGTAACCTCGCTCCCAGCGCGGGACTCGCTCTAACCGAGCCCCAACTCGCGGGCGGCATCAGCCCCCAGGAACGACACCAGCTCCTCCAGGCGCGGCCCCGTCGCAGGCCCCCGCCGGGTAACCGCCAACGCGGCAGCCGCATTCGCCCCCCGCGCGGCGTCGAACGCCGACACCCCCCGCCCCAGCAGCGCCAGGAACGCCCCGACATGCGCATCCCCGGCCCCATTGCTGTCCACGGCGTCCACCGCGAACCCCGGAACGTGCACGACGTCCCCGCTACCGGGCGGAGCCAACCAGCACCCGTCCTTGTCGGCCCGCACCAGCACCCCGGCCCCGTCGCGCAGCCGCCCGCGCAGCGCGGCCGCCGCCTCCCGGGGACCGGCGACCCCGGTCATGATCCCGGCCTCGCGAGCGTTGCAGCTCAGCCAGTCCGTGCGGGCCAGCACCGGATCGAGGACACCGGCCGGGATGTCCGCCACCAGCGGCGCCGGATCGAAACAGACCCGTACATCGGCGGGCAGGCCCGTCACCAAGGCGGCCAGCAGCGGCCCGTTCACCTCCATGACCAGGCCGTACCCGGACACCTGCACCAGGTCACCGGCGCGCACGGCCCCGGCGATCGAGGCCGCCTCGTGAGACGTCATCCGGGCGTCGACGCCGAAACTCGTCACGAACGTCCGCTCGCCGCCGCCGTCGACCAGCGCCACACAGAACCCCGTGTCGCCGTCCTCACGTACCGGAAGCAGCGTCCCGATACCCTCCGCGGCGAGCGAGGAGCGCACCAACTCGCCGTAGGGGCCGGTACCGTGCAGCCCCGCGTACACCGCCTCGGCGCCCAGCCGCCGCGCCGCCGTCAGTGTGTTGAAGCCGCCGCCCGCGTACAGCGCGGTGCGGGTGCCGATGACGTCGCCGCCGCGTTCCGGCAGCGCGGGAACGTCGATGACCAGGTCGGCGATGACGTTCCCGGCAAGGACGACACGGGAGTCGGTGGTCATCGGGCGGCCTCCTCAAGGGCGGTGGAATCAGTGGCAGGGGGATCGAGCGTCACCGGCGAACGCCGCCCGAGAAGGGCGTACAGCGCACCGCCCACGACGATCGCGACGAGCCAGCCGAGCCCGTTCTCGCCGAACCAGGACCCGGCCAGCGGGCCCTTGAACCACACGTCGTCCGCGCTCGTGGAAGCCGTGGTGAACAGCAGCCCGGCCACGATCGCCACCAGCCACGCGACGACCGCGGGCAGCCGGAAACCGCCGGTGTACCAGTAGCGGCTGGTGCGGCCGGTGTCCATCACACCTTCGGGGTCGTACTGCCGGCCGCGGACCATGTCGACGACGATCACGCCGATCCACGCCGAGATCGGCACGGCGAGCAGCGTGAGGAACGTACTGAACGGGCCGTAGAAGTCGTCCGCGATCAGCATGAAGTAGATCCCGCCGAGAAACATCAGGGCGACGTCCACGCAGACCGCCCAGGCCCGCGGGACCCGCAGCCCGAGCGTGATCATCGTCAGTCCGGCGGAGTACGTCGACAGGTGGTTGGACATCAGCAGTCCGCCGAACGCGGCGAGCAGATACGGCACCGCCATCCACGACGGCAGCATCGCGTTGATCGCCGAGACCGGGTCGGACGACGTCGCGAGCGACGGGTCGCCGGCCGTGAGCAGCGAGCCGAGCGAGATCAGCAGCACCAGCGGGATGCCCGCGCCGAACGCGGAGGCCCGCACGAGCCGTCCGCCGGGGATCGACCGCGGCAGGTAACGGGCGTAGTCCGCACCGGCGTTGGCCCAGCCGATACCGGTGCCCGCCGCGATGAACCCGACGCCCGCGACGACGCCGCTGACCGGTCCGGCCGGGGTGTCGAGCACCTTCGACCAGTCGACGGTCGCGACGAGGAAGCCCATCACGACGAGGTTCAGGACGCCGAAGGCGACCGTGGCCCACTTGTTGATCCACATGATCGTGGCGTGTCCGAGCCCGCTGATCAACAGCGTGCAGGCGAGGAAGACGAGGAGGCAGATCAGGGTGAGGACGGTGCCCCGGCCGAACCCGAAGAGCGTGTTGAGGAGGGCGAGGAGCGCGTACGCCGCCGTGGTCGTCGTGATCGTCTCCCAGCCGACCCGGCTGAGCCACGTCACCAGCGTGGGCCCGTGGTTGCCGCGCTGCCCGAACACCGCGCGGGACAACGTCAGGGCGGGCGCCCCGCCCTTCTTGCCCGCCAGGCTGAGCGCGCCGACGAGGGCGAACGACCCGACCGAGCCGACGACCGCGACGAGCACGGCCTGCCAGATGTTCAGGCCGCGGAAGGCGACCAGCGTCGCACCGAGCGGCAGCCCGAGGATCGAGATGTTGGCGGCGAACCACGTCCAGAACATCTGGCTCGCGTGGCCGTGCCGCTCGCTGTCGGGGACCGGTTCGATCCCTCGGGTCTCCACGGCGCCGACGCGGTCGTTCTTCGTTGAAGCGGCCATCGCGGAACCTCCTTGCTCTGAGCGGTGTATGAGAGGTGAGGGGCTTGGGCGACGGGTCGCGCAAGCGCGAGTTCGTGAGTTCGCGAGTTCGCGAATTTGTGAGTTTTTGAGATGTCGAGCGCGCGAGTGTGAAGAGGGAAGAGGACGGGGGAGCCAGCGATGTCAGTGACGTCAGCGATGTCAGCGATGAGTGAGCAATTGAGCGGTCAGCGGCTCGAGTTCGAGCTGGTTGACCCGGCGCAGCGTGCGTACGGCGTCCGCGGGCAGCGCGCCCAGACCACGTACGGAACCGGCGATCGCGCCCGCGATGGCACCGATCGTGTCGCTGTCGCCGCCGAGGTTCGCCGCGAGGAGCGCCGCGCGCCACGGATCGCCCTCGGTCAGGGCCAGTACGGCGAACGCCGCGGGCACGGACTCCTGGCTGGCGACGCTCGTGCCGATGAGCGCGTCGATCCGGTCGAGGGCGGCGGCCTCGTCGAGACCGGCGACCAGCTCGCGGGCCCAGCCGATCCGCGCCGAGATGCTGGCGCCCGCAATCCAGTGGCCGCGCCGGGCCCCGGCCGCCGACGCGGTGATCGCGGCATCGAAGGCGTCGTCGAGCGAACCGCCCGCGACGCCGGTCGAGACGGCCGCGGCGACGGCCGCCGCACCCGCGATGCCGACGGTCGTGTCATGCGTGACCTGGCAGGACTCGACGACCCGGTCGAGGAAGGACTCCATGTCCGCGGCGCAGGAGAAGGCGATGCCGACCGGCGTGACCCGCATCGCGGCGCCGTTCGTCGTGCCGTACTTGCCTGCCTCCTTCGGATCGGTGCCCTGCGCCACCGCATCCAGCGCCGCCTTGGTCGACGGGCCGAGCAGGTCGAAGGATCCCTTGGCCTTCATCTCCCGCTCCCAGCTGAGGAGTTCCCCGGCGAACCGCAGCGGGTCGACGTGCCCGCCTCCCTCCACGATCAGCCGCGCCACGATGACGGCCTGGTCCGTGTCGTCGGTGACGGACCCGGCGGGCATCCCGGCACTGACCGGGTTGTCGGGTCGCGCGGGCTCGAAGCCCTGCAGCGCGCCGTAGACGCGGACGACGTCCGCGCGCGACATGACCTGGGTCGGCATGCCGAGGGCGTCACCGAGCGCAAGCCCGTAGAAGGCGCCGACGGCACGGTCGAAGAGAGCGGAATCGGGGATGGAGCTCACGGATGGCCTCCTCGGCCGGTACGTACGTGCAGTTGGAACCGGGACGGATCCAGCAGGCTCGTGACCTGCTCGACCACGTCGCCGTCCGCGTCGCGGAAGACCTGGGCGACGCGGAGGAAGGACTCGCCGGGGGTGCGGTGCAGGGCAGCGGCGTCGGCCGCTTCGAGCCCGGCGACGGCGATGTGGGCGTCGCCGGAGTCGGGGATCCGTCCCGCCGCGGCGAGGGTGCGGCTGAGGGAGTCGCCGTCGAGGCCGCGCTCGGCCAGATCGGCCAGGGCGCCGACGGCCGGTACCCGGCTGAACTCCAGCGAGACGCCGTGCCCGTCGGACAGGCGCCGCACACGGTCGAGAGCGATGAACGCGTCGCTGTCCAGACCGAGCTCGGCGGCGAGCGCCGCGTCCCGTATCCGCTCGAACCGCAGGGTGCGTGTCGTGAGCTCGGTGCCCTGCGCGGCGAGCGCCCGGGTCCAGCCGAGTTGCTGGTCGAGCGGGGTCCCGTCGAAGGTGACGATCGAGCCGATGCCCGCGTGGGTCTCGATGAGCCCCTGCTCACCGAGGACGCTCAGGGCCTGTCGCACGGTCGTCCGGCTGACGCCGAAGCGCTCCCGCAGAGCGTGCTCACCGGGCAGCCTGCTGCCGTCGGCGTGCACGCCCGTGCGGATCTCCTCGGCCAGCACGTGGGCTACGCGGTGATGCTTATGAACCTGTCCAGGCATGTCTAGACGGTAGACACGAAGAAGCCGACCTGTCTACACCTGTCCAGTGTTGACTTGGCCGGCTTCTGTCTTCCTCGGTCAGGGAATCAACCCTGATCGGTGGAAGTGGAAGTGGAAGTGGAAGTGGAAGTGGAAGTGGAAGTGGAAGCGGAGCCGGAGGCGGGAGTGGCAGTAGTTGTGGTGCAGGTGCTTGCGGCGGATGTCTCCGACGCCGCGCCCGTCGCCCTGGCGCGGTGAGACATCCAGGCGGCGACGAGCGCGCCCGACACGTTGTGCCAGACCGAGAAGACGGCGGCGGGCAGGGCGGCCAGGGGACTGAAGTGGGCGGTGGCGAGGGATGCGGCGAGGCCGGAGTTCTGCATGCCGACCTCGAAGGCCATCGCGCGCGAGGCCGGAGGCCCGAGCCGGGCGACCTTGCCGGCGCCGTACCCGAGGGCGAGGCCGAGCCCGTTGTGCAGCACCACGGCCAGCAGCACGAGAGCGGCCGCCGACTTGATCGCGTCGGCGCTGCCGGCGACGACGACGGCGACGATCACCGCGATGGTCAGCGCGGACAGCCACGGCAGGAAGGGGAGCAGCCGGTCGACGAGCCGACCGAGGAGCAGCCGTACGACCAGGCCGCCCAGCACGGGCAGCAGCACCGTCTTGAGGATGTCCGTCATCATCGACCCCGCGTCCACGGGCAGGTACGCGCCCGCGAGCAGCAGCGTCAGCGGCGGGGTGATCAGGGGCGCGAGGACCGTGGAGACGGTGGCGACGGAGACCGAGAGGGCCACGTCGCCCCGCGCCAGGAAGGTCACGACGTTGGACGCGGTGCCGCTCGGCGCGCAGCCGACGAGGATGACCCCGGCCGCCAACTGCGGGGACAGGCCGAGTGCATGGGCGATGAGCCAGCCGAGCCCCGGCATGATCACGTAGTGCGCGACGAGTCCGAGCCCCACCGCCCACGGGCGCTGGGCGACGCCCTTGAAGTCCGTGAGGGTCATGGTCAGACCCATGCAGAACATCACGATGCCCAGCAGATAGGGGACGTTCGTTCCCCACCCGGCGAAGACGTCCGGGGTGGCAAGGCCCCAGGCCCCCGCGACGAGCACGAGTACGGGGAACACGGTGACCGCGAGGCGGGCCGCCCGGTCGGCGGGCCCGCTCGCCTCGGGGCGGGTGGGGATCGTCTGTTCGGTATCGCTGTGCACCGGGCGATGCAACGTCGCCGCGCGGGGCGCCCGCAACCCCGTCTCGATATGTGGTCGCTACACGCGTATCAGTACCGGGTGAGCGCCGTGGCCCCGCCCGACGTGCCGATCGCCATGTGTGGCGCCTTCGCCGGCGACACCCAGGACAGGATCCGCCGCATGTCCGCCTGCGCAACGGACACGCAACCGGCCGTCGCCGCACGCCCGTTGACATGGAGGAAGATTCCGGCGCCGCGGCCGCGCACCGGACGGTGGTAGTTGAAGCCGATCACCAGCGCATGGGCGTACTGCGTGCGGTAGTCGGCCAGATGCTCGGACTCGGAGGCGCGGCAGTCGCGCGGGCGCGGCTGGGTCCAGCGGTTGTAGGAGCGCGAGTCGTTGTCCTGGCACCACCAGGACGTGGAGCGCACCGGGCGGTAGGTCACCCGGGTCCCGGCCGGCGCCGTCGCGGTGCCGAAGGCGAACGGCAGATCGTAGAGCCCGGCAGGTGTGGTGTTGGTGCCCTGCTTGCGCCGCGCGCCCTCGACGAGTCCCTTCGCTCCGAACCGGGCGGGCGCCGAACCGGTCTTCACCCAGCGGCCGTTCGCCCGCCGGTCCCACCAGGTCACGGTGCCGCGCGTCGAGGACGCACGGGGTGCCCCGGCGGTGATCAGCTGGCTGCCACCGCCGGTGTCCGCCATGCGGGCGGGCAGCGGGGCGGCGCCACCACCCGGCGGGGCGGCGCCGAGCGCGCACAAGAAGACGACGGCGGTGGCGATTACGGCACGAAGAGGCCCTAAAGGGCGCAGAAGGCGCATGGCTCAGAACGTAGCGGGCGGCAGCGGCAACGGCAGCCCCGGTAGTCCGTCCAGGCTCGTCCCGATGTATTCCTTCTTCTGGAAGTACGCGTCGAGGGCCTCGTCGTCCTTGCGCGCGAAGAAGTCGCCGTGCAGGGAGCGCTCCTCGTCGAACGTCATGAAGGGCACCGCGTATCCGCAGGTGTCGCGGATGAGTTCGGCGCGTACGACGATGATCGCGCGCAGGCCGTTCCGTGTCGGGTCGACGTCCTGGAAGTGCCCGAGGAGCTCGGCGAAGCGCGGGTCGTCACGGAAGACGGGCTCGCCCCGGCCGTGCACCCGGACGATGCTCGGCGGGCCGTCGAAGGCGCACCACATGAGCGTGATCCGGCCGTTCTCGCGCAGATGCGCGATGGTCTCGGCGTTGGACCCCGCGAAGTCGAGGTAGGCGACGGTCAGTTCGTCGAGGACGGCGAAGGAGCCCTTGAGGCCCTTCGGGGAGAGGTTCACCGTGCCGTCGCCGGACAGCGGCGCTGTCGCGGTGAAGAAGATCGGCTGTGACTCGATGAAGGCGCGCAGGCGGCCGTCTATGCGCTCGTGGCTTTTACCCATGCGGGCAGTATGGCGCAGCACCCACGGGATTGACGATTCATGCGTGACTCTGCATAATCATGCATAGCGATACTGTGGCCAGTGCAAGTGGTCGCACGTCACCCGGCTTGAGGAGCAGAGCACGTGAGCAGCAACACCGGCGATGTCCGCCTCTGGGGCGCCCGTTTCGCCGACGGGCCGTCCGAGGCCCTGGCGAAACTCTCCGCCTCCGTCCACTTCGACTGGCGCCTCGCCCCGTACGACATCGCGGGCTCCCGCGCCCACGCGCGCGTGCTCCACAAGGCCGGTCTGCTCACCGAGGACGAGCTGACCCGCATGATCGCCGGGCTCGACCAGCTGGAGGCCGACGTCGCGGACGGCTCCTTCGTCGGCACCGTCGCCGACGAGGACGTGCACACCGCGCTGGAGCGCGGCCTTCTCGAGCGCCTCGGCGCGGACCTCGGCGGCAAGCTGCGCGCGGGCCGCTCGCGCAACGACCAGGTGGCGACGCTCTTCCGGATGTACCTGCGCGACCACGCCCGCGTCATCGGCGGCCTGATCGCCGACCTGCAGGAGGCGCTGGTCGGACTCGCCGAGGCGCACCCGGACGTCGCGATGCCGGGCCGCACCCACCTCCAGCACGCCCAGCCGGTGCTCTTCGCCCACCAGATCCTGGCCCACGTCCAGCCCCTGTCCCGGGACGCGGAGCGGCTGCGGCAGTGGGACGAGCGGACCGCGGTCTCGCCGTACGGCTCCGGCGCCCTCGCGGGTTCCTCCCTCGGGCTCGACCCCGTCGCGGTCGCGCAGGACCTCGGCTTCGAGCGCGGTTCCGTCGCCAACTCCATCGACGGCACGGCCTCGCGGGACTTCGTCGCCGAGTTCGCCTTCATCACGTCGATGATCGGGGTGAACCTCTCGCGCATCGCGGAGGAGATCATCATCTGGAACACGAAGGAGTTCTCCTTCGTCACCCTCCACGACGCCTTCTCCACCGGCTCGTCGATCATGCCGCAGAAGAAGAACCCGGACATCGCCGAGCTGGCGCGCGGCAAGTCCGGCCGTCTCATCGGCAACCTCACGGGCCTGATGGCGACCCTCAAGGCGCTGCCGCTCGCCTACAACCGCGACCTCCAGGAGGACAAGGAGCCGGTCTTCGACTCCTGCGACCAGCTCGAGATCCTGCTCCCCGCGTTCACCGGAATGATGGCCACGCTCACGGTCAACCGGGAGCGCATGGAGGAGCTCGCCCCGGCCGGGTTCTCGCTCGCCACGGACATCGCCGAGTGGCTGGTGAAGCAGGGCGTGCCGTTCCGCGTCGCGCACGAGGTCGCGGGGGAGTGCGTCAAGGAGTGCGAGGCGGGCGGCATCGAGCTCGACCAGCTCACCGACGAGCAGTTCGCGAAGATCTCCGAGCACCTGACGCCCGAGGTCCGCACCGTCCTGAACGTCAAGGGCGCCCTGGCCTCCCGCTCCGGGCGCGGCGGCACGGCGCCGAGTGCGGTCGCCGTCCAGCTCGCCGAGGTCAAGCAGGACCTGACGGTGCAGCGCGACTGGGCCGACGCGAAGAAGTAGCGCCGACAGACAGCGGGCAGGGCCCGGTTCGTCCATCCGTGGACGAACCGGGCCCTGCTGTGCGGCAGGCTCAGCGGCGGGCTCGCGCCCCGCTCCCATAGCTCGACAGGTCGAGCAGCAGCCCGCACAGCACCACGATCCACCCGATGCCCCGCACCCCCACGACGGGGGCGTACGCGAAGACGTACCCCAGGGTCGTCCATGGCAGCAGGAGCAGCCCGGCCAGGGGCAGCAGAACGCCGTTGAAGGCCCGGTCCACCAGATTGGTGAACAGCCAGGTGATCACGAGCGCGACCCGCGGCCCGATCGCCGCCATCGCCGCGAAGATGCAGCACCCCATGCCCGTACCTCCCGGAACCCGAACGTACCGACAGTCGTAACACCAGGTGAGCGCACGAGCCACTGCAGTCACTGGCGACCCTTTCGATGAGACAAGTGTGTCTCATCTGGTTTATCCTCGTCTCATGTCAGTCGATCGTGAACAGATGCTGCGCAGCGCCGCCGCCCTGCTCACCCGCAAGTCCACGGCCACCATGGACGAGGTCGCGCGGGCCGCGGGCATCAGCCGCGCCACGCTGCACCGGCACTTCGCGGGCCGCGACGCCCTCGTGCGGGCCCTGGAGGACCTGGGCATCCACGAGTGCGAGACCGCCCTCGACCGGGCCCGCCTCGACGACGGCCGGGCCGAGGACGCGCTGCGCCGGCTCATCGCCGAGATAGAGGCGTCCGCCCCGCTGCTCGCCTTCCTCGTCACGGAGAACCAGCTCTTCGAGGGCGACGGACAGCACGAGGGCTGGGCCCGCCTGGACGCCCGGATCAGCGCGCTGTTCCGGCGCGGCCAGGAACAGGGCGAGTTCCGGATCGATCTGACCCCCGCATGGCTGACCGAGGCGCTCTACGGCCTCATCGGCAGCGGCGCCTGGGCCGTACAGGACGGCCGCGTGGCGGCGAAGGACTTCCCATTCATGATCGCCGAGCTGCTGCTCGGCGGCGCCAGACGGAGCGTGGAACCATGACCAGCACAAAGCAGCGCACATCCGCGGCGGAGGTGGTGTCGCGCCCCGGACGGTGGCTCGCCCTGTCCGTCCTCGTGCTCGCCGTGCTGCTCGTCGCCGTGGACGCGACCGTCCTCGGCCTCGCGACCCCGTACATCAGCGAGGACCTCAAGCCCTCCGGTACGCAGCTGCTGTGGATCGGCGACGTCTACTCGTTCGTCATCGCCGGGCTCCTCGTCTCCATGGGCAGCCTCGGCGACCGCATCGGCCGCAAGAAGCTGCTGCTCGTGGGCGCCGTCGCGTTCGGCGCGGTCTCGGTCCTCAACGCCTACGCCACCACACCCGAACTGATGATCCTGGCCCGCGCCCTGCTGGGCGTGGCGGGTGCGACGCTCATGCCGTCGACCCTGGCCCTGATCCGCAACATCTTCCACGACCCGCGCGAGCGTTCGCTGGCCGTCGGCATCTGGGGCGCCATGGCGTCGGCGGGTGCCGCGGTCGGCCCCGTGGTCGGCGGATTCCTGCTCGAACACTTCTGGTGGGGCTCGGTCTTCCTCATCAACCTGCCCGTCATGGCCGTCCTCGTCGTGGTCGGCGCGAAGCTCATCCCCGAGTCGAAGAACCCCGTGCCCGGACCCTGGGACCTGATCAGTGTCGTGCTGTCCCTGATCGGCATGATCGGTGTCGTCTACGCGGTGAAGGAAGCCGCGGCGCACGGCGTGAGCTGGGACGCGGCCGTCTCCCTGGTCGTCGGCGCGGCCGCGCTCACCTGGTTCGTCCGCCGCCAACTCACGCTCGACTCACCCCTGCTGGACATGCGCCTGTTCCGCAACCGCGGCTTCTCGGGCGCCGTACTCGCCGACCTGCTGACCATCCTCGGCCTGTCCGGCCTCGTCTTCTTCCTGTCCCAGTTCCTCCAACTGGTCCAGGGACGGCAGCCGTTCGAGGCGGGGCTCGCCGAACTGCCCGCCGCGGTGGGCGCGGTGGTGGCCGGCCTGATCGCGGGCACGGTGGCGCGCCGCTTCTCGGTGCGCGCCGTCGTCGCGGGCGGTCTCGCGGCCGTGGGCCTGGCCCTGGCCGCGCTCACCACCCTGAGCCAGACGACCGGCTACCCACTGCTCGGCGCCGTGCTCCTGGTCGTCGGCGTGGGCGCCGGCTTCTCGTTCACGGTCACGGCCGACGTGATCCTGTCCAGCGTGCCGAAGGAACAGGCGGGCGCCGCGTCGGCGGTCTCCGAGACGGCGTACGAACTCGGCGCGGCCCTCGGCATCGCCGTGCTCGGCTCCATCGTCACCGGCGTCTACGCGGGCTTCACGGCGCCCCCGGGCACCCCGGCCGACGTGGCCTCGGCCGCCCACGAGTCGCTGGGCGGCGCGGTCGAATCGGCCTCGGCGCTCCCTGCCCAGCAGGCGGCCGACCTGCTCTCCTCGGCGCAGACGGCGTTCGTGGACGGCCTGCAGGTGGCGGCCGGAGTGGGCGCGGCGGTCCTGCTGGCCACGGCGGTCGCGGCCTGGTTCCTGCTGCGTGGCCAGCACCTGGAGAAGTAGTCCCCGGCCAGAAAACGCCGAGGCCCCGTGGACCGGAGATCTCCGGTCCACGGGGCCTCGGCGTTTTCCGGCTAAGCGGCCTTCGCCTTCGTGGCGTACATGTCGACGTACTCCTGGCCCGACAGGCGCATGACCTCCGCCATCACGGAGTCGGTCACGGCCCGCAGCACGTACCGGTCGCGCCCCATCCCGTCGTAGCGGGAGAACTCCATCGGCTCACCGAAGCGGACGGTGACCCGGCCGGGCTTCGGCATCCCCGAACCACCCGGCTGCAGCTTGTCCGTGCCGATCATCGCGAACGGCACGACGGGCGCCCCGGTCATCAAGGTCAGCCGAGCGATGCCCGTGCGGCCGCGGTAGAGCCGGCCGTCGGGGGAGCGGGTGCCCTCCGGGTAGATCCCGAAGATCCTGCCCTCTTCCAGGATGCGGCGGCCGGTCATCAGCGCGGCCACACCGCCGTTGGCCCCGTCGCGGTCCACCGGGATCATGCCGACGCCGGTGAAGAACCACGCCATGAGGCGGCCCTTGAGGGTCTTGCCGGTGACGTACTCGTCCTTGCCGATGAAGCACACCTGCCGGTCGCAGACCAGCGGGAGGATCATGGAGTCGATGAACGTCAGGTGGTTGCCCGCCAGAATGACGGGGCCGGTGCCCGGGATGTTTTCGGCGCCTTCCACACGGGTGGGGAACATCAGGCGCATGATCGGACCGAGCACTGCCTTGATGAGCGCGAAGCGGGACAACGGGCCCTCCGGTGTCAAGGAACGGACTGAGAACGTACGTGGGTATGTGCAGGTGAGGACGATACTCGCGGCCGGGTACCCACTGCACATCGGGTTCACGGACCGGATACACAGAGTTGACAGTTATTTACCTGCGGTCGCGCCCTGTTGATGTCCTCGCGACGCCCAGGCGTCATCCCGCCTCACCCTGACGTTCCGTCCGAGGTCTCCCACTCGTCACTCCCGGGCACCTAGCATCGGTCCCGCTTTGACAGGTGCAAGGCGGTAGTCGGGCCGTGCTCGGTGGGAGGAGTGCTTCATGGGGAACGAGAAGTCACAGGCGGCGCAGGACGCACAGGGGGCGCACACGCAGGGGGCGGTGGGCAGGCGCTCGCTGCTCGGCGCCGCGGTGCTGAGCGCGGGTGCGGCCGCCCTCGCCTCGCCCGGCGTCGCCAGAGCCGCCGACCGCGGCAGTGGCGGGAATCACTCGGGGCAGGGCGTGAAGGGTCTGCCCGTGCCGACCGTCATCGGGCACCGCGGCGCCAGCGGCTACCGCCCGGAGCACACCCTGGGCTCGTACCAGTTGGCGCTCGACATGGGCGCGCACGTCGTCGAGGCCGGTGACATCTGCCCGACCAAGGACGGCCACCTCGTCTGCCGTCACGAACCGGAGATCGGCGGCACCACGGACGTGTCGGCGCACCCCGAGTTCGCCTCCCGCAAGACCACGAAGGTCATCGACGGCGTCTCGACCACGGGCTGGTTCACCGAGGACTTCACCCTCGCCGAACTGAAGACCCTGCGCGCCAAGGAGCGCATCCCGGGCAACCGCCAGCGCAACACGCTCTACGACGGCCGCTGGGAGATCCCCACCTTCGAAGAGGTCCTCGCATGGCGCGCCGAGCAGAGCAGGAAGCGCGGCCGCGAGGTGTGGATCTACCCGGAGACCAAGCACCCCACGTACTTCCGCAAGCTGGGTCTCGGCCTGGAGGAGCGCCTCGCGAAGATCCTGCGCGCGCACGGGCTGCACCGGAAGAACTCGCCCGTCATCCTGCAGTCCTTCGAGCCGACCAGCATCCAGCGGCTGAACAAGCTGGTCGACAACCCGCTCGCCGTCCTGCTCTCCACGGCGGACTCCCGCCCCGCGGACTTCGTCGACATCGGCGACCCGCGCACCGTCGCCGACCTGATCACGCCCAAGGGGCTCAGGGAGATCGCGAGGTATGCGCAGGGCATCGGCCCGACCCTGGACCTGATCATCCCCAAGGACGCGGCGGGCAAGCTCCAGCAGCCGACCACCCTCGTCAAGGACGCGCATGCCGCCGGACTGATCCTGCACCCGTACACGATGCGCAACGAGAACACCTTCCTGCCCGCCGACTTCAAGAAGGGCACCGACCCGAACGCCTACGGCGACGCCTTCGGCGCCTTCAAGGCGTACTACGAGACCGGCATCGACGGGATCTTCTCGGACAACTGCGACACGGCGCTCCTCGCCCGGGCGGACTTCGTCAACGGCTGATCCGCAGCCGCCGGTTGGAGTGATCGACGGCCGCCCCCGCAACCTCGCGCCGGGGCGGCCGCGTCCCGCCGGGCATGACCTACGACTCCGTGATCGACACCCTGCGCCCCCTGCTCGCGGCGGAGGTCCGTGCCGAACTGCCCGGCGCCGCCGAGCCCGGCGACCTCGAACAGGCCGTCTGGGTCCGCCTGTTGGAGCGCCTCGACGCCCAAGGGCCGCCGTCCGACCCGGCGGCCTGGCTCGCGGCGACCGTCCGCGCGGAGGCCCGACTCCAGCGACGTACCGCGGTGCGCGAGCAGGCGTACGCGACCGAACCCGCCGCCGACGGCCTCGACTTCGACCCCGAGCAGCACGCCCTGGCCGGGGAACGCGCCCGCACCCTGCGCGCCGCGGTGAGCCGGCTGCCCGGACGCTGCCCCCGCCTCATCGATGCGCTGCTGTCCCCGCATGACCTCACTTACCGTGAAATCGCAGGTGAGTTGGGTATGTCACAGGGCAGTCTTGGGCCGGAACGTTCCAGATGTCTGGGATGCCTGCGCAGAATCCTCGCCGCCGAGGTTGCGCCCACGGCCCGTAGGGGAAAAGGGTGAAGGACAACCGGCGGACAGGTGAGCGGGAGGCATGCACACATGGGCATGAGCGTGACCATCTCTGCGGCGACCGAAGCGGACACCGAGCAGATACTCAAGCTGCAGTACCTCTGCTACCAGAGCGAGGCGCAGCTCTACGGCGACTACTCGATGGAGCCGCTCACACAGTCCCTCGACTCGGTCAGGGCCGAACTGACGGGCGGCGCCGTCCTGGTGGCCCGCCTCGGGGACGAAGTGGTGGCCTCCGTGCGCGGCACGATCGGCGCGGACGGCACGGCCCGGATCAACAAACTCATCGTGCACCCGCGGATGCAGCGGCACGGTCTCGGCGGCCGTCTCCTCGCCGCGGTGGAGGCCGAACTCGGCACGGCGGGCACGGCCAAGCGCTTCGAACTCCTCACCGGCCACCGCAGCGAGCACAACCTGCGGCTCTACCGCAAGCACGGCTACGAACCCGTGGCCACCAAGCGCGTCGACGACCGGCTCACCCTGGTGACCCTGGCCAAGGACGTCGGCGCGGCCTCGGCGGCGACCGCCTTCGCGGCGACCGCCTGAGCGTCAGCCCGCCACTTCCGGCTGCTGCCGCTGCAGCACACCCTTGCGCAGCCAGTACATCGCGGTCAGCGGCAGCAGCACCGGAATGAACAGATAGCCCATCCCGTAGTCCGACCACACGGTCGCGTCCGGGAAGGCCGACGGCTCGATCAGCGTCCAGGTGCCCACGATCAGCACACCCGCCAACTCCAGCGCGCAGCACACGAAAGCGGCCCGCCGCGCGGCGTCCCCGCCGCGCACCAGGGAGTACGTGATGAACCCGTACACGACCCCGGCCAGCGCGGACAGCGAGTACGCCAGCGGGGCCTTGTCGAACTCGGTGGAGATCTGCACGACGGAGCGCGACACGGCCCCGACGACCATCACGCCGTAGAGCCACACCAGCAGCATGCCGGGCCCGCTGATCAGCCGGCGCCGCTGCCCGTCCTTGCTGTCCGAAGAGGCCACAGCCACCTCATCCTCCCCAGATGTCGAAGAGCCGCACTTCGAGCACGGTGAGCACCACGCCACCGGCGGCCACCGTCGCCGAACCCCAGCGGGTCCGCTCCGCGAGCGACATGAAGCCGGTCGCCGGAACGCACGCGAACGCGCCGATCAGATACGCGACGAAGATCGTCGTGCCCTGCTCCGGCTTCTCGCCCCGCGCCAGCTGCACGATGCCGACCACCAGCTGGACGAGCGCCAGTACCGAGACCACGGCCATGCCGATGAAGTGCCAGTCCTTGGTCGGCTGGTCGCGGTAGGCGGCGAAACCGCACCACGCGCCGAGCGCGAGTGCGGCGAGACCCGTCGCCAGGGTCAGGGCATCAAGCATGGCCCAGACCCTATTACGGGCCAAAAGACCCGATGCGCTCGCCCCCGGTGTGCCCTTTAACCTTGGGAAACATGAAGATCACCGCTGACGCCCTGCTGTTCGACAACGACGGAACCCTGCTCTCGTCCATGGAGTCGGTGTACCGCTGCTGGACCCGCTGGGCGCAGGAGTACGGGATCACCGCCGAGGACTTCGCCACCGTGGAGCTGCACGGCCGCCCCGCCGCCGAGATCGCCGCCGATCTGCTGCCCGCCGAGAAGGTGGCCGAGGCCGTGGCGCGGATCGAGGAGCTGGAGGTCGAGGACGTGCCCAACGGCGGCACCCGCGTCCTGCCCGGCACCCTGGAACTGCTCGGCTCGCTGCCCGACGGGCGCTGGGCCGTCGTCACCTCCGCCACCCGCCGCCTGGCCGAGGCCCGCCTCGCCGCGGTCGGCATCGAGCCGCCGTTGCTCATCGCCGCCGACGACATCACGCGCGGCAAGCCGGACCCGGAGCCGTTCCTGCTCGCCGCCCGGAAGCTGGGCATGGACCCCTCGCGCTGCGTCGTCTTCGAGGACGCCCCCGCCGGTCTCACGGCGGGCCGCGCGGGCGCCATGACGACCGTGGCGTTGACCACAACGCACGAGGCCCACGAGCTGTCCGCGGACGTCGTGGTGAAGGACCTGTCCGCCGTATCGGCGCAGGTCACGGACGCCGGCGTGGAGATCACCGCCGAAGCGTGAGCGACCGTACGCGCCCGGTCAGGACCTGTCCGCTATACGGACAGCCGGGCCGGGCGCGTCCTCACGTCTGTTTTACTTACCGCATGACCACGACGAGCAGCCGCACCCTTGCGACCGAGGCGACGATGACGCCCGGTGCTCGTTGTATGTGTCGAATGTGCGCCTTCTGAGGGCCCCCGCACCGATCTCGCGCCCCGAAGCGAGACCCGCGCGCCCTGTCCGTAGGGAGTGACTCCGCCAGGAGAAGCAGTTCACCTACGCGACCGGGCCTGCCCCGCGTACAGATTCTCCGTACTGAAGCCAGTACCGCTCCGTGTCCGGAGCGAGAGCCTGCCGCGCCCGGAAACTCCGCAAGTTCCCGAAATCCCGTGCCCGGCGCCACCCGTGCCGCGCACTCGACAGTGACGGAAACCCACGTGATCACCACCCAGGGCCTCACAAAGGTCTACCGCTCGCGCGGCCGAGAGGTCACCGCCCTCGACGGCGTCGATCTGCACGTGCGCGAGGGCGAGGTGTACGGCGTCATCGGTCAGTCAGGCGCCGGCAAGTCCTCGCTGATCCGCTGCGTGAACCTCCTCGAGCGCCCCACCGCGGGCATCGTGACGGTGGCAGGCCAGGACCTCACCGCCCTCGCCGGCCGGGGCGCGCGCGCCGGCAAGGAGCTGCGCGAGGCGCGCAGCCGCATCGGCATGGTCTTCCAGCACTTCAACCTGCTGTCCTCGCGCACCGTCCAGGACAACATCGAGCTGCCGCTGGAGATCCTCGGCAAGTCGGGGAAGGAACGTTCCGCCAAGGCGCGGGAACTCCTCGACCTGGTCGGCCTCGCCGACAAGGCCAAGTCCTATCCGGCCCAGCTCTCCGGCGGCCAGAAGCAGCGCGTCGGCATCGCCCGCGCCCTGGCCGGCGACCCGAAGGTGCTGCTCTCCGACGAGGCGACCAGCGCCCTCGACCCGGAGACCACCCGCTCGATCCTGCACCTGCTGCGCGACCTCAACCGGCAGCTCGGCCTGACCGTCCTGCTCATCACCCACGAGATGGACGTCGTCAAGACCGTCTGCGACTCCGCCGCCCTCATGGAGCGCGGACGGATCGTCGAGTCCGGCACCGTCAGCGAACTGCTCGCCACCCCCGGCTCCGAACTGGCCGCCGCGCTCTTCCCGGTCAGCGGCGACGCCTCCGGCGCGGACCGCACCGTCATCGACGTCACCTTCCACGGGGAGTCGACGACCCAGCCCGTCATCTCGCAGCTCTCGCGCACGTACAACATCGACATCTCGATCCTCGGCGCCGCGATGGACACCGTCGCCGGCAAGCAGGTCGGCCGCATGCGCATCGAACTGCCCGGCCGCTACGACGAGAACGTCGTCCCGATCGGCTTCCTGCGCGAACAGGGCCTCCAGGTCGAGATCCAGGGCGAGCAGCCCTCCGTACTGCTGAAGGAAGGTGTCACCAAGTGACCTGGTCGGAGATGCAGCCGCTGCTGTCCCAGGCATGTTGGGACACCTTCTACATGGTCGGCTGGTCCACGCTGATCGCCGTCATCGCCGGTCTGCCGCTGGGCGTCCTGCTGGTCCTCACCGACCGCGGCGGCCTGCTGCAGAACGCCCTGGTGAACAAGGTCATCGGACAGGTCGTGAACATCGTCCGCTCGATGCCCTTCATCATCCTGATGGTCGCCCTCATGGGCTTCACCCGCGCGATCGTCGGCACCACCATCGGCCGCGAGGCCGCCATCGTGCCGCTCGCCATCGGCGCCATCCCGTTCTTCGCGCGGCTCGTCGAGACGTCCGTGCGCGAGGTCGACGGCGGCCTGGTCGAGGCCGTGCAGTCGATGGGCGGCAACACCTGGACCGTCGTGCGCAAGGTCCTCGTACCGGAGTCGCTGCCGTCCCTGATCTCGGCGACCACCACGACGATCGTCGCCCTCATCGGCTACTCCGCGATGGCCGGCACGGTCGGCGCGGGCGGCCTCGGCGACATCGCCATCCGCTACGGCTACCAGCGCTTCGAGTCGAACCTCATGTGGATCACCGTCGCCGTCCTCGCCGTCGTCATCTCGCTCATCCAGTTCGCGGGCGACAGCGGCGCGCGCGTCCTGCACCGCCGCGCGGGCAAGGGCGGGGAACCGCTCCGCTTCCGCGCGTTCTTCGGGATGCCGTCCACCAGCGCCTGAGACACCCCGCCCCGCTCCGCAGGAGATCCGAGCTCCGGCAGGAGAACTGACTCCCCGCCCCACCCGGCGGGTTGCACCACCCATGGAGAAAGGCACTTTTCGTGCGTAACACCACCAAGATCACCGCAGCTGTCCTCGCCACCGGCGCCCTCACCCTGGGCCTCGCGGCCTGCGGTTCCGACAAGGGCGACACCAAGGCCAAGGCGTCGGACAAGCTCGTCGTCGCCGCGACCGCCGTGCCGCACGCCGAGATCCTCGACTACATCAAGAAGAACCTGGCGAAGAAGGAAGGCCTCAACCTCGAGGTCAAGGAGTTCACCGACTACGTCACGCCGAACACGGCGACCGAGGACGGGTCGGTCGACGCCAACTACTTCCAGACCCAGCCCTACCTCGAGGACTTCAACAAGAAGAACGGCACGCACCTCAAGTCGGTCGCCGTCGTCCACCTGGAGCCGCTCGGCCTCTACTCCAAGAAGGTCAAGAAGCTCGCGGACCTCAAGAAGGGCGGCACCATCGCCCTTCCGAACGACGCCGACAACGAGAGCCGCGCCCTGCGCTTCCTCGCCGCGAACAAGGTCATCACCCTCAAGTCCGGCAAGGAGTCCACCGCGACCCCGCAGGACATCGCGAAGAACCCGAAGGACCTGACGTTCAAGGAGGTCGAGGCGGCCCAGACCCCGCGCTCCCTCCCCGACGTCGAGGCCGCGGTCATCAACGGCAACTACGCGCTGGGCGCCGACCTCAAGCCCGCCAAGGACGCGCTCGCCCTGGAGTCGACGAAGAACAACGCGTACAACAACGTCCTCGCCGTGAAGGAGGGCAACGAGAGCGACCCGCGCGTGAAGAAGCTCGCCAAGCTCCTGACGTCGCCCCAGGTGAAGAAGTTCATCGAGGACAAGTACGCGGGCTCCGTCCTCCCCTCGTTCTGATGCGTACGTTCACGATTCCCGCCGCCGTCGTCGCCGCAGCCCTCGCGCTCGGCCTGACGGCCTGCGGGTCCGACAAGGCCGACGCGGGCGGCGACGACGGCAAGCTCGTCGTCGGCGCCACCCCGACCCCGGCCGGCGAAGTCCTCGCGTACGTACAGAAGAACCTGGCGAAGAAGGCCGGACTCGACCTAGAGATCAAGGAGTTCACGGACTACGTCCTGCCGGACACCGCGCTCCAGCAGGGCGAGCTCGACGCCAACCTGTACCAGCACAAGCCGTACCTGGACGACTTCAACAAGTCCAAGGGCACGACGCTGACCTCCGTCACGCAGGTCTACCTGCCGCCGCTCGGCTTCTACTCCAAGAAGACCGACGACGTCACGAAGCTGCGCGACGGGGCCAAGGTCGCGCTGCCCAACGACGCGACCAATGAGGCGAGGGCGCTCGAACTCCTCGCCTCCCAGGGCGTGATCGGGCTCAAGAAGGACGCAGGGGTGAACGCGACTGCCAAGGACGTCGTGAAGAACCCGAAGCACCTCACCTTCAAGGAACTCGAAGCGGCCCAGCTGCCGCGCTCGTTGGACGACGTCGACGTCGCCGCCGTCAACAACAACTTCGCGCTCGACGCGGGCCTGAGCCCCAAGAAGGACGCCATCCTTCTGGAGAGCGCGAAGGACAATCCGTACAACAACGTCCTCGCCGCCAAGAAGGGCGACGAGGACGATCCGCGCATCAAGAAGCTGGCCCGACTGCTGACTTCACCCGAGGTGAAGAAGTTCATCGAGGACAAGTACCAGGGCTCGGTACTCCCGGTCACCGGGGCCTGAACCGCGCACCTTCCACGGGGGCCGCACCTGGCAACAGGGGCGGCCCCCATGTGCAGTTACGTGCCTTCATGCTGCATGCTGGGCACTTCACCGGCCGACGAGATGCTTGAAGGCGGCCACGAAGGTTACGGAGCGGCGCATGACGAACACCTTCCCCGAGATCTCCATCAGCACGGAGCGCTTGGTGCTGCGTCCGCTCGACGAGGACGACGCCCCCGCTCTGGCCGAGATGATGAACGACGAGATGGTGGCCGCCTGGACGTCGGTGCCGCAGCCCTTCACCGAGGACGGCGCGCGCGGCTGGATCACGGACCACGCGCCCGAGGCGCGCACGGCCGGCACCGGGCTCGACCTCGCCGTCACCGAGTTCCTCACCCAGCGCCTGGTCGGCGTCATCCAGCTGACGAAGACCAACTGGCACGTCCGCGCCACCGAGTTGTCGTACATCGTCGCCCCCTGGGCCCGCGGCGAGGGCTACGCGTCCGAGGCCGCGCTCGCCATGGCCCAGTGGCTCTTCCGCGACCAGGGCTTCGAGCGCATCGAACTGCGCACCGCCGCCGACAACACGGCTTCCCAGCAGGTCGCCCAGAAGATCGGCTGCATCAGTGAGGGCGTCCTGCGCAACGCCTGCATAGCGCGTACGCGCACCGAGGACGGCACGTGGGCCGAGGTCCGTACCGACTTCATCGTGTGGAGCCTGCTGCCCGAGGACCTGGAGGGCGTCACCGAGCAGCTCGCCGAAGCCGGGGGTTTCACGGCCTTCTCCGACTGGAACTGACCCCGCGGGCGACCACCGGACCCAGCAGGTACGCTCTCGGTGCCCGGCCCGGCACGGCCCCGTCCTGCTGAGTACGCAACCGCACCCCTCTGGAGACTGACGACGATGGCCGACCGGGTCACGGTGATCGGCTGGGACGGCTCCGTGCTGACGGCGGCGGCCCGCTCCGCACTCGGCGCGGCCACCCTCGTGGCCGGCGCCGCCCACCACCTCGCACTGCCCGAGGTGCCCGTCCGCGCCGAGCGGATCCGGCTCGGCAGCGTGGCGCTCGCCGCCCGCCGGATCGCCGGCCACCGCGGCACCGCGGTCGTCCTGGCCGACGGCGACCCCGGCTTCTTCGGCGTCGTACGCACCTTGCGCGCACCCGAGTACGGCCTTGAGGTCGAGGTGGTGCCCGCCGTCTCCTCCGTCGCCCAGGCCTTCGCCCGTGCGGGGATGCCCTGGGACGACGCCCAGGTGGTCGTCGCCCACCGCCGCACGCTGCGTCGTGCGGTGAACGTGTGCCGCGCCCACACCAAGGTCGCCGTGCTCACCTCGCCCGGCGCGGGTCCGGCCGAGCTCGGGCTCCTCCTCGAAGGCGTCCACCGCACCTTCGTCATCTGCGAGGAGCTGGGCACCGAGCGCGAACAGGTCACCGTCGTCACCTCCGACAAGGCCGCCGACCACACCTGGCGCGACCCGAACGTCGTCATCGTCATCGGCGGCCCGGTCACGACCGCGGCCCCCGAGAACGGCGGCTGGGTCGCCGGCGGTGACCCCGACTCCGCGCCCCGTGGCTGGGCGCTGCCCGCCGCCGAGTACGCGGGCCCGCTCGGCGAGGGCGAGACCGAGCAACTGCGTGCGGCCCAACTCGCGCGCCTGGGGCCGCGGGCCGGTGACCTCGTGTGGGACATCGGATGCGGCAGCGGCGCG
>NZ_JAAGMG010000634.1 GCF_010548525.1 Streptomyces sp. SID14478
CGTGACCAGTTCGCGGGCCGGGGTGGCGAGGCCCTCGCGGCGGCGGGCGGCGAGGGAGCCGGGGAGCATCCGGGCGGCGAGGTCGATCATCCCGGCGAGGTGGCGCGGGGCCGGGGGCTCGTACGGGTAGTCCACGGCGTCGGCGATGTCGCCCGCGTGGACCCAGCACTCGAAGGCCCGGTCGATCATGGCGTCGCGCAGCGGCAGCTCGAACTCGCCGTAGCTGATGGGGAGTTGTCCCGAGCCGCCGGCGCCCGAGGCGTCCGCGCCGGTGAAGGAGACGGTACGGATCACGGCGTGCGACTGGTCCCGCCAGGGGGCGCGCACGGCCCGGGTCGGCGGGAAGTAGGACGCCCGCCAGTACGCCTCGGTGCGGGCGGCCGGGCCGAGGTCGTCCCGGGCCGGCGCCCCGAGCGGGTCGTCCAGGCCGAGGGCCCGGGCGATCAGGCCGTCGACGCTGGTGAGGTGGGCGATCACCCCGGCGACAGTGGTCTTGCGGCTGACCTGTTCCGCCTGCTCGTACCAGCGAAGGCGCACC
This sequence comes from Streptomyces sp. SID14478, assembly GCF_010548525.1. Taxonomy (GTDB): domain Bacteria; phylum Actinomycetota; class Actinomycetes; order Streptomycetales; family Streptomycetaceae; genus Streptomyces. The sequence goes on from NZ_JAAGMG010000634.1 coordinate 539, forward strand.
GGTGCGTGCCACTCGCCGTCGCCGATGTCCTTGAGGAGCGCGTCGAGGCGGGCGGTCTCGGCGTCGTACGAGGTGGCCCAGGAGGGGACGGGGATGCGCGGCGGCCGCCTGGTGAGGCAACCCTCCAGGACGCGGGAGCGCAGCATCGGGTCCAGGTCGAGGGACTCCTCGGCGTGCAGCAGGCCGACGGCGTCGCGCAGCCGCAGCGCCTCCTCGGCGCAGGTGCCGCAGTCGCCCAGGTGCTCCTCGACGGACGCGGCCTCCTCGGGCGAGCAGGCCGCGAGGGCCCAGGCGCCGAGCAGCGACTTGAGGACGCGGTGCTCCAGGACGAGGGGCGCGGGCGCGGGCGGCGGTGGGGGCAGCGGGCGGTCGGCGTCCTCGACGGAGACGCGGGGTGTCGGTATGCGCGGTTCGTCTGCGGCGCCCGCGCCGCCGGGGCCCTGCCCGCCCTCCGGCTCGTCGGGGCCGAAGCGGCCGTACCCGAATGTCCCGCTCACGCCGGCCTCCCGAACCTGCCGGGCGGTGTGCCGCTGTCGTGCGCCGTGGACAGCAGTTGCAGTCCGAGGCGCAGGCGCCGGCGCGCCTCGTCCTCGGTGACGCCGAGGTCGGCGGCGGTCTGGCGGTAGTCGCGGCGCTGGAAGTAGGCGAGCTCCAGGGCGGCGCGCAGCGGGGCGGGCATCGACGTCACGATGTAGTCGGCGCGGGCCGCCGCGGAGGCGCGGCGCACCTTGCGCTCCAGGTCCTCGGTGGTGCCCAGGCCGGTGCGCACGAGGGCGGCGGACTCGGTCTGGCGCAGCCGCTGGACGGCCTGCTGGTGGGCGAGCGTGGCGATGAAGGAGCGCAGGGGGCCCTGCTTGGGTTCGTAGGCCTCGGGGTTCTCCCAGATGTGGGTGAAGACCTCGCGGGTGATCTGGTCGGCCGCCTCCTCGTCGTCCAGGACGCGGTGGGCCAGCCCGTGCACCAGGGACGCGAAGCGGTCGTACAGCTCGCCGAGCGCGGCGGCCTCGCCGTGCGCAAGGCGCTGCTGCATCCTCCGGTCCCACCGGGACGGAGTGTCCTTGGGCATGGGGCCCCCTCACCGACCGCCCGAACTTCTTTGCCTCTTACCCGAATGTAGTCCGCTGCACCGACAACGCACTCTCCTTTGCAGCATTGTGCGCCCTGGCGGGGTAGCGGGTGGTAAAGAACGGGGGCGTCCCGCTGCCCGTGATCGGCCGCCTCGTCCGCGACCAGGCCATATGTGATAGGCCTGCGGGGGTGTTTCAGCGCGTGCGGGCCGGGCAGCCGCGCAGTGGAAGCGTAGGAGCAGATTCCGGATCGGTGGGCGAGAGGAGGAGGGACGTATGAAGTTCAGAGTGGCCGAGACCAAGGACCGGGGCGACTGGGCTGTCGTGCGGGTGTCGGGCGAGATGGACCTGGTCACCTCCCCGGCGCTGCGCCAGCAGGTCCATGACGCGGTCGCCGACGGCCGCCACAGCATCGTTCTCGACCTCTCCGACGTGCTGTTCTGTGACTCCAGCGGGGTCGGCGTGCTGATCGCGACCCGTCGCCTGATGCGCTCCTGCCAGGGCCGGCTCCGGCTGATCCTGCCCGCGAAGGGCGCCGAGGACGGCTCGCACGTGAACCGGGTGCTCGGCGCGCTCGGCGTGCGCCGCCTCTTCGAGGTGTACCCGGACGTGACGGCGGCGGTGGACGAGGACGCGGAACCGCTGTCCGCGTAGGCCCTGCCGGATCTCAACTCCCGGGAGGCACCGCGCAGTCGGAGCCCGTCCGTCCGCGCCTTCGACGCTGCGGCTTCGTTCCGGAATTTCTTCGGTCCTGACACAAACACCGCACTTGAGGGCACCCGGACCCGACTCCGACGTACGCTCCCAGGCGTAGGTCCCACCCGATGCGAGAGGCGGCCCATGAGCATGGACGAGCGGAGGATCGCGGCCCGGTTCGCCGGCTTCGACCAGGACGGCAACGGATACATCGACCGCGAGGACTTCTATGTCGCGGCCAAGGCGCTGCTCGCCGAGTTCGGTGTCGCGGCCCGCTGCGACCAGGGGCAGTCGCTGTTCGCCGGCGCCGAGGCGTTCTGGCAGGGCATGGCCGGGATCGCGGACGTGGACGGGGACCAGCGGGTGACCCGGGAGGAGTTCGTGACCGGGGCCGTGAAGCGGCTGCGGGACAGTCCTGAGCGGTTCGCCGAGATCGCGCGGCCCTTCCTGCGGGCGGCGCTCGACGTGGCCGACGCGAAAACGCCCGGCGTCAGCAAGGACGACGCCGAGCGCGTGCTGCGGGTGCTGGGGGTCGAGGAGGGCGTCGCGACCGTGGCGGCCCAGGCGCTGGACGCGGACGGTGACGGGCGGATCTCCGAGGACGAGGTGGTCCAGGGGTTCGCCCGGTACTTCACCGTCCCGGACGCGGACTGACCCGTCAGGCACGCTCCCGGTCCGCGAACCGGTCCCGTAGCTGGTACTTGAGGACCTTGCGCAGGGTCTCGTTGCGGGGGAGGGCGTCCAGGACCTCCAGCTGTTCCGGCAGTTTGAAGGTGGACAGGCCCTCTCCCCGCAGGTACGCCGTGACCTCGGGCAGCGTCAACTGCTGGGCGCCGGGCCGTAGTTCGAGTACCGCGCAGACCCGCTCCCCGCGCTCGGCGTCCGGCAGGCCGACGACCGCGGCGTCCTGGACGGCGGGGTGCCGGTGCAGCAGGTCCTCGATCTCCTTGGCGGAGATGTTCTCGCCCTTGCGGATGATGATGTCCTTGGCCCGGCCGGTCAGGACCAGGTGGCCCGTGGGCAGGACGTGGCCCAGGTCGCCCGTGATCAGGAAGCCGTCCGCGTCGAAGGCCTCCGCCGTCTGACGGGGGTCCAGATAGCCCTGGCAGACGGCCTCCCCGCGCAGCCGTACGTCGCCGTCCACGCCCGCCGCCACCTGCTTGCCGTCCGCGTCGACGACCAGGATCTCCATGCCCTCGGGCGGGCGCCCCTCGGTCGTCGCCAGGTGGTGCGCCGTGTCGTCCGGCGACCCCATCGTGATCATCGGCACCTCGGACATGCCGTATCCGTGGGTGAGCTGGACGCCCGGCATCTCGCGGGCCACCGCGTGGTAGATCTCCGGGGGCTTGGGGGCGCCGCCGCCCGCCAGCAGGCGCAGCGTCGGGATCAGCTTGCGTGCCGGGTCCTTGCGCTGCTCCGTGAGGAACATCGAGTAGAAGGCCGTCGAGCCGCCCGCCACCGTCACGCCGTGCCGCCGGTACTCCTCCAGCGCGTCCGGCATCGCGAACTGCTCGAACATGACTGCCGGGAAGCCGTACAGGAGCAGCATCACGGTGTAGTCGGGGCCCGCGATGTGCGCGTACGGGAACGCCATCGAGCCGATGTCCGCCTCGGACAGGTGCAGCGCGTGCGCCAGGCAGGAGCCGCCCGCGATGAGGGACCGGTCGGTGTGCAGGACGCCCTTGGGGTCGGAGGTCGTGCCCGACGTCCAGTAGATCCAGCGGACCGAGGTGCCGTCGGCGGGCGGCGGCGGGAGCACTGCCGGGTCGCCCTCGGGCAGGTCGTCGTACGCCTCGAAGACGCCGCGCGCCCCGAGCCGCTCGGCCATCTCCGTGTGGTCGAAGCCGCGCCAGACGCCGGGCGTCGCGAAGAAGTCCGCCTGCGACTCGCGCAGCGCGAAGCCCACTTCGCGGTCCCGGTAGAACGGGATGATCGGCGTCTGGGTCGCGCCGAGGCGGGCGAGCGCGAAGGTGAGCAGCGCGGTCTCGATCCGGGTGGGCAGCTGCCAGGCGACGACCGTGCCCGAGCGCACTCCCTTGTCGTGCAGGCCCGCCGCCACCCGCTCGGCGCGGTCGCGCAACTCGACGAAGGTGAGGGTGCGTTCGCCCTGGAGCAGTACGGGGCGGTCGGGGGTCAGGGCGGCTCGGCGTTCCACCAGTTCCCAGAGCGTGCGCGACGCACCCAGGGCGTGTGCGGTGTCAGTCATGCCCGTACCCCTTCAAGCCGGAGAGCTGACGGACTGTCAGATACGGGCAGAGCGTAAGCCCGCACTTCTTGTCGGTCCAGAGGTGCGGGGCTAGCCTGCTTTCTGACGGGTCATCAGATTCCGGCACGGATACGGCGGAGGGGCTCAGCACTCATGACGGAACTGCCGCGCATCGTCAGCGTCGACGACCACGTGATCGAACCGGCTCATCTCTTCGAGACCTGGCTGCCGGCGAAGTACCGCGACCGCGGGCCGAAGGCGCTCACCGCGGGGATCGGCGAACTCGCCTACGTGGCGGGCAAGTACCAGATCACCATGGACCCCGACGGTCCGCCCACCGACTGGTGGATCTACGAGGACCTCAAGTTCCCGTACAAGCGCAACATCGCCGCCGTCGGCTTCGACCGCGACGACATGACCCTGGAGGGCATCACCCGGGCGGAGATGCGCCGCGGCTGCTGGGACCCCAAGGCGCGCCTGGCCGACATGGACCTCAACCACGTCGAGGCGTCGCTCTGCTTCCCGACGTTCCCGCGCTTTTGCGGCCAGACCTTCGCCGAGGCGCACGACAAGGAAGTCGCCCTGGCCTGCGTGCGCGCCTACAACGACTGGATGGTCGAGGAGTGGTGCGGCGACAGCGGCGGCCGGCTCATCCCGCTGTGCATCATCCCGCTGTGGGACATCGACCTCGCCGTCGCCGAGATCCGGCGCAACGCGGCGCGGGGCGTGCGCGCCGTCACCTTCTCGGAGATCCCCACCTACCTGGGGCTGCCCTCCATCCACTCCGGGTACTGGGACCCGTTCTTCGCCGTGTGCCAGGAGACCGGCACCGTCGTGAACATGCACATCGGGTCGTCCTCCCAGATGCCCGCCGCCTCGCCCGACGCCCCGCCCGCCGTCCAGGCCTCGCTCAGCTTCAACAACGCCATGGCCTCGATGATGGACTTCCTCTTCAGCGGCGTGCTCGTGAAGTTCCCGCGGCTCAAACTCGCCTACAGCGAAGGCCAGATGGGCTGGATCCCGTACGCCCTCGAACGCGCCGACGACGTGTGGGAGGAGCACCGCGCCTGGGGCGGGGTCCGCGACCTCGTCCCCGAGCCGCCGTCGACGTACTACTACCGGCAGATGTTCTGCTGCTTCTTCCGCGACAAGCACGGCGTCGCCTCGCTCGACGTGGTCGGACGCGACAACGCCACCTTCGAGACCGACTACCCGCACGTCGACTCGACCTTCCCGCACACCAAGGAGGTCGCCCTCGACCACGTGAAGGGCCTCGACGAGGAGACGGTCTACAAGCTGATGCGCGGCAACGCCATCCGCATGCTCGACCTCGACCTCGACAAGTAAGGCGGGGGCCCGCGGATGGATCTCACGTACACCGACGAGGAAGAGGAGTTCCGGGCGCGGCTGCGGCAGTGGCTGGGCGGCGTGCTGCCCACCCTGGGGCCCAAACCGTCGCCCGACGACTGGCCGGGCCGGCGCACCTACGACATGGGCTGGCAGCGCAGGCTGTACGACGCCGGGTACGGGAACGTCCACTGGGACGCCTCGCCGACCACCCGGCTCATCTTCCTGGAGGAGACGGAACGGGCGGGCGCCCCGTACGTCGGCGCGGGCTTCGTGGGCCTGCTGCACGCGGGGCCGACCGTCGCCGCCGAGGGCAGCGCCGCGCAGCGGGACCGCTGGCTGGAGCCGATCCTGCGCGGCGACGAGGTGTGGTGCCAGGGGTTCAGCGAGCCGGACGCCGGCTCGGACCTCGCCTCCCTGCGCACGAAGGCGGTCCGCGACGGCGACGAGTACGTGGTCAACGGCTCGAAGATCTGGACCTCGCACGCCGAAGTGGCCAACTGGTGCGAGCTGCTGGTGCGCACCGACCCGCAGGCGCCCAAGCACCGCGGCATCACCTGGCTCGCCCTGCCCATGGACGCGCCGGGCATCACGGTGCGGCCCCTGCGCACCCTCGCGGGGTCCACGGAGTTCGCGGAGATGTTCCTCGACGACGTACGCGTGCCCGTCGGCAACCGGGTCGGCGACGAGAACGACGGCTGGCGCGTCACCATGGTGACCCTGTCGTTCGAGCGCGGCACTGCCTTCGTCGGGGAGGTCGTCGCCTGCCGGCGCACCCTCGGCGAGCTCGCCGCCCACGCGAGGAAGAGCGGACGCTGGGACGACGCCGTACTGCGCCGTGAACTCGCCCTCCTGACCGCCGAGTTCAGTGCCCTGTGGCGGCTCACCCAGTGGAACGTCAGCGAGGCGCAGGCCAGCGGCGGGGTGCCGGGCGTCGGCGGCTCGGTCTTCAAGCTGCGCTACTCGCACGCACGGCAGCGGCTGTACGACGTCGCGGCCCGGGTGCTGGGCGGGGCGGGGGCGCTCGACACCGGTCAGGAGTGGACGCTCGACCGGCTGTCGTCGCTGTCGTACACGATCGCGGCCGGCACCTCGCAGATCCAGCGCAACATCGTCGCCGAGCGCATCCTGCGATTGCCCAAGGGGGGCCGATAGCCGTGCACTTCCAACTGACCGCGGAACAGCGCGCGTTGCGCGAGGGCATCCGGGACCTGCTCGCGGGGCGGTTCGGGCGCGACGCGCTGCGCGCCGCCGTGCAGCGCCCCGCGCTCGACCGGGGGCTGTGGCGTGCGCTCGGGGAGGCGGGCCTGTTCTCGCTGTGCCTGCCGG
>NZ_JAAGMG010000674.1 GCF_010548525.1 Streptomyces sp. SID14478
TTCGTTGCCCGCGGCGGCGACGACCACGACGCCCGCGTCGACGGCGGCGCTGGCGGCGAGGCCCAGCGGGTCGGTGCCGTCGCCGGGACCGCCGATGCTGAGGTTGAGGACGTCGGCGCGGTGCGGATTGGCCGGGTCGATCGCGGCCTCGATGCCCGCGATGATCGTGGACGTCTCGCCGTAGCCGTCGGCGTCCATCACCTTGTAGGCGAGGAGTTGGGCGTCGGGGGCCGCGCCGGTCACGCCGCCGGGCGCCGCGGCCTTCGCGGCGACGATGCCGGCGACGTGGGTGCCGTGGGCGTTGTCGTCCATGGGGTCGTCGTCGTCGTTGACGAAGTCGTGCCCGGCGACGACCTTGTGGCCCTCGCCGAGACCGCCGCCCAGGTCCGGGTGCGTGTAGTCGACGCCGGAGTCGATGACGGCGACGGTGACGCCCTTGCCGGTGGCCTTCCCGCCGCCGGGCGCCGGGCGCTTCCACACCTCGGGCAGGCCGACGAGTTCGTGCGCGTCGGTGGCCTGGATCTTCATCCGGGTGTCGGGGACGACGGCCTTCACGCCGGGCAGCGCGCGCAGCCCCGCCACCTCGTCCCCGTCGACGGTCATGGCCACCGCGTTGAGGACAAGTCCCAGGCGGCGTACGGACGTCGGGGCCGCGCCGGCCTCCTTCGCGGCGTCGACCACCGCGTCCTGCTTCTCGTCGATGGCGGCGCGCGCCGTGCGGACGTCGGCGGTGCGCGCGTCGGCGGCCGCCCCCTTCGGTGCCTGCAGGGCGGTGGCCCCGTCGAGTTCGACGATGACGCGGGTGCGTGCGGGCGCACCGGCCGCCTGGGCGGCGGGTGCCGCACCGAGCATGCCGCCGAGCACGGCGGCGGTCAGCGCGGCGTGCAGGGGTCTTCGGACGCCGAGGCGTGTGTGTCGTATGTGAGTGCCCATGCAGGCAGTTGGTATCCGGCGGCGGGCCCCGCGCACAACGAATCGCCCTGGCCCATTGCTGCCCCTGGCACACATGGGCCAGGATCCCGGCATGAAAGATCAGCTCGCCGCCGTCGGTGTCGACCCCTTCGACGAGGCCGTCTACCGTGCCCTGCTCGCCACTCAGGCCGCCTCCCCCGGCCAGCTCGCGGAGGAACTGGCGTGCTCCGCGGACCGGGTGGGCCGCGCCCTGACACGGCTGCACGACCTCGGCCTGGTCGGCCGGCTGTCGGGGGCCCGGCGCCGGTACGCGGCGATCGACCCCGAGCACGCCGTGGACGCGCTGGTCCGGGTCCGGGCGGCCGAGTTGGACCGCGTCAGGTCCTCGGCTGCCGAGTTGTCGCGGCTGTTCTCCGCGGGCCGGCACGGCGGCGGCGAGGAGGTCGAGATCGTGCACGGCAGCGAGGCGCTCGGCCGCTGGTTCGTGCGCCTGCAGCAGGAGGCCCGGCACCAGGTGCGCACCCTCGACCGGCCGCCGTACGCGCTGACCACGGAGAACCCGGTGGAGGAGACCGCGCTCGCCGAGGGCGTCTCCTATCGCGCGGTCTACGCACCCGAGGCGCTGGAGTGGCCCGGCGTCCTCGACGACATCCGCCGTCTGGTGCACCACGGGGAACAGGCGAGGGTGCTGCCCGGGCTGCGGGTGAAGCTGGCGATCGCCGACGACCGGATCGCCCTGTTGCCGCTCTCCCTCGATCTGTCCGACGTACGCGCCGCGGTGCTGCGTCCCTCCGCGCTGCTCGACGCGCTCGTCGACCACTGGGACCTGTGCTGGCGCGCCGCCGAGCCGCTGGACGCACCTGCCGAGGGGCCGCTCGACGCGGACGACCGGCTGATGCTGTCGCTGCTGGTCAGTGGGCTCAAGGACGAGGCGATAGCCCGTCAGCTCGGCTGGTCGGTACGGACGATGCGCCGCCGCATGAGCCGGCTGCACGAACTCCTCGGCGCGGACAACCGCTTCCAGGCCGGGGTGATCGCGCAGCGGCGCGGGTGGATCTGAGCCGGACCGCGCGGGCCAGGATTGATCAAAGCTTTGCCGTTGGCCGGATCGCACTGGTCGCCCGAGGCAACTTCTGCCAAGTACCCCGCCTCGCAAGGGATTTGCGAAGGGGATCATTCCGGTCGACCGGTCCCCCCGCGGCCGAAACCCTCCGGACGGACCCCCCGCCGCGTTACGGGCACATTGACCGGGGCCGCCGCCATGACACACGCTCGATACATAGATGCCGTGTACAACAGATTCGGCACCGACGGCAGCCGCGCCTGCGTATCCGCAGGTCCTGCGGCCGCATCGGGCTGTTCACGGCGGTTCGGGAAGCAGGAGGAAGCGTATGTGTGGCATCACCGGCTGGGTCTCCTTCGACCGTGACCTGCGGGCCTCGGCCGAGACATTGAATGCAATGACGCAGACGATGGAGTGCCGCGGCCCCGACGACCGCGGCACCTGGATCGAGGGTCCTGCCGCGCTCGGGCACCGCAGGCTCGCCATCATCGACCTGCCGGGCGGCCGGCAGCCCATGACCGTGACGACACCGAGCGGCACGGTCGCGCTCGTGTACTCGGGCGAGACGTACAACTACACCGAACTGAGGGCCGAACTCGCTGCTCGTGGCCACGAGTTCAGGACCGACTCGGACACCGAGGTGGTGCTGCGCGGCTACCTCGAGTGGGGCGAGGAACTGCCCGAGCGGCTGAACGGCATGTACGCGTTCGCCGTGTGGGACGGGCGCCGCGACAAGCTGCTCATGATCCGCGACCGGATGGGCATCAAGCCCTTCTACTTCTACGAGACCGCGGACGGCGTGCTGTTCGGCTCCGAGCCCAAGGCGATCCTCGCCAACCCGCTCGCCAGGGGCCGGGTCACGCTCGACGGGCTGCGCGAACTGTTCACGTTCGTGAAGACTCCGGGGCACGCCGTGTGGGACGGGATGCACGAGGTCGAGCCCGGCACGATCGTCACCGTCGACCGCTCCGGCCTGCGCAGCCGCGCGTACTGGACGCTCGAGACGCGGGCCCACACCGACGACCGGGACACGACGATCGCCACGGTGCGCGAGCTGCTCGACGACATCGTGCGCCGCCAGCTCGTCTCCGACGTGCCGCGCTGCACGTTGCTGTCGGGCGGGCTCGACTCGTCGGCGATGACGGCGATCGCGGCCCGGCAGCTGGGCCGGCAGGGCGAGACCGTGCGCAGTTTCGCGGTCGACTTCATGGGCCAGGCGGAGAACTTCGTCGCCGACGAACTGCGCGGCACGCCCGACACCCCGTTCGTGCACGACGTGGCGAACGCGTCCGGCACCGACCACCGCGACATCGTGCTCGACTCGCACGCGCTGGCCGACCCGGAGGTGCGGGCCAAGGTGATCCGCGCCCGGGACATCCCGGCGGGCTTCGGCGACATGGACGCGTCGCTGTACCTCCTGTTCCGCGCCATCCGTGAGCACTCCACGGTCGCGCTGTCCGGTGAGTCCGCGGACGAGGTGTTCGGCGGCTACCTTCAGTTCTTCGACGAGGAGGCCCGCAACGCGGACACGTTCCCCTGGCTGGTGCGGATGGGCCGGCACTTCGGTGACGACGCGGACGTGCTCCGCACCGACCTCGGCAAGCGGCTCGACCTGGAGGGCTACGTCGCCGACAGCTACACGAAGGCCGTCCGCGGCATCCAACGCCTCGACGGGGAGAGCGACTTCGAGTACCGGATGCGGCGCATCTGCCACCTCCACCTGACCCGGTTCGTGCGGGTGCTGCTCGACCGCAAGGACCGGGCGAGCATGGCGGTGGGCCTGGAGGTGCGGGTGCCGTTCTGCGACCACCGGCTCGTGGAGTACGTGTACAACACTCCCTGGGCGCTGAAGTCGTTCGACGGCCGCGAGAAGAGCCTGCTGCGCGAGGCGACCGCCGACGTGCTGCCGCAGTCGGTGTACGACCGGGTCAAGAGCCCGTACCCCTCCACGCAGGACCCCAAGTACGCGGTCGCTCTCCAGGACCACGCGAAGGACCTGCTCACCCGCCCCTCGCACCGCGTCTTCGACCTGGTCGACCGCGACCGCGTGGCCCGCGCCGCGCACCGCGAGGCACCCCAGATCACCCAGGCCTCGCGCCGCGGCCTGGAGCGGACGCTGGACCTGGCCCTGTGGCTGGACCTCTACAACCCGGAGCTGGTCCTGGAGTAACATCCCCGCAGCATCGCGTGCCGGTCACCGTCCGGGTGAGGCATGGAGGTGCCGGAGTTGCCTTCTGGAGGCAATCCATCGTGGCCGTACAGCTCAACCACACCATCGTGCACGCCCGGGACAACCGGGAATCCGCCGAATTCCTCGCACACGTCCTGGGGCTCGACGTCGGGGCCGAATGGGGCCCGTTCGTCGCTCTCGACCTCAGCAACGGCGTGACCCTGGACTTCGCGTCCGTTCCCGCCGAGTCGATCGCGACCCAGCACTACGCCTTCCTCGTCACCGAGGAGGAGTTCGACGGCATCTTCCAGCGCATCCAGGACGCCGGTATCACGTACTTCGCCGATCCGCACGGCAAGCAGCCGGGCGAGATCAACCACAACGACGGCGGTCGTGGCGTGTACTTCATGGATCCGGCGCACCACGGCATGGAAGTCATCACCCGCCCCTACGGGGGCGGCGACAGCTGAGGCACCAGGCGGGCGGGAAGTGCCATCCGGCACTTCCCGTCCGCCTGTCAGCGGAAGCTCGTCACATGCAGTACGAGGAAGACCGTTCCCACGACCAGCGCCGAGGCCCCCAGTGCGCCCAGGGCCAAGGCCGTTCGCCGCGCCGGGCGGCAGACCAGTTCGGCGTCCTCCTGGCGGACGGTCCCCGAACAGGGAAGCGCCGCGAGACCATAAGTCACCAGACCGGCCGTGCCGAGCGTCAGGCCGAGTCCGAGCCACGTCACACCCGCGGACATAAAGGACATACGTCTGATTCTGCGGCCGGTTCGGCAATCGCGCTATCTGACGCTCACGCTCCGCACAGGGACCTCATGCGCGCAGCCGCTCGTCGATCCGCTCGCGCATCGACGTCATCGTGAACCCCTTCGGGTCGATCTTGCCGGGCTGCCACTCACTGTGGCCGATGACCGAGCGCGCGTTCCAGCCGTGGTGGCGGCAGAGCGCGGCGGCGGCCCGCTCGATGGTGTCGAGCTGGGCGGCGGGCCAGGGGTCCTTGCCGTCGCCGAGGTTCTCGCACTCGAAGCCGTAGAAGTGCCGGTTGCCGTCGACCGCGGCCTGCTGCTTGGCCGGCAGGGCGGCCTCGGCGACCACGGCCGCGAGCACGTCCGGGTCGCCGAGGCCCGCGTGGTTGGCGCGACCGTAGCCGACGAGGTGGGCCACGCCGTCCTTGGCGATGACGGCGTGGCACAGGGGCCCGGGCAGCCCCTCGTACCCGTCGCGGCACAGGCGCACCGTCGCGTCGGTGCCGCTGGTGACGGTGTGGTGGATCATCACGCCGTGCGCCGGACCCCAGGCGCCCTTGTGATTGCGGTGGTGCGTGCGCCAGGGGCCGCACTCGGTCACCGGCACGCCCTCGGCGCGCAGGGCGGCGGCGAACTCGTCCGCGCTCATCGGCTCTGCCATGTCATGGGACCTTAGGGAGAAACTGGCGAAACCGCAGGTCGGGAGCGTCTTTGGGGGCATGGGGCAGAGTGCGCCACATGCGGAAGGCGGGCACCGCCGGTACAACGGAAGCATGAGCAACGGCACCTGGAGCATGCCCGTCGACAAGGGTCGCGTCAGCGCCAAGTACCGCCAGCCCGGCGGCTGGGCGGCCGGTTTCCACACCGGCGTCGACTTCGCGGTACCGACCGGCACTCCCGTCAAGAGCGTCGGCCCCGGCACGGTCGTGACGGCCGGCAACCAAGGCGCGTACGGCAACGCGGTCATCGTGAAGATGAACGACGGCCGCTTCACCCTGTACGCGCACCTGAACTCGCTCGACGTGAAGACCGGGCAGTCCGTCACCGGCGGCCAGCGCCTCGGGCTGTCCGGCGCGACCGGCAACGTGACCGGCCCTCATCTGCACTTCGAGGCCCGCACCCGCAACGAGTACAACGCGCACACCGACCCGCTCGCCTACCTCTCCGGGCACGGCGTCGGCAAGGCGGGCGCGAAGAAGGCCGCTGCCAAGAAGACGGCCGTCAAGAAGACCGCCGCGCCCCGCAAGACCTCGGCCCCGGCGTCGTACACCGTGCGCGCCGGGGACACGCTGGGGGCGATCGCGCAGTCGAAGCTGGGCAGCGCGGGCCGCTACGGCGAGATCGCGAAGCTCAACGGGATCGCGAACCCGAACCTGATCAAGGTCGGCCAGAAGCTCAGGATTCCGGCCAAGTAGATGCCGCTCACCAAGGATCAGCGCGAGGAGTTCCTGGCCGGCGTCCACCCCGCCTGCGTGGCGGTGGACGCCCGCAACGGCCGCGGCCCGCTCAACGTGCCCATCTGGTACGCGTACCGGCCCGGCGGGGCCTTCCTCGCGGTGACCGGGTACGACAGTCGCAAGGCCCGTCTGCTGGCGGCCGCGGGACGCTGCACGTTCCTGGTGCAGCGTGTCGAGCCGACGTACCGGTACGTGTCGGCGGAGGGGCCGGTGGCGCTGCGCACGGCGACGGCCGACGACCTGCGCGAGGTCGCCGGCCGCTATCTGGCGCCGGAGGTGCTGTCCGCGTACGTGGAGAACTCGCTGCGCCGCTCGGGACCCGAGGGCCTGACCCTCGTCCAGTTGCATCCGGAGCACTGGCTGAGCGCGGACCTCGGGGCGAGCTGAGATCAGCCGCCGTACACGTCCTCCACGTAGCGGCCTTCGGCGACGAGCGCGGTCAGCCACCGGTCGGCATCCGACGCGTCGGATGCCGGGACGTGGGCGCGGTAGAGGTCGCGGAAGGCGGCGCGGACCCCCGGCGCCATCCGCGCCCCGTCTCCGCACACGTAGACGCGGGCTCCGTCCCCGATCAGGGCCCACAGCTCGGCGGCCTCGGCCGCGACGCGGTGCTGCACGAAGGCGTGGCCGTCGACGGGGGCGTCGCTGAACACCGGCCGCAGGGAGATCGTGCCGGCGGTGTCGGCGGCGCGCAGTTCGTCGGCGTGCAGGAGGTCCTTGTCCGGGTGGTCGCAGCCGAAGTAGACGAGGGCGGGCGGGAGTTCGGCGTGCCGCTCGGCGATCGCGGCGCGGAACGGGGCGAGTCCGGTGCCCGCCGCGATCATGATGACCGGCTCGGGTGCGTCGGGGCGGATGCGAAAGGCGTCGCGGCACGGCTGGATCCGGCCGAGGACCGTGTCCCCGGGGCGCAGCCCGGCCAGGTGGGTCGAGCCGGTGCCGCGGTAGCGGCCGTTGCCGGACGCGGCGGGCGCGTCGAGGACGGACACCATCAGGTCGACGTGGCCGGGCCGGCGGGCCGGGCTGGACGACACCGAGTAGTGGCGCGGCCTCAACGGCGGGAGCAGGTCGAGGAGTCGGGTCCAGTCCAGGGCGCCGCGCAGTGCCGGATGGTCCTCGACCAGTTCGAGCAGGGTGCGCGGATCGTCGGCGGACAGCGACGTGAGCGCCGCGGCCTCCGGCGGGCAGGGGTTCGCGGCGGCGAGCAGCGCGACCTGGTCCGGCGTCGGCCGGTGCTGCAGTTCGACGTGCTCGGCGAGGAGTTCGCGCACGGTGACGGGCCGGTCGACGGCGAGGGTGTCGCGGCGCGGGCGGTCGGTGCGGATGTCGAGCACGGTGTCCGGGTCGAGGCCGAGGGCGCGTACGGCGCGGTCGACGAGGGCGGGCTCGTGCACGGGCAGCACGGTGAGGTGGTCACCGCTGCGGTACGTGGTCCCGGCAGGCAGCGCGAGGCGCAGGAACCGCTTCGTGCGCGGGTGGTCCGCGGCCGTCAGGTCGTACGCCTCGGTGACGGTCAGCGGGGCGAGTCCGTGCCGGGCGGCGGCGAGGTCGCGGGCGCCGCCGGTGATCTCGCGGATCTCGTACGTGGCGGTGGGCGCGGGCGGGACGTCGGTGGCGTCGGGGTCGCCGTACCGCTCCAGGAGCGCGGCGCGCAAGCCGGCGGTGAAGGTGCGCACGGCGCCGTTCAGGTCGCCGGAGGCGTCGGCGGCGGCGCGCGGGCACAGCCGCTCCGAGCCGAGGGCGGCGAGGCGGTCGTCGAGGCGGGTGGGGACGTGCTGGTAGGTGGCGGCCCAGTTGCGGTCGCCGATCCCGAGCACGGCGTGCAGCACGCCGTCGAGGGAACCGGCGGACGCGCGGTCCAGCGCCGCCGCGAACTCCCGTGCGTCGTCGGTCGGTTGTCCGTTGTAGGAAGCGGCGACGACGATGACGGGCCGGTCGGTGGGCAGGTTCCCGGCGTGGGTGTCGAGCGGGGCGACGTCGCTGTCACAGCCGAGGGCGGCCGCCTCGTCGGCGAGCTGGGCGGCCAGGTTCCGGCAGGTGCCGTAGTTGCTGCCGTGCAGGAACAGCGCGCGGGTTCCGGGCCGGACGCGCACGGGCAACTCGTCGCTGTCGACGTCCTGTTCGGGCGTCGCGGTGCGGCCGGGAAGGGCTCCGTGGCGGCGGTCGGCCGGGGTGCGCGGGGCGAGGGTGAGGGTGAAGCCGTCCGGTTTCATGGTGAGGGTCTCCTTCACCGTGAGCCGGTAGTCGGTGTGGTCGCGCAGCCGGTAGCGGTGCACCAGCATCGCGAGCAGCATGGTGGCCTCGTGGAGCGCGAACTGCCTCCCGATACAGGCGCGTTCACCGGTTCCGAAGGGCTTGAACGCGTGTGGGGAGCGCGCCGCCTCCGCCTCGGGCGTGAAGCGGTTCGGGTCGAAGCGCTCGGGGTTGTCGCCCCAGACCGGCTGCCGGTGCAGCATCGGCGCGAGGACGCTGACGCCCTGCCCTGCGCGCACGGGGATCCGGCCGCCGAGCAGGGTGTCCTCGCGGGCCTCGCGGCTGAACGCGGCCGCGGTGGGCCACAGGCGCAGTGCCTCGTTCAGGACCTGGCGCGTGTAGGTGAGGCGGCCGACCTCGTCGAAGTCCGGTGCGGGGTCGGCGTCGTCGCCCCACAGCGCGTCCACCTCGCGGCGGACGAGGTCGAGGACCGCCGGGTTCTTCGCCAGGTAGTACAGGGCGAAGGACATCGCGCCGGACGTCGTCTCGTGCCCCGCGATCAGGAACGTGATGACCTGGTTGCGGATGTTGGCGGTGTCCAACGTGCCGCCGTCCCTGGGGTGTTCGGCGCTCAGCATCAGGCCGAGCAGGTCGTCCGCGGCCCGCTCTCCGCCGCGCACCCGGGCGGTGACGACCTCGTCGACGACCTGCGCGAGATGGTCGGCGTCGGCACGGAACGCGGCGTCGGCCGCCGCGTGGTCGCCGCCCGGGGTGCGGCCCAGGCGCTTCATGCTCCACTCCAGGCAGCGCACCATCGACTCGACGAAGGGGTGCGGCGCGGCGCTCGCGAACGACCCGAAGTCGTAGCCGAATCCGGCCAGTCCGATGGTGTCGAGCGTCATCCGGGTCATGTCGCCGGGGACGTCGACGGGGTGGCCGTCGTGTGCGGCGCGGTCCCAGCTGTCGATCAGGCGGCGGGCCACGCGGTACATGACCGGGTGATAGGTGCGCATCGAGCCGAGGGCGAAGGCGGGCATCAGGATGTCGTGGGCGCGCGCCCAGTTCGGTTCGTCGTTGTACGCGGTGAACAGACCGTCGGCGGCGAACGCCCGCACGTTCTCCAGGGCCGGGCCGATGTGCTTGGCGAAGCGGGACTCGTCGGCGAGTTCGGTGACGAGGTCGAGGTCGGCGACGAAGAGGGCATCGCGGCCGTGCAGGCGTCGCACCAGGGCCGGGCCGTGCTCACGCATGAGACCCATGACCTGCTGCAGCGGGGCCGGGCCCGGCCCGGTGGCGGAGATGTCGACGAGCGGAACGCCGTCGGTGGCGGGCGGCGGGAGCAGTGCGGGGTGCGCCATGGTGCGGCAACTGCCTTTCGCGGGTGGGGGGAATCGGCGCTTCCAGCTTGGTCCCGCTCCCCCGCCGGCCGGTACCAGCGCACTACATGATTGTGTAGTGGCGGACGGTGCGGCGGACTTGTGGCCCGATGCCCTCGTGGCCGGGGCCTTGGGGACGGCCGCCAGGCGTGGCGTGCCGACGGGAGGGTGCGAAGCGGTGGACGCGGTGGTGTGGCGCAATCGCGCGATGGTCCTGTTCGACCGCATCCCGATGCCGGTCGCCGTGTGCGATCCGTACGGGACCGTGCGCATCGCCAACGCGGCGCTCGCCGCCGCGTGGGCCACCACACCGGGCCGGCTCAAGGGCCGGGACCTGCTGGAGCTGTACGTGCCGCGCGACAGCACGCAGGTCGACCGGATCGTGGAGGCGCTCAAGCTGCGGCGCCGCTCGCGCTACACGGTCGCGGTGACCTGGCAGGGCACCGACGGGACGGAACGCACCGGCGAGTTGACGGTCGACCCGGTGAGCGAGACGCCGCAGGCGCTGCCCGATCTGCTGGTGATGGTGCGGGCCTCGGGCGAGGCCGCGCCGCACCCTGCGCCGGCCCCCGCCCCGCTGCACCCGCAGGAGGAGCGGATCCTCGCGCTGCTCGCGGCGGGCGCGACGACGGCGCGGGCGGCGCGCGAGACGGGCCTGACGACCGACGGCGTCACCTATCACCTGCGGCGCCTGTCGCAGCGGTGGGGCGCGGCGAACCGCACCGAACTGGTCGCCCGCGCCTACGCGCTGGGGGTGCTCCAACCCGGGGTGTGGCCGCCTCAGGTCCGGTCGTCGAGACCCGGAACCGGTGCGCCTGAGGGGAAGCCGGCCGCGAGGTAGGCGTCGTACAGCTCCTTCCACGGCGCGCTCGCCCCGGCATGCGGCCCGGCCACGGGCTCGCCGCGATCCGCCGCGTCCAGGGCGCCCAGACAGACCTCCCACCCCGCGGCGTTGCGTGCGGCCGTGTCGGCGCTCTCCAGGACGTCGGTCAGGGTGAGGCGGGTGCCGCCGCCGTCGACCGGGGTGAGGTCGAGGTGGAGCTCGTCGCCGCCCCAGGAGAACGAGAGGTGGCGCGGGGCGTCCGCGGCGAGGACGGTGCCGGTGGACTCCGGCATGTTCGGGTCGCCGGAGAAGCGGATCGTGGCGCCGGGGACCAGCTCTTCGGCCTCGAACGCGGAGGGGAACCAGCGCTTCAGTTCCGCGAAGTCGCTCACGTACGCCCACACGCGTGTGATCGGCCGGGCGTAGGTCCTGGTCAGGCGGACGGCCGGCCGGCCGTCGTCCCGGGTGAGGTAGGTGCCGGAGGTGGTGGTCGTCATGCCTGCGCCTTCCGTGGTCCGTGCGGTGTCGCCGTGGTGGATGGGTGTTCCGAGCCTCTCACCGGGCACTGACAGCCGCCCGCGGCGCGGTGGTGCGCGGCGCCCTTTGCGGGCAGGCTCGAAGCCGTCCGACGCACCTGGACCCGCCCTGGGAGGCAGACCCGTGAACGGCAACGACGCGTACGGCAAGAAGGGCTTCAAGCGATCCCGCAGTCACTTCGCCGACCGGATCACGGCCGACGGCAGGGACGGCTGGCCGGTGGAGGCCGGCCGCTACCGCCTCGCCGTCAGCCTGGCCTGCCCGTGGGCGAGCCGCGCGCTGGTGGTGCGACGGCTGCTCGGGCTGGAGGAGGCGCTGTCCCTCGCGGTCGCCGACCCGATCCAGGACGACCGCAGCTGGCGGTTCACGCTGGACCCCGACGGCCGCGACCCGGTCCTCGGCATCCGTTACCTCAGCGAGGCGTACGACGCCCGCGAGAGCGGATATCCGGGCGGTGTCAGCGTGCCCGCGGTCATCGACGTGCCGTCCGGGAAGCTCGTCACGAACGACTTCCAGCAGCTCACCCTCGACCTGGAGACCGAGTGGACGGCGCTGCACAGGCCGGGCGCACCGGACCTGTACCCGCAGCCGCTGCGCGACGAGATCGACGCGGTGATGGAGGACGTCTACCGGGACGTGAACAACGGTGTGTACCGTGCCGGGTTCGCGACGGAGCAGAGCGCGTACGAGGACGCGTACCGGGACGTGTTCGCCCGGCTGGACGCGGTGTCGCAACGCCTGGCGGGGCAGCGCTATCTCGTCGGGGACACGATCACGGAAGCGGACGTGCGGCTGTTCACGACGCTCGTGCGCTTCGACGCCGTCTACCACGGCCACTTCAAGTGCAACCGCAACAAGCTCACCGAGGACCCGGTGCTGTGGGCGTACGCCCGGGATCTGTTCCAGACCCCGGGCTTCGGCGACACCGTCGACTTCGACCACATCAAGCGGCACTACTACCAGGTGCACACCGGCATCAACCCGACGGGCATCGTGCCGCTGGGCCCCGACCTGTCCGGCTGGGACGCCCCGCACGGGCGGGAGCGGCTCGGCGGGCGCCCGTTCGGCGACGGGACGCCGCCCGCGCCTCGGTAGGGTCGGTCCGTACTTCCCGCCCGGTCACGGAGTCGCTCATGCCCCGCCCTTACGTGCTGCTGTCCGCCGCCGTCTCGCTCGACGGCTGCCTCGACGACACCGGGCCCGCACGGCTGCTGCTGTCAGGGCCGGAGGACTTCGCGCAGGTGGACGCGGTGCGGGCGGACAGCGACGCGATCCTCGTCGGGGCGGGGACGCTGCGTTCGGACCGGCCCCGGCTGCTGGTCAACTCCGCGCGGCGGCGGGCGGAGCGGGTCGCGGCCGGGCGCCCCGCGTATCCGCTGAAGGTGGCGGTCAGCGGCTCCGCCGACCTGGATCCCGGCGACCCGTTCTGGACGACCGGCGGCGAGCGGCTGCTGTACACGACGGACGAGGGCGCACGGCTCGCGCGCACGCGTC
>NZ_JAAGMG010000703.1 GCF_010548525.1 Streptomyces sp. SID14478
CGGGCCTCGCCGTGCGGGTGCGGGACCTGGTGGCCGGCGGCGCCGTCGACGCCCTCGTCCTGACCGGCGGCGAGACCGCCGCGGCCGTCCTCGCCGGCCTCGGCGCCGACGGGTTCGACCTGCTCGACGAGCCCGAACCCGGGATCGCGCAGGGCCTGTTGACGGGCGCCCGGCGGATCCCCCTCGTCCTCAAGGCGGGCGGCTTCGGCGACGACGCGACGCTGCTGCGGCTGCACCGGGGGCTGATCGGCACGCCCCTGGACGGTGTCGCGTAAGGAAACGGCCCGGCCCAGGAAACGGCGGACCTCCTGAGCCATTGGTACAGTCGGCCGGGTCCGAACGTGTCCTCGAAGGAGCCCGCAACCCCATGGCCGTGGACCAGCTCGACACCCGCATCCTGCGGCTCCTCCTGGAACAGCCGAGGACCAGCGTCCGCGAGTACGCCCGGATCCTCGGCGTCGCCCGCGGCACCCTGCAGGCGCGGCTCGACCGGCTCGAACGGGACGGCGTGATCACCGGCGTGGCCCCGTCCCTCTCCCCCGCGGCCCTCGGCCACCCGGTGCTCGCGTTCGTGCACATCGAGGTGACGCAGGGCCACCTGAGCGAGGTCGGGGACGCCCTGGCCCAGGTGCCGGAGATCCTGGAGGCGCACTCGATCACCGGCGGCGGCGACCTGCTGGCCCGGGCCGCGGCCCGCGACGCCGGTCATCTGGAGGACGTGGTCCAGCAGCTCAACCGGCTGCCCGGCGTGGTCCGCACCCGCACCGAGGTGGCCCTGCGCGAGCGGGTCCCGCACCGCCTGCTGCCGCTGGTCGAGGCGATCGGCCGGGCGGCGGCGAAGGACCGCGGGTGATCGCCGCGGCCGCTGTTCCTGCATGCTGGAAGGTATGAACGCCCCGCACCACGGCTCCCTGGACGAGACCACGTACCACTTCGGCGACACCGCGGTCGTCTTCGATCTCGACGGCACGCTCGTCGACAGCGAGCCCAATTACTTCAAGGCGTCCCTGGGCACCCTCGCCCGCTACGGCGTCACCGACTTCACCTGGGCCGACCACGAGCTGTACGTCGGCATCTCGACGCTGGAGACCATCGGGATCTGGCAGTGCAGGTACGGCATCGAGGCCCCCGCCCTGGACCTCCTCGACGACCTCAACGCCCGCTATCTGGAGCTGGCCCGCGCGGACACCCACGTCTTCCCGCAGATGCGCCTCTTCGTCGAGCGGCTGCACACCGCGGGCGTGCCGATGATCGTGGCGTCGGGCTCGTCGCCGGAGGCGATCGAGGCGATCCTGACCGGCACGGGCCTCGGCGCGCAGCTGACGCGGTACGTCTCGGCGGACGAGGTCGCTCTCGGCAAGCCCGCCCCGGACGTGTTCCTGGAGGCGGCGCGCCGCCTGGGCGTGGTTCCGGCGCGCTGCGTGGTCCTGGAGGACGCGGCGCCGGGCGCCGCCGCGGCGCACGCGGCGGGCATGCGCTGCATCGCGCTGCCGTATGTCGCCGCGCAGGCCGACGACCCGGCGTTCACCACGGCGGACCTGCTGTTCAAGGGCGGCCAGGAGGAGTTCACCGCGCGGGCCGCGTGCGCGTGGCTGGAGCGGTCTGCCGCGTCCGCCTGACCGCGGTCGCACGGGGGACCCGGCATCGGCGTGACCCGACCTCGCACTCCTGGCTTGTCGCGGGCTATCCGCGTACGTCTGCGGCGAGTCGGGGAGCACGCCCCGTGAGGACATCGCCGCCCGTGCCGCGCCGGACACCGTGGTGGCCGCGGCGAGGCTGATCGGGGCCCGCCGGACCTGAACCGCACGGCGCACAGTTGACGTTGACGTCAGTGTCAATGAGCATGACGGGCCCGACCACGAACGTCCCCGGAGGGGCTCATGGGGTGTGCCGCCGTACTCGTCGCCAACCGCGGGGAGATCGCCGTACGCGTCCTGCGCGCCGCCGCCGAGAGGGGACTGCGCACGGTCGCGGTGCACGAGCCCGGTGACGAGGCGCACGTGCGGTACGCGGACGAGGCCGTGCCGCTGGCGGCGGGCGGATATCTCGACGCGGCGGCGCTGGTCCGTGCCGCGCGCCGGGCGGGATGCGGGTACCTGCACCCCGGGTACGGCTTTCTGAGCGAGTCGGGTGATCTCGCCCGGCGCTGCGCCGAGGCAGGTGTCACCTTCGTCGGGCCGCCGCCCGAGGCGCTCGACCTCTTCGGGGACAAGACGCGGGCCCGCGCCCTCGCGGTGGCCGCGGATGTGCCGGTGCTGCCCGGCACGGACGGCGCCACGAGCCTGGAGGAGGCACGGGCGTTCCTCGCGGACGGACCGGTGATGGTGAAGGCGCTGGCCGGGGGCGGCGGCCGCGGCATGCGGGTGGCGCGTACCTCCGAGGAGCTGGACGCGGCGTGGGAGCGGTGCCGTTCCGAGGCGCAACAGGGCTTTGGGCGGCCCGAGTTGTACGTCGAGCGGCTGTGGGAGGGAGCCCGGCACATCGAGGTGCAGATCGTCGCCGACGGGGCCGGCACGGTCGGGCACCTGTGGGAGCGGGACTGCAGCGCGCAGCGCCGCCACCAGAAGCTGATCGAGATCGCCCCGGCGCCCGCGCTCGACCCCGCGGTGCGCGACCGGCTGGTCGACGGCGCGCTCCGGCTGGCCCGCGCCGCCGGGTACCAGGGCCTCGGCACGGTCGAATTCCTGGTCCGGGGAGGGGAGTTCGTGTTCCTGGAGGCGAATCCGCGGCTCCAGGTGGAGCACACGGTGACGGAGGAGGTGACCGGGGTCGACCTGGTCGCGGTGCAGTTGCGGATCGCGGCGGGCGAGCGCCTCGACGCCCTGGGCCTGGCCTCGCTGCCGCCCGCGCCGCGCGGCTTCGCGGTGCAGGTGCGGGTGAACGCGGAAGTGACGGCGCCGGACGGGACAGTGCGGCCGTCGGCCGGCCGGATCACCCGGTTCGACGTGCCGACGGGGCCCGGCGTGCGCGTGGACACGGCGGCGCGGACGGGCACGGAGATCGGGGCGCGGTACGACTCGCTCCTCGCCAAGGTCGTCGTCCATGCCCCGGCCGACGGATTCGAGGCGGCGTGCGCACGGGCACGCCGGGCCCTCGACGAGTTCGCGGTGGACGGCGTGGACACGTCGATCCCCTTGCTGCAGGCGCTGCTCGACCATCCCGGGTTCGCGGCAGGCGGCATCGACACCGGGTTCGCCGAGCGGCATCTGGCGGAGCTGGCGCCGCCCGCGACGGCGCGGCGACCGGCTCCTGCGGGCACGGTGGCGGCCCCCATGAGCGGCATCGTGGTCACCGTCGAGGCGGAGCCCGGAGAGAGCGTCGCCGCGGGCGCCACGCTGCTGGTCCTCGAAGCGATGAAGATGGAGCACGTCGTGCGCGCCGCACGCTCCGGTGTCGTACGTGCCGTGCGCGCGGCCGTCGGGGAAAGCGTCGCGGAGGGCGCCGAGTTGATGCTGCTCGACGTGACCGACGACGGACCGGCGCGACAGGACGCGGCGGACGAGGTCGACCCGGACGCGGTGCGGGCCGATCTCGCGCTGGCCCTGGAGCGACACGCGTACGGCCTGGACGCGCACCGGCCCGAGGCCGTGGCGAAGCGGCACGCGGCGGGGCGGCGCACGGCCCGCGAGAACATCGAGGACCTCTGCGACCCGGGCACGTTCACGGAGTTCGGGGCGCTCGCGGTGGCGGCGCAGCGCCGGCGCCGGTCGCTGGACGACCTCCTTCGCTCGACGCCCGCGGACGGCATGGTCACCGGCACCGGCAGGATCGGCGGCGCCCCGGCCGTCGCCATGTCGTACGACTACACGGTGCTTGCCGGGACACAGGGGCTCAACAACCATCGCAAGACGGACCGCATGCTGCACCTGGCCGAGGAACGCGGCCTGCCCGTCGTGCTGTTCGCGGAGGGCGGGGGCGGCCGGCCCGGCGACACGGACACCACGTCGGTCGCCGGCCTGGAGGTGACCACGTTCCATCGGATGGCCCGGCTCAGTGGGCAGGTGCCGCTGGTGGGGATCGCTTCGGGCCGCTGTTTCGCCGGGAACGCGGCGTTGCTCGGCTGCTGCGACGTGGTGATCGCGACGCCGGAGGCGACCATCGGCATGGGCGGCCCCGCGATGATCGAGGGCGGCGGACTCGGCGTGCACCGGCCCGAGGACGTGGGCCCGCTGTCGGTACAGGTGCCGAACGGGGTCGTCGACCTGCCGGTCTCCGACGAGGCGGAGGCGGTGCGCACGGCCCGCGCGTATCTCTCGTACTTCCAAGGCGGTCCCGGGAGTTGGGAGGCGCCGGACCAACGGCTGCTGCGGCATGCGGTGCCGGAGAACCGGCGTCGCGCCTACGACGTCCGGACCGCGATCGCGGGGTTCGCCGACACCGGGTCGGTGCTGGAGCTGCGGCGCGCCTTCGGCGTGGGCATCGTCACGGCCCTGGTCCGTGTCGAGGGCCGGCCGATGGGGCTGCTCGCGAACAATCCCTCCCATCTGGGCGGCGCGATCGACCGGGACGCGGCCGCCAAGGCGGCACGCTTCCTGCGGCTGTGCGAGGCGTTCGGGCTTCCGGTCGTCTCGCTGTGCGACACCCCGGGGTTCATGGTCGGCCCCGAGGCCGAACGCACGGGGACGGTCAAGGAGTTCGCCGATCTGTTCATCGCGGGCGCGCGGCTCACGGTGCCGCTGGTCTGCCTCGTGCTGCGCAAGGCGTACGGGCTCGGCGCGATGGCGATGATGGGCGGGTCCACGCGGGCGCCGCTCGCGACGGCGGCGTGGCCGAGCGGCGAGTTCGGCGGGATGGGCCTGGAAGGCGCGGTACGGCTGGGCTACCGGCGCGAGCTGGAGGCGATCGACGATCCGGCCGAGCGGGACGCGGTGTTCGCGGCGCACGTCGCCGAACTGTACGAGCACGGCAGGGCGGTGAACGCCGCGGCGGCGCTGGAGATCGACGCGGTCATCGACCCGGCCGGGTCGCGCGCGTGGGTACTCGCCGCAATGACCTCGTCAACAGGGCTTTGATCAGGGCGTTTTCGGGGTACGCGGACGATCATGCGAATCAGTGTGGTGGATGTCGGGTCGCACACCGTGCGCCTTGCGATCGCGGACGTGCGGGACGGCGCACCGCTGCCGGTGCACACGACCAAGAGCCGATTGCGGCTGGCGGAGGAGGTCGACGGCGAGCGAAGACTCGGCGCCCGGGCCGTCGAGCGGATCGTCGAGGCGGTCGCGGACGCCTGCGCGGAGGCCGAGCGCTGGGGCAGCGACGAGCCGTTCGTCTTCGCCACGGCCGTCGTGCGGGACGCGCCGAACCGGGACGAGGTGCTGAGCGCCGTGGAGCAAGGCACGGGGGTACGGCTGCGGGTGCTGCCCGGTGAGGTGGAGGCCGAGCTGACGTTCCTCGCGGCGCGGCGCTGGATGGGTTGGCGGGCGGGTCCGCTGGGTGTCCTAGACATCGGCGGCGGAACCCTCGAAGTGGCCCTGGGCCGGGGCAGGTTGCCGGACTTCGCGGTGTCGCTGCCGCTGGGCGCCCGGCGGCTGACCCGGGACCATCTGCCCGGCGCGGACGTCCCCACGGAGGCGGCCCTCAAGGAGCTGCGTCGCCATGTGCGCCACCAGTTGCGGGACGTCGCGGCGCGGGTGCGCTGGGAGGGGCCGATCACGATGACCGCCACGTCCCGGACGTTCACCCAGCTGGCCCGGTTGTGCGGGGCGCCCGCGGGCCGGCACGGACCGTTCGTCGGACGCTCGCTGACCCGCAAGGCGCTGCGCTCGGCGGTCGCGGAGCTGGCGTCGCTGCCCGCGGGGCGCCGCGCCGAACTCCCCGGCATCTCGGCCCCGCGCGCGTCCCAGTCCCTGGCCGGCGCGCTCGTCGGTCACACCGCGATGAAGCTGATGGACATCCGCGAACTCGTCGTCTGCCCCTGGGCGGTCCGGGAGGGCATCTTGCTGCAACGGATAGAGGGGGAGGCGCAGGGGTGGTCGGACCGCCTCGCCCCGGCGACCCAACCACCGGTCACCGGGGCGAAGTTGAGACTGGCGGCGCCACCGCAGTGACCAGGTGACATGACGGCGCCGACCGCTCTCACCCGGCGGCGCCGTCGACCTCCCGCACCAGCTCGATCGCCCGCCCCAGCGTGGCCAGGCGGGTGTCCAGCGTGTCGCCCGCCGGGTACAGCCGCACCGTGTCGACCCCGGCGTCCCGCCACACCGTCAGCCGCGCCCGCACCATGTCCTCGGTGCCGATGAGGGTGGTGGCGAGGACCATGTCGTCGGTGACCAGGGCGGCCGCCCCGTCCCGGTCGCCGGACTGCCAGCGCTCGCGCACCGCCGCGGCGACCTCGGCCCAGCCCTGCCTGCTGTAGGCCTGGTTGTAGTAGTTGGTGGTGGCGGAGCCCATGCCGCCGAGGCTGAACGCGAGCTCCTTCTTGCGGCTCGCGACGATCGCCCGCAAGGACTCCTCGTCCTCGGCGAAGTTCACCTCCGCGCCCTGGCAGACGTCGAGGTCGGCGCGGGTGCGGCCGGCCGCGGCGAGCCCCGCGTCGAGGTGGTCGAAGTAGGCCTCCTTGGCTCCCTCGGGCACGAAGCTGGTGCCGAGCCAGCCGTCGGCGACCTCTCCGGTCAGCCGGAGCATCTTCGGCGACAACGTGGCCAGGTAGATGGGCAGTTCGTGCTCGGCGCGCAGGGACAGCCGCATGGGCCGCGCGTCGCCGCCGGGCAGCGGCAGCGTGAACTCCGCCCCGTCGTGGACGAGTTTCTCGCCGGCCACGGCGCTGCGTACGATCTCCACCGTCTCCCGCATCCGCGCCAGGGGCCGTGCGAACGGCACCCCGTGCAGCCCCTCGATCACCTGGGGCCCGGACGGTCCGAGGCCCAGCAGGAAGCGGCCCTCGGAGAGCTGGGAGAGGGTGAGGGCGGCGCGGGCGATGGCGACCGGGGTGCGGGTGGCGAGCTGGATGATGCCGGAGCCGAGCAGCATCCGCTCGGTGCGGGCCGCCAAGTAGCCGAGCGGGGAGGGCGCTTCGGAGCCCCAGGCCTCGGCGACCCAGCAGATGTCCATGCCGAGTTTCTCGGCCTCGGTCACGAAGTCGACCGTCTCGCGCCAGTTCCCGCCGGACGCCTCGATCGTCGTCGACGTACGCATCACCGTGCGGCCCCTTCCGCTTCCTCGGCCAGTGCCTTCAGGGCGTCGAGCGTGACGCCCATGTTCCGCTCGAACTCCCGCAGCCGCACGAAGACGATCTTCTGTTCCTTCTCCGGCATCCGGTCGATGGCGTACGAGAGTCCGGAGCGGCCGGGGCCGAGCTGCATCCACTGGGTCAGCTCCGTGGCGGCCCCGTCGTCCAGCGCGTCCAAGCTGAAACGCCATACGGCGCTGGGCAGTTCGGGGTCCTGGACCGCCCAGGCGAACACGCGCGGCGCCGCGCACTGCACGACGTACGACGTGGTCTGCCAGGTGCCGAGCGACGGGTGTGCGCTGCGGCCGAGGAACTGTGCGCCGACCGCGGGGCCCCGGGACTCCCCCAGCCACTCGACCGACTGCAGTTCCTCGCTCAGGCGCGGCATCAGACCGATGTCGCTCACCAGCTCCCACACTCGCCGCGGCGGCGCCTCGACCCTGCGCCGCACCTCGACGGTCGGGGTGTCCGCGTACCGCGCGCCCGTCCACTCCATCGTGGCCCACCTCTCTGCTTCTCCGGCCCTGACCACGAGAGTTTCGTAGATGGACTGACTACGTCAAGAGGGACGCGGCAGACCTGACCGTGGCCTCAGCGGGTGAAGCGCTCCCGGATGTCGGGGCGCTCGGCGAGCCGCTTCGGGTAGCCGGGTCCCATCCGGGGCCGGGTGTCGGCGGCGGTCATCGGCTCGCCGCAGTCGGCGCACACGACCGCGGCCTCGCTGTGGTGGCCGCAGCGCTCGTGCTCGAAGACGACGGGCGCGCCCGCCTCGCCGGACAGCCAGCGGTTGCCCCAGGCGTTCATGGCGGCGAGCACGCCGAAGAAGTCACGGCCCATCTCGGTGAGCACGTAGTCGTGGCGCACCGGCTCCGTCTGGTAGGCGCGCTTCTCCATCAACCCCGCGTCGACGAGCCGGCGCAGCCGCTCCGCGAGCGTGGTGCGGGCGATGCCGAGCTCCTGCTGGAAGCCGTCGAAGCGGGTGATCCCGTAGAAGGCCTCGCGCAGCACGAGCGGCGTCCACCAGTCACCGAGGAGATCCATGGTGCGGGCGATGGAGCAGGGCCAGCCGGCAAAAGAAGTGCGCCTCATGCGGCCAGGATACGAAAGGCGCACAAGTGGGTCCCTGTACGAGACTCAGCAGACGGCCGCCGGGGGCGGCGGGACGTGACGTTCGCCATGAACCGCGCCCGGTGGTTGTGGCGGCCCCCGCGAGCTGATCAGCTGGGGCGTCCGCAACGCACCGAGCTGGAGGCCCCGTTGTTCACTTCCGTGGACGATGTCACCGCGCGCCTGGCCGAGACCGGTTACCTGGCCTCGCCCGCCGTCGCGACCACCGTCTTCCTGGCGGCCCGACTCGGCAAGCCGCTGCTCGTCGAGGGTCCGGCGGGGGTCGGCAAGACGGAGCTGGCGAAGGCGGTCGCCGCGATCAGTGACGCGCGGCTGATCCGGTTGCAGTGCTACGAGGGCGTCGACGAGTCGCGCGCCCTGTACGAGTGGAACCACGCCAAGCAGCTGCTGCGCATCACCGCGGGCCGCGACGAGACGTGGGACGAGACCCGCACGGACATCTTCAGCGAGGAGTTCCTGCTGTCGCGCCCGCTGCTCACCGCGATCCGCGGCGACGACGCGAAGGTCCTGCTCATCGACGAGATGGACAAGGCGGACGTGGAGGTGGAGGGCCTGCTCCTGGAGGTGCTCTCCGACTTCCAGGTGACGGTGCCGGAGCTGGGCACCCTCAGCGCCACCCGCCGCCCCTTCGTCGTCCTGACCTCGAACGCAAGCCGCGAGCTGTCGGAGGCGCTGCGCCGGCGCTGCCTGTTCCTCCACATCGGCTTCCCCGAGGAGGAGCTGGAGCGCCGCATCGTCGCACTGAAGGTGCCGGAGCTGGACGCGGTGCTCGCCGAGTCGCTGGTGCGGGTGGTGGGCGCGCTGCGCGCGATGGACCTGCGCAAGGTGCCGTCCGTGGCGGAGACCGTCGACTGGGCGCGCACGCTGCTCGCGCTCGGCGCGGACCGCCTCGACGAGGAGGTCGTGCGCCAGTCCCTCGGCGTCGTCCTCAAGCACCAGGAGGACGTGGCGACGGCCACGGCCAAGCTCGACCTGGACGCCGTGTGAGCACGCCGTCGGTCGCGGACCGGGTGACGTCCCTGGTACGGGCGCTGCGCACGCACGGCATCCGGATCGGCACGGGCGAGAGCGTGGACGCGGCGCAGGCGGTGGCGGAACTCGGCCTCGACAGCCGGGAGCACCTGCGCGAGGGGCTCGCGGCGGCGCTGCTGCACGACCAGGGCCAGCGCGCGGTCTTCGACCCGGTCTTCGAGCTGTACTTCCCGCGCGCCGTCGACGTACCGGGCCCCGGGCCCGAGGAGTTCGACCGGGACGCTCTGCGCGACCGGCTCGCCCGAGCGCTGGCGGCCAACGACCGCGCGGGGATGGCCCGGCTGGCGGCGGAGGCGGTGGACGGGCTCGGTGGGTACGGCGCGACGCCGGGATCGGACGGCTACTCCGCGCAGCAGACGCTCGACCGGCTGCGCCCGCAGACCCTGCTCGCCCGGGTCATGGCGGGGCTGCGCGCGGCCGGCGACCCGGCCTCCTTCACCGACCGCATCGAGGCCGACGAGATCCGGCGCCGCATCGAGGAGTTCCGCGAGCAGGTGCGCGGCGAGGCCCGGCTCCGGGTCGCGCAGCGGCGCGGCACCGACGA
>NZ_JAAGMG010000738.1 GCF_010548525.1 Streptomyces sp. SID14478
CGACGGCCCGGCCGCCGATGCGCGCGCCTGCCGCGTCTCCGCCCGCATCCGCTGGCGCTGGGCCTTGCGGCGGGCGCGCAGCGAGACCGGGATGGACCAGAGCTGGTACTTGGTGCCGGCCTGGTCGAACACTTCGTTGGAGTACCCGGACCGGAAGTCGGCGACGGCGGCCCAGGGCAGGGTGACGGCCCGGAACGGGTTGCGGATCCGCAGCCTGTCGTCGTTGCCGAAGACGGCGGGGCGGATCGTGAACGCGACGACGAGCGGCACCGCGAACAGCAGCCCGGCGAGCGCCAGCCACGGGGTGCGGCCGGTCCCGCTCACCACGGCGTCGGTCCCGAGCCAGGCGGCCAGGACGAGCAGCACGACGCCGCCCGCGATGCCGGCGGGCGACCGGTAGATGCGGTCCGGGGACGTGGTGGGGCTGCTGGTCATGACCCCGATTGTGCCTGACGCTGCGCCGGCTTGACCGGTGGGGCCTCGCGCCGTCGTCGACCTGTCGCGCTGCCGGGCGCGGGTCCGGTGGGACTTCTCGCGCCTCGCGCCGTCGATGATCCGTCGCGCTGCCGGGCGCGGGCCGGTGGAGCTTCTCGCGCCTCGCGCCGTCGTTGATCCGTCGCGCTGCCGGGCGCGGGCCGGTGGGGCTTCTCGCGCCTCGCGCCGCCGTGGATCTGTCGCGCTGCCGGGCGCGGGTCCGGTGGGGCTTCTCGCGCAGTTCCCCGCGCCCCTGAAGGCTTGCGGCTTCGCCGCTCAGCCTTCATCGGACCCGCACCCTCCCACCCGCCACAAGACCCGCGGCGCTCAAGCCCAGCCCCTGTACAGCCGCTACGCGCGTAGATATGCTCCCCTCGTGAGCATGCCCACTGCACCCGCATCCGCCGAAGGACACGCGCTGGCCGACGCCGTCGCCTCCGAGGCCACCCTGCGCCGATTCCTCCAGGGGCTGCCTGGCGTCGACGCGGTGGGCCTGGAGGCCCGGGCCGCGGCGCTCGGTACCCGGTCCATCAAGACCACGGCGAAGGCGTACGCCATCGACCTGGCCATCTCGATGATCGACCTGACGACCCTGGAGGGCGCCGACACCCCGGGCAAGGTCCGGGCCCTCGGCGCCAAGGCCGTCAACCCGGACCCGACCGACCGGACCACTCCCCGCACGGCCGCCGTCTGCGTCTACCCGGACATGGTGGAGACCGCGAAGGCCGCCGTCGCCGGGACGGACGTGAAGGTCGCCTCCGTCGCGACCGCGTTCCCCGCCGGACGCGCGGCCCTCGACGTCAAGCTCGGCGACGTGCGCGAGGCCGTCGCCGCCGGGGCCGACGAGATCGACATGGTCATCGACCGCGGCGCCTTCCTCGCCGGGAAGTACATGAAGGTCTACGAGGAGATCCGCGCCGTGAAGGAGGCCTCCGGGGCCGCCCGGCTCAAGGTCATCTTCGAGACCGGCGAACTGTCGACGTACGACAACATCCGGCGCGCGAGCTGGATCGGCATGCTGGCCGGGGCCGACTTCATCAAGACCTCGACGGGCAAGGTCGGCGTCAACGCCACCCCCGCGAACACGCTGCTGATGCTGGAGGCCGTGCGCGACTTCCGCGCCGCCACCGGCGTCCAGATCGGCGTGAAGCCCGCCGGCGGCATCCGCACCTCGAAGGACGCGGTCAAGTTCCTCGTGATCGTGAACGAGACGGCGGGCGAGGACTGGCTCGACAACCACTGGTTCCGGTTCGGCGCCTCCAGCCTGCTCAACGACCTGCTGATGCAGCGCCAGAAGCTGGCCACAGGACGCTACTCCGGTCCCGACTACGTGACGGTGGACTGATCACCCATGA
Organism: Streptomyces sp. SID14478; assembly: GCF_010548525.1. GTDB lineage: Bacteria > Actinomycetota > Actinomycetes > Streptomycetales > Streptomycetaceae > Streptomyces. The sequence goes on from NZ_JAAGMG010000738.1 coordinate 1,830, forward strand.
CCACACCCAAGTCCCACGCATTCGAGTACGCGCCCGCGCCCGAGTCGCGGTCCGTCGTCGACATCGCCCCCAGCTACGGCCTGTTCATCGACGGCGAGTTCGTCGACGCGGCCGAGGGCAAGGTCTTCAAGACCGTCTCGCCGTCCACCGAAGAGGTCCTCTCCGAGGTCGCGCAGGCGGGCGAGGCCGATGTGGAGCGCGCCGTGCGGGCCGCGCGCAAGGCCTTCGAGAAGTGGTCCGCGCTGCCGGGCGCCGAGCGCGGGAAGTACCTCTTCCGCATCGCCCGCATCATCCAGGAGCGCTCGCGCGAGCTGGCCGTCCTGGAGACCCTCGACAACGGCAAGCCGATCAAGGAGACGCGCGACGCGGACCTCCCGCTGGTCGCCGCGCACTTCTTCTACTACGCGGGCTGGGCCGACAAGCTCTCGCACGCCGGGTTCGGCGCGGACCCCAAGCCGCTCGGCGTCGCCGGCCAGGTCATCCCGTGGAACTTCCCGCTGCTGATGCTGGCGTGGAAGATCGCCCCGGCGCTCGCGACGGGCAACACGGTCGTCCTGAAGCCCGCCGAGACGACCCCGCTGTCCGCGCTCTTCTTCGCGGACATCTGCCGCCAGGCGGGTCTGCCCAAGGGCGTCGTCAACATCCTTCCGGGGTACGGCGACGCGGGCGCGGCCCTGACCGCCCACCCCGACGTGAACAAGGTCGCCTTCACCGGCTCCACGGCCGTCGGCAAGGAGATCGCCCGCACCCTCGCCGGTACGGACAAGAAGCTCACGCTCGAACTCGGCGGCAAGGGCGCCAACATCGTCTTCGACGACGCCCCGCTCGACCAGGCCGTCGAGGGCATCGTCACCGGCATCTTCTTCAACCAGGGCCAGGTCTGCTGCGCGGGCTCGCGCCTGCTCGTACAGGAGTCGGTCCAGGACGAGCTGCTCGACTCCCTGAAGCGGCGCCTGTCGACGCTGCGCCTCGGCGACCCGCTCGACAAGAACACCGACATCGGCGCGATCAACTCGGCGGAGCAGTTGGCCCGGATCACGGCGCTCACCGAGACGGGCGAGGCCGAGGGCGCCGAGCGCTGGTCGGCGCCGTGCGCGCTGCCGTCCGCCGGCTACTGGTTCGCGCCGACGCTGTTCACGAACGTCACGCAGGCGCACACCATCGCCCGCGACGAGATCTTCGGCCCGGTCCTGTCGGTGCTCTCCTTCCGCACCCCGGAGGAGGCCGTCGCCAAGGCCAACAACTCGCAGTACGGCCTCTCGGCGGGCATCTGGACCGAGAAGGGTTCACGCATCCTCGCCGTGGCGAACAAGCTGCGGGCCGGGGTCGTCTGGGCCAACACGTTCAACAAGTTCGACCCGACCTCGCCCTTCGGCGGCTACAAGGAGTCGGGGTTCGGCCGCGAGGGTGGCCGTCACGGTCTGGAGACCTACCTCGATGTCTGAGCGCACTGACCGACTGAGCGTCTTCAAGACCTACAAGCTGTACGTGGGCGGGAAGTTCCCGCGTTCCGAGAGCGGCCGGGTGTACGAAGTGACCGACGCAAAGGGCACCAACTGGCTTGCGAACGCGCCGCTTTCGTCCCGCAAGGACGGCCGGGACGCGGTCGTCGCCGCGCGCAAGGCGTTCGGCGGCTGGTCGGGCGCGACGGCGTACAACCGCGGGCAGATCCTCTACCGCGTCGCCGAGATGCTGGAGGGCCGCCGCGAGCAGTACGTGCGCGAGGTCGCCGAGGCGGAAGGCCTGGGCAGGTCGAAGGCGGGCGCCGTCGTCGACGCCGCGATCGACCGCTGGGTCTGGTACGCGGGCTGGACCGACAAGATCGGTCAGGTCGTCGGGGGCGCGAACCCCGTCGCCGGGCCCTTCTTCAACCTCTCCACGCCCGAGCCGACCGGCGTCGTCGCGGTGGTGGCGCCCCAGGAGTCGTCCTTCCTGGGCCTGGTCTCGGTGATCGCGCCGGTGATCGCGAGCGGCAACACCGCGGTCGTCGTCGCGTCCGAGCGGTGCCCGCTGCCCGCGCTCTCCCTCGGCGAGGTGCTCGCCACCTCCGACCTGCCGGGCGGCGTCGTCAACATCCTGTCCGGCAAGGCGGCGGAGATCGCGCCGTCGCTTGCCGCGCACCAGGACGTGAACGGCATCGACCTCACGGGCGCGGGCCCGGACCTGGCCAAGGAGCTGGAGATCGCGGCCGCGGACAATCTGAAGCGGGTCCGCCGTCCCCAGCCTGTGGAGGACTTCACGGCCGACCCGGGCACCGACCGCCTGACGACGTTCCTGGAGACCAAGACGGTCTGGCACCCGACGGGTTCGCTGGGCGCATCCGGGTCCTCGTACTAGCCGAGAGCCCCGCACAGCCGTAGGCCCCGGCCCCTTCCGCGTCCAGCAGGGGCCGGGGCCTCGTACGTGGCTCAGATACCGAGCCGGCGCGCGATGCCGTCGAGCACGCAGTCGAGGCCGAACGCGAACTCCCAGGCCGGGTCGTCCTTGCGCGTCGCGGACAGGCCGTACTTCCTGTACGTGGGGTAACGGCCGCTCCCCATCAGGTAGTTCATCTGCGGCGCGAGCGCCTGGCGGGTCTCGTCGCCGCTCCCCCAGCCGTGCTCCTCCTTGTACGTGCGCAGCGCGATCTCCGTCTGCGTCGAACCGTGGACGAACGCGCCGACCGCGCGGAACGCCGCCATCATCGCGTCGGCGTCGAGACCCCGGCCGTCCAGCGCCCTCAACTGCCGTTCGGCGACGGCCATCCGGGCCGGGGTGAGCTGGATCAGCGGCAGCGGCGCCTGCCCGAGCCAGGGGTGGCGGAGCATCAACTCCCGTGTCTGCAACGCGAAGGAGCGCAGCACCTCACGCCAGTCGGCCACCTCGTCCGGCACGGCGAGCTCGGACGACACCCGGTCGAACATGAGCGCCCACAGATCCTCCTTGCCGGAGACGTGCCGGTACGCGGCCATGGGGGCGACCCCGAGTTTCGTGGCGAGGCGCCGCATGGTGACGGCGGCGCCGCCCTCCTCGTCGGCCAGATCCACGGCCGCCGCGGCGATCCGCTCCAGCGTCAGCGCGGCCCGCCGGGTGGGCGCGGGCCGCTCCAGGCGCTCCCAGAGGGAGGGTTCCACCAGCCCGTTCGTCGCGCTGTCGCCGTCTTCCCTCGGTGCCGCCACAGCCCGGCCCCTCTCGTTCGCTTCTCTCGTTCGCTTCGCGCCCGATGTCGCGTACAGCGTATCCCCAGTAGACGGCGTACACATGAATGTGTACGTTGTACGCCTAGAAGATACGCCGTACACATCCAGGGGGCTCCGCATGTCCAGCACCACACCGCTCCGCGTCGCCGTCCTCGTCGGCTCCACCCGCGAGGGCCGGTTCGCGCCCGTGGTCGTCAAGTGGCTCACCGGTCACCTCGGGCAGCGCGACGACCTGCGCGCCGACGTCGTCGACCTCGCCGAGACGCCGCTGCCCACCGTCCTCCCCGCGTTCGGACAGGACCCGGCGCCGGAGGCCGTGCAGGCGCTCGCGCTCGTCACCCCGCGCCTGGCCGCCGCCGACGCGTTCGTCTTCGTCACACCCGAGTACAACCACAGCTTCCCGGCGTCCCTGAAGAACGCCATCGACTGGCACGGCGTGGAGTGGCACGGCAAGCCGGTGGCGTTCGTGTCGTACGGCGGCCTGTCCGGCGGATTGCGTGCCGTCGAGCAACTACGGGTCGTCATGGCCGAGTTGAACGCCATGACCATCCGCAACACGGTCAGCTTCCACAACGCCTTCGGGGCCTTCGGGGCGGACGGCCGCGTCGACGACCCGGCGGTGGACACCGCGGCGAAGGCGCTGCTCGACCAGCTCACCTGGTGGGCGCACGCCCTGCGCGACGCCAAGTCGGCCCGCCCGTACGCGGCGTGAGCCATGACGACACACACGACGCGCACGACGCCGCCACGGCAGGAGGAGACGGCCGCCGCCCCCTCCCGCCTCGTGATCGCGGGCCTGCTGCTCGGCATCGTCCTCGCCACGCTCGACGGCACCGTCGTCGGCACGGCGCTGCCCGTCATCGTCGGCGACCTGGGCGGCCTGGACCATCTGTCATGGGTGGTGACGGCGTACCTGCTGGCCTCCGCCGTCACCACTCCCCTGTGGGGGAAGATCGGTGACCTCTACGGGCGCAAGGGCAGCTATCTGACCTCCATCAGCGTCTTCCTCGTCGGTTCGGCGCTGTGCGGACTCGCCCAGGACATGGGGCAGTTGATCGCGTTCCGGGCGCTGCAGGGCGTCGGCGCGGGCGGATTGTTCGTGGGGGCGATGTCACTGCTCGGCACCCTGCTCACCCCGGCCGGGGCCGGCCGCTCCCAGTCGCTCATCGGCGTCCTGCTGCCCGCGGCCATGATCGGCGGCCCGCTGGTCGGCGGCTTCCTCACCGACCGGCTGGACTGGCGCTGGGTGTTCTACGTCAACCTCCCCGTCGGCGCGCTCGCCCTCGCCGTCATCGGGGCCGGGGTCCGGGTGCGTACGGAGCGGATCCGGGCCCGCGTCGACCTCGCGGGCGCCGCTCTGCTCACCGCCGCGATCCTCGCCCTGACGCTGCTCGCGAGCTGGGCGGGCACGACGTACGCCTGGCTGTCGCCGCAGATCGCGGGGCTCGCGCTGCTCGGCGCCGGGACGCTGGCGGCGTTCGTGCGGGCGGAGCTGCGCGCGGCCGAACCGGTGATCCCGCCGCGGCTGTTCCGGGACCGGAACTTCACCGTCGCCCAGGTCCTGAGCTTCACCTCCGGCGCCGCCATGCTCGCCGCCGCGAGTTACCTGCCGCAGTACATGCAACTCGTGCGCGGCAGGTCGGCGACCGAGAGCGGGCTGCTGCTGCTCCCGCTGATGCTGGGGATGATGGGCGCCCAACTGGCCATCGGACGCCGGGTGAGCGCGGGCGGGCGCTACCGCGCCTACCCGGTCGCGGGCGGCGCACTGGCGACCGCGGGCGCGCTCGCCCTGCTGCTCCTCGGCACGGGGACGGCGGTCTGGGCGGCGTCCGGCCTGACGCTGCTGCTCG
>NZ_JAAGMG010000784.1 GCF_010548525.1 Streptomyces sp. SID14478
ACACCCACCGTGACGGCGGGCCCGGCGCACAGGTCGACGGTGCGTCCCGCGTGGTTCTTGCGTTCCCACCGCGCCGCGCCACCCGGCTTCGTACGGCGCAGGGCGGTGCGGGCCGCGTGGGTGACGCTCGCGGCGAGTGCGGCGCCGCGCAGGGTGCGGGAGGCATCGATCATGCGGTCAGCCTAGGGCGCGTCCGGTCCTGGGCGTGTCCCGGGCTACCGGTCGCCGCGGGCCGTCGCGAGGAGCTCCTCGGCGTGCGCCCGCGCCGTCTCGGAGTCCTCCTGTCCGGCGAGCATCCGTGACAACTCCCGTACGCGGTCCTCGCCTTCGAGCACGGTGACACCGGAGCGCGTCACGGTCCCGTCGTTCGTCTTCTCGACGAGGAGCTGGCGGTCGGCGAAGGCGGCGACCTGCGGCAGGTGCGTGACGACCACGACCTGTGCGGACTTCGCGAGCTTGGCGAGGCGCCGGCCGATCTCCACGGCCGCCTTGCCGCCGACGCCGGCGTCGACCTCGTCGAAGAGGTACGTGGGGACCGGGTCGGTGCCCGCGAAGACGACCTCGACGGCGAGCATCACCCGGGACAGCTCACCGCCGGACGCGCCCTTGGCGATGGGCCGGGGCGGGGCGCCGGGGTGCGGGGCGAGCAGCAGCTCGACCTCGTCGGCGCCGCTCGGCCCGGCGACGACGTTGCGGCCGTCGACCTCGATGCCGTCGGTCGCGTCGGTCTCGGTCTGCCGGATGTCGAAGGAGATCCGCGCGTGCGGCATCGCCAGGGACGCCAGTTCCTCGGTCACGGCGGCGGCGAAGCGGGCGGCGGCCTCCGTGCGGGCGTTCGTCAACTCCTGGGCCAGCGCGCCCAGTTCACCGCGCAGTGACTCGCGTTCGGCGGCCAGCTCGTCGATCCGCTCGTCGTCGCCGTCGAGTTCGAGCAGGCGCGCGGCGCTGGTCTCGGCCCAGGCGAGCACGCCCGTGACGTCCTCGCCGTACTTCCGGGTCAGCTGGGTGAGGGCGGCCCGCCGCTCCTCGACGGCCGACAGCCGCAGCGGGTCGGCGTCCAAGTCGTCGGCGTACCCGGCGAGTTCGGCAGCGACGTCGGTGAGCAGGATCTGTACCTCGCCGATCCGCTCGGCGAGCGTGGCGAGGGCCGGGTCGTGGGAGCGTACGGCTTCGAGCGCCCGGTACGCGCCGCCGACCAGCGTCGTGGCGTCGACTCCCTCCGGGTCCTCGGGGTTCCCGGCGAGCGCGGCGTGCGCGGTCGCTGCGGCCGAGGCGAGCGCCTCCGCGTGCCCGAGCCGCGAGGCCTCCTCGGACAGTTCCGCGTCCTCGCCGGCGCGCGGCTCGACCGCCGCGATCTCGTCGAGCCCGAACCGCAGCAGATCCGCCTCCTGCGCCCGCTCGCGGGCGCGCGTGGTGATCTCCTCCAGCTCGGTGCTGACGCGCCGGAGCCGCTTGTAGACGGCCGTGTACTTGGCGAGGGGCCCTGCGACGGTGTCCCCCGCGTACCGGTCGAGCGCCTGGCGCTGCCGGCCGAGCTTCAACAGTCCCTGCTGATCGGTCTGTCCGTGCACGGCGACGAGTTCGTCGGCGAGTTCGGCGAGGACGCCCACCGGCACCGACCGCCCGCCCAGATGCGCCCGCGAGCGCCCCTCGGCGGACACGGTGCGGCTGACGAGCAGCACCCCGTCCTCCAGTTCGGCCCCGGCCTCCTCGGCACGGGTCACCGCCCCGGATCCCGCGGGCACGCCGATGCGCCCCTCGACCACCGCGCTCTTCGCACCGATCCGCACGAGCGCCGCGTCGGCCCGGCCACCGAGCAGCAGCCCGAGGCTCGTGACGACCATCGTCTTGCCCGCGCCGGTCTCGCCGGTCACCGCCGTGAACCCGGGCGACAGCTCGACCACCGCGTCGTCGATGACTCCGAGCGACCGTATCCGCATCTCCTCCAACACGGACACGACCTTACGAGGTCGGGGGCCGCCTGTGCGACGGGCCCTGGCTCCCCGGGCCGAACCCGCAGGTGGCGTGGCCCCTTTCCGGATGGTCTGTCACCCGCGCGAGTGGGGATTTCCGCCGGGCGCGTAGCTACCCGCCCCTGGCCCGGCAGGCTCTAGTGGGGCGCCCCGCGCCAGCCCGCCACCGGCAGCGCGAACTTGGCCACCAGCCGGTCGGTGAACACGGCCTGATGCAGCCGCGCGAGCCGCACCGGCACCTCGCCCCGCCGCACCTCGACCCGCGCCCCGGACGGCAGCGGCACGGTCCGCCGTCCGTCGCACCACAGCACCCCGTGCGGAGTGTGCTGCTGCACCTCCACCGCGAGCACCGAGTCCGGCGACGTGACCAGCGGCTTCGCGAACAGGGCATGCGCACTGATCGGCACCATCAGCAGCGCCTCGACCTCGGGCCACACCACGGGGCCGCCCGCCGAGAACGCGTACGCCGTCGAGCCGGTCGGTGTCGCGCACACGATCCCGTCGCAGCCGAAGCCCGTGACGGGCCGCCCGTCGATCTCCAGGACGACCTCGAGCATCCGCTCGGGTTCGGTCTTCTGCACGGCGGCCTCGTTCAGGGCCCAGTCGCGGTGCACGACGTCGCCGTTGCGGTGCACGGCGACGTCGATCGTCATGCGCTCCTCGACCGTGTACTCCTTGGTGACGACCCGGTCGACGACCTTGTCCAGGTCGTCGCGCTCGGCCTCCGCGAGGAACCCGACCCGCCCCAGGTTCACGCCGAGCATCGGCACCCCGGACGCCCGCGCGAACTCGGCGCCGCGCAGCAGGGTGCCGTCCCCGCCGAGCACGATGAGCAGTTCACAGGCGTCGAGGCAGGCCGGCGTCGCCTCCTTGACCAGCTCCACCTCGGGCGGCAGCGGCAGATCGGCGGCCTCCGCCTCCAGGACGCGTACGCCGAGGCCGTTGCGCAGCAGCCCCTGGACGACGCGTTCGGCACTGCGGATGGCCGCGGGCCGCCCGGTGTGCGCGAGCAGGAAAACAGTACGAGCTCGGGTCTGAGTCAACGCGGCCCCTCCGCCACTGCTCGGTCGACGTCGGCCGGGTCCAGTTCGGGTGCCCCGGCCCGCAGCCACAGAAAGTACTCGACGTTCCCGGAGGGCCCGGGCAGCGGGCTCGCGGTCACGCCCCGCACGCCGAGCCCGAGCTTGAAGGCCTGCGCGGCGACCCCGCGCACGGCCTCGGCCCGCAGTTCGGTGCTGCGGACGACGCCGCCGCTGCCGAGCCGCTCCTTGCCGACCTCGAACTGCGGCTTCACCATCAGCACGAGGTCCGCGTCCGGCGCCGCGCACCGTGCCAGGGCGGGCAGCACCAGGCCGAGCGGAATGAAGGACAGGTCCCCGACCACGATGTCCACGGGCACGCCGTCGATCGCCTCCGGCGTCAACTCGCGCACGTTCGTGCGGTCCTTCACGGTGACGCGTTCGTCGCTCTGCAGTGACCAGGCGAGCTGCCCGTACCCGACGTCGACGGCGACGACGTGCGCGACGCCTGCCCGCAGCAGGACGTCCGTGAAGCCCCCGGTGGAGGCCCCGGCGTCCAGCGCCCGCCGCCCCTCGACCGCGAGCCCCTGCGGGACGAACGCCGCGAGCGCGCCCGCGAGCTTGTGCCCGCCGCGTGAGACGTACTCGGGGTCCCCGTCGTCCTGCGCCACGACGATCGCCGCGGCCGTCTCCACCTGGGTCGCGGCCTTGGTCGCCACGGTCTTGCCGACGCTGACCCGCCCTGCGGCGATCAGCTGGCTGGCGTGCTCGCGCGAGCGGGCCAGCTTGCGGCGGACGAGTTCGGCGTCGAGGCGGCGACGTGCCACACCTGCCACGTTCGGTTCAGCTCCTGTGCTCATACGGGTCGTGCGGGGACGAAGGCCGGGGCCGCGCGTCCAGCGCCGTGAGCGCCGCGCGCAGTCCCTGATGTACATCCTCGTACACCTCGACGTGTCCGTCCGCCGCGAGGTGGTCCACATCGCCGAGCCGCCCCAGCTGCGCGTCCACGTCGGCGTTGCCGGTCGGGGTGCGCTCGATGCCGAGGGGGGCGGGGGCCGCGGGCTCGTACGACGGCTCCTCGGCCGGGGCCGACGCCTGCGCCGGAGTCTCACTCATGCCCCGACGCTACCTCGGAAGCCCGGTGTACCGTCGATCACGATGGCCACGATCGATGAGTGCCGCACGGCGCTCGACACACTCTCGGACACCATGGCGGGCGCCGGCGGGGACGTCCGCGCCGCCGCCGCGCTGGACCGCTCGCTGAGCTGCCGCATCACGGACCTGGACGTGACGTTTTCCGGCCGCCTCAAGGACGGCCGGATCGAGGTGCTCGACACCCGCCCCGGGCCGCCCGCCCAGAAGGCGCAGATCCGGCTCGCGATGAGCGGGGACGACCTGGTGGCGATGGTGGACGGGCGGCTGAACTTCGCGAAGGCCTGGGCCTCGGGCCGGGTCGGACTGGAGGCCTCGTTCCGCGATCTGCTGCGCCTCAGGACGCTGCTGTAGCCACCGGCCGGGGCGCCTCAGGACGCTGCCGTCGCCACGGCCGGAGGCGTCGCGTGAGCCTTGTCCCGCGCCTTGCGCGCCGCCGGGACCACCAGCGGGGTGCCCGTCTCCGGGTCGTCGATGATCTGGCACTTCATGCCGAAGAGCCGCTCGACGAGGTCGGCGGTGACGATGTCCTTCGGGGCGCCCTCCGCGATCACCTCGCCCTCGCGCAGCGCGATGAGGTGGGTCGCGTACCGGGCCGCGTGGTTGAGGTCGTGCAGTACGGCGACGAGCGTGCGGCCCTGTTCCTCGTGCAGCTCCGCGCAGAGGTCGAGGACGTCGATCTGGTGCTGGATGTCCAGGTAGGTCGTCGGCTCGTCGAGGAGCAGCAGCGGCGTCTGCTGGGCGAGCGCCATGGCGATCCACACGCGCTGGCGCTGGCCGCCGGAGAGCTCGTCGACGTACCGGTCGGCGAGCTCGGCGACGCCGGTGGACTCCATGGACTCCCGTACGACCTTCTCGTCCTCCGGGGACCACTGGCGCAGCAGGCCCTGGTGCGGGTAACGGCCGCGGGCCACGAGGTCGCCGACGCTGATGCCGTCGGGCGCGACCGACGACTGCGGCAGCAGGCCGAGCGTCTTGGCGACCTTCTTCGCGGGCATCGACTGGATGACACTGCCGTCGAGCAGGACGCGGCCCGCACTCGGCTTGAGCATCCGGGACAGGGCGCGCAGAAGCGTGGACTTGCCGCAGGCGTTCGGGCCGACGATCACCGTGAAGGAGTTGTCGGGGATCTCGACGGACAGCTTCTCGGCGATGACGCGCTGGTCGTATCCGAGGGTCACGTCGTCGGCTATCAGCCTGTTCACAGCGGTGCTCCTTTGGTTCTGGTGCGGCTGGTCCGCCTGAGGGGTGTCCGTACGGGGGCTGCGCGCACTCATATCCGGCCCGCCTTGCGCTCGGTGACGAGGAGCCACAGCAGGTAGACGCCGCCGACGACGCCGGTGACGACGCCGACGGGCAGCTGGTCGGCGCCGAACATCCGCTGGGAGACCAGGTCGGCGACGATCAGCAGCGTGGCGCCGAGCCAGGTGGACGCCATCAGGTTCGGTCCCGGCGACTTGGTGAGGCGGCGGGCGATCTGCGGGGCGGTGAGCGCCACGAAGGCGACCGGCCCGGCCGCGGCGGTGGCGGCCGCCATCAGGAGGACGGAGGACACGAGCAGCAGCAGCCGGGTCCGCTCGACGCGGATACCGAGCGCGCCGGCCGAGTCGTCGCCCATCTCCAGCATCCGCAACGGACGCCCGTACGCGGCGACGACCGGCACCAGGACGGCGAACAGGATCAGCAGCGGCCACACTTGCGTCCAGTCGCGGCCGTTGAGGGAGCCGGTCATCCACACGGTGGCGCGGGCGGCGTCCACGAAGTCGGCCTTGGTCAGCAGATAGCCGTTGACGGCCAGCACGAACGCGTTGACGCCGATGCCGACGAGGACGAGCCGGTAGCCGTGCACGCCTCCCTTCCACGCCAGGAGGTAGATGGCGACGCCGGTGACGAGGCCGCCGACCAGCGCACCGAGCGAGACCTGCGCCGCGCTGCCGCCGAAGAGCACGATCATCACGAGCGCGCCCGCGGTCGAGCCCTGGCCGACGCCGAGCACGTCCGGACTGCCCAGCGCGTTGCGGGAGATGGACTGGAAGAGCGCGCCGGACAGGCCGAGCGCACCGCCGACCAGCAGGCCGACGAGGACCCGCGGCAGACGCAGGTCGTTGATGATGAAGTCCTGCCCGGCGTTGCCGTTGCCCGCCAGGGAGCGCAGCACGTCCACGGCCGGGATCGGGAAGTCGCCGGTGCCGATGAGGACGACGCCCGCGGCGAGCGCGGCGACGACCAGGGCCGCCACGACGACGGTGGTGCGGATGTCGAGCCGTACGGAGAGTCCGCCCGGGGTGCGTATCGCCTTCACAGCTGGGCCAACCTCCGGCGTCGTACGAGAAGGATGAAGACCGGCGCGCCGATGACGGCGGTGACGATGCCGACCTGGAGTTCGGCCGGGCGGGCCACGATCCGGCCGACGACGTCGGCGCCGAGCAGCAGCACGGGAGACAGGACGGCCGCGTACGGCAGGATCCAGCGCATGTCGGGCCCGGTGAACGAGCGCACGATGTGCGGCACCATCAGGCCGACGAAGACGATCGGGCCGCAGGCGGCGGTGGCCGCGCCGCACAGCATGGTCGCGGCGGCCATGCTCAGGGCGCGGGTGCGGCCGAGGTGGGCGCCGAGGGCGCGGGCCGTGTCGTCGCCCATGGCCATCGCGTTGAGCGACCGGGCGAGGCCGAGGGCGAGCAGCGTGCCGACCGCGATGAACGGCCACACCTGCTCGATGGTGTCCATCTTGGCGCTGGCCAGCGAGCCGACCTGCCAGAACCGCATGCGGTTGAGCGCGACGTCGTCGGTGATCATCACGGCGTAGAGGTAGCCGGACAGGGCCGCGGTGATCGCGGTACCGGCGAGGGCGAGCCGCACCGGGGTCGCGCTGCGGGTCCCGCCGAGGACGTACACGAGGCCGCCCACCGCGGCCGCGCCGAAGAAGGCGAACCAGACGTAGCCGCTGAGCGAGGTCACCCCGAAGAAGCTGATGGCGGTGACGACCGCGGCGGAAGCGCCCATGTTGATCCCCAGGATGCCGGGGTCGGCCAGCGGGTTGCGGGTCAGCGCCTGGAGCACGGCACCGGCGAGGCCGAGCGCGAGTCCCGCGAGCACGCCGAGCAGGGTGCGCGAGACGCGCTCGCCCACGACGACGTCCGCGTAGGTGCCGCTGTCGTGGAACAGCCCGTGCCAGACCTGGTCCAGCGCGAGCGGCTTCGCCCCGACGGCGATGCTCGCCACGACGACGGCGAACAGGAGCAGGACCGACGCGAGGAGCCCCGCGGTACGGAGCACGGCGCGGCGGCCGGGGGGCGCGGGGGCGGGCTCCGCGCTCGTTTCTGGGGGACTGTCGACCAACACGAGGTTAGGTTAGCCTACCCTCCAATTCAGCCACATCCCGCTGCGCCGAGAGAAGCATCTCCCATGCCCCCCGCCCTGCTCCAGGCCGCCCCGGCCCGCCGCGTGCCCGCGGCCGGTGGCGCCCTCGGCCTCGGTGTACTGCTCACCGCATGCGGCGACGGCAAACCCGCTTCCGGCCACGACAGCCCGGGCGACACCGAGCCAGCCTTCAGGGCCGCCCGGGGCCCCCGGACCGCCGGCGCCGATGTCGATGTCGATGTCGATGTCGATGTCGATGTCGATGTCGACAAAGTGACCGTCCTCGGCTACGCACGGCTGCCGGCCGAGGCGGTCGACAACATGAAGAAGGCGATATGATCCACCGCACCCCCCTGTCCCACCACGCTCCCCTGTCCCGACGGGGTCTGCTCAGCGCGGCGGGCGCACTCGGCCTCGGCGCCGCCCTGACCGCGTGCGGCGGCGGCTCCGACAAGAAGAAGTCGACCGGCGCCGGGGGCGGCGACACCGGAGCGTGGTCCTTCAAGGACGACCGCGGCAGAACCGCGAAGGTCGCCCACACCCCGAAGAACATCGTGGCGTTCGTCAGCGCCGCGGCCGCCCTGCACGACTACGGAATCGCGTGCACGGGCGTCTTCGGCCCCTCCGAGCCGATCGGCGGGAAGCCGAACCCCCAGGCGGGCACGCTGGACGTCACGAAGCTGACCAGCCTGGGCACGGACTTCGGCCAGTTCAGCATCGAGAAGTACGCGGCGCTCGAACCCGACCTCCTCATCAGCAACATGTTCCCCCCGCCCGACCTGTGGTTCGTACCGGCGGAGAGCAGCAAGAAAATCGCGGCGCTCGCCCCCACGGTCGGCATCAGCGTCGCCCACGCCTCCCTGCGCGTCCCGCTGCGCCGCTACACGGAACTCGCGGCCTCCCTCGGCGCCGACCTGAAGGCCGAGAAGGTCGTCGCGGCGAAGGCCCGCTTCGAGAAGGCGGAAAAGACCCTGCGCGAGGCTGCCAAGAAGAACGGCGGCCTGAAGGTCCTCGCCATGACCGGCGACGCGGACAACATGTACGTCGCCGTGCCCGACTCCTACTGCGACCTGAACTACTTCAAGGATCTGGGCATCGAGTTCGTCGAGGGCAAGAAGAGCGACAAGTGGGGCTTCTGGGAGTTCCTCAGCTGGGAGAACGCCGACAAGTACCACGCCGACCTGATCATGATCGACAACCGCTCGCAGGCGATGACGCCCGAGCAGCTCGCGAAGAAAGCGACCTGGGCCTCGCTGCCTGCCGTCAAGGCGGGCCAGACCACGCCGTGGGCCATGGAGGAGCGCTACAGCTACGCGGGCTACGCCCCGGTCCTCGAACGTCTCGCCGCCGCCATCGACCAGTCCAAGAGGCTCACGACATGACAGAAGCAGCAGCCCCGGCCACGCCCGCCACCCCGGCCCCCCAGGCGGCGGTGTCCCCCTTCGACCTCTTCGATCTGCACGTCCTGCGCGTCGACCGCCTCACCCCGTCCATGGTGCGCGTGGTCTTCGGCGGGCAGGACCTGGCTCGCATGACATCGGCCGGCCGCGACCAGCGCATCAAGCTGTTCTTCCCGGCGCCGGGCCACCGAGCACCGCGGCTCCCGGACAACTCCGACGGCAACTGGTACTCCTCGTGGCAGGCCATGGACCCCGCCACCCGCGGCGTCATGCGCACGTACACGATTCGTGAACTCGACGCTCCCGCAGGCGAGTTGACGGTCGATTTCGCGGCGCACGGCGACGAGGGGCCCGCCTCCCGCTGGGCCCTGCGGGCCCGCCCCGGCGACCTGGTCGGCGCGCTCGCCCCGGTCGTCGAGGAGAACATGGCCTACGAATTCCGACCGCCCGCCGACACCGACTGGATTCTCCTGACGGCGGACGCCTCGGCGCTCCCGGCCGTCGCCGCGATCCTGGAACACCTGCCCAGGTCGCTCCCCGTCCGCGTCTGGATCGAGGTCCCCACGCCGCAGGACCGCCAGCCCCTGCCCGTCGGCCCGGATACGGACATCACCTGGCTCACGGCCTCCGGCACCACCACCGAGTCGATCCGCTCGACGGACCTGCCCGGGGGCACCCCCTACGCCTGGGTTGCGGGCGAATCCGCCACGGTGAAGGCGGTCCGCCGCCACCTGGTGGCGGACCGCGGCTTCGACCGCAAGCGCGTCAACTTCTCCGGTTACTGGCGCAAGGGCACATCGGAGGACAACCTGCTCGCCACCGCCGAGGCGGCCTGAACGCACCGTCTGCCGCACACCACCTGCCGCAGACGGCGACGGTCGGCGGCAATGGAGGTGCGGCGACCGATCTGCGGCGCACCCCCGCGCCGGATCGAGGGAGACCGCCCGCGCGGTCTCCCCTGTCACCCCCGGCTTTCGGTCGGTACCGCACCACCCCGCCGCCACCTGCGACAGGTGCCCCCTCGTCCGCTCCCGTCAAAGCTCCAACCGCGCCAACGCCTTGGCCGAGTCCAGCGCGCACTCCCCGTCCCCCGCCTCCGTCCAGGCCGCCGCGCACAGCGCCCGCAGCCCGTCGATCGCGTCCCCGTCCCCCTCCAGTTCCAACTGCCCGTCCCCGGCCACGGCCGTCCAGCCCCCGCAACGGAAGCCGGCGCCCTCCTCGGTGACGTCCGGCTGCCCGGTCAACAGTCCCCGCAGGTCCCGGTCCACGTACGTCGGCCGGTGCTGCGGCGGCGCGGCCAGCAACTGTGCCCCGTCCGTCACCCCGGTCAGCACGAGCAGCGAATCCACCTCCCCGTTCGAAGCACCCTCGATGTCCGTGTCCAGCCGGTCGCCGACGACCAGCGGCGTCTTCGCCCCGGTCCGCAAAATGGTCTCCCGGTGCATCGGCGGCAGCGGCTTCCCCGCGATCTGCGGTTCCGCCCCCGTCGCGATCCGGACGACCTCCACCGCCGCCCCGTTCCCCGGCGCGATGCCCCGGGCACTGGGAATCGTCAGGTCGGTGTTGGACGCGAACCACGGCACCCCTCGGGCGATCGCGTAGCAGGCCTCGGCGAACCGCCCCCACGCCATGTCGGGCCCCCCGAACCCCTGGACGACCGCGGCAGGATCGTCATCAGCGGAGTCGACCGGCTCCAGGCCCCGCTCGCGCAGCGCGACCCGCAGCCCTTCCCCGCCGATCACCAACACCCGTGCGCCACTGGGAACTTGCTCGCTGATGAGCCGCGCGACGGCCTGCGCCGACGTGATCACGTCGTCGGCCTCGGTCGGGATCCCGAGCTCGGTCAGATGGTCGGCCACGGCATCCGGTGTCCGCAGCGCGTTGTTGGTCACGTACGCGAGCCCCATCCCCCCGTCCCGCGCGACGGCCAAGGACTCGACGGCGTGCACGATGGCCCGCCCACCCGCGTAGACGACCCCGTCAAGATCGAGCAGCGCGGTGTCGTACGCCTCGTTCAACGCCCGCTCGCTGCTCCCGGGCCGCAGCCGGGACCCGCCGTCGGCCGCACCGCTCGCACTCTGGCTCATTCCGCATCGCTCCTCGTTCGATCCCAGTCACCCGATCATCCCCCACGCCACTGACACTCGTACGATGCACGAATGAACACTGCAGGTGACGGCTTGGATCTGCGCCCTTTCCACGGGGTGCGCTACGTTCCCGAGCGCATCGGCAGCCTCGCCGCCGTCACCTCGCCTCCGTACGACGTCGTCGTACGCCCCGACGGCCTGCTGCACCTGGAAGGCGCCGACCCCCACAACATCGTGCGCCTGATCCTCCCGCAGACCGGCCCCTCGGGCTCCCCGCAGTCCCGCAACGACCAGGCCGCCGACACCCTGCACCGCTGGCTCGCGGAGGGCGTCCTCGCCCCCGACGCCGCACCCGCGCTCTACGTGTACGAGCAGCGCAACGGCGACCTGCTCCAGCGCGGCCTCATCGGCGCCCTCCGCCTCTCCGAGGCCGCCGAGGGCGTGGTGCTGCCGCACGAGGACGTGATGCCGCACGTCGTCGCGGACCGCGCGGGCCTGATGCGCACCACCGCGGCCAACCTCGAACCGCTCCTGCTGACCTACCGGGGCAACGGGAACGCGACGGGCGCCACCGCCGTCATCGAGCACGCGGTCCGCCGGGCCCCGCTCCTGGCCACGACCACGGAGGACGGCTACAGCCACCGCCTGTGGGCGATCACGGACCCGGCACAGCAGAAGCAGATCCAAGACGACCTCTCCCGCCACCAGGCCCTGATCGCCGACGGCCATCACCGCTGGGCGACCTACCTGCGCCTGCGCACCGAGCACACCTCGCCCACGCCCTGGGACTACGGCCTGGTCCTCCTCGTCGACACAGCGCGCTACCCCCTGCGCGTCCGCGCCATCCACCGCCTGCTGGGCCGCCTCCCGATCGACCAGGCACTGGCGTCCGCAGCCCCCTACTTCCGCGTACGAGAAGTCGCCGGCCCCCTCCCCCAGGCGATGGAGTTCCTCGCCGAGGCCGCGTCGCAGGGCAACGCGTTCCTCCTCGCGGGCACCGGCGACACGTACCACCTCCTCGACCGCCCGGACCCGGCACTCCTCGCCCGTACGATCCCGACGGACCGCCCCGAGGCCTGGCGCACCCTGGACGCGACGGTCCTGCACTCCACGCTCCTCGGCCACGTCTGGGGCATCCCCGAGGACTCCCCCGCCGATGTCACGTACATCCACGACACGGAGGCGACGGTCGAGAAGGCGCGGCAGGACGAAGGCACCGCGGTCCTCATGCACCCGGTACGCGAAGAGGTCGTCCGCGAGCTGGCCCGCGAGGGCGTGACGATGCCCCGCAAGTCGACGTCGTTCGGCCCGAAGCCGGCCACCGGCCTGGTCCTGCGGACGCTCACGAACGACTGACGGGCGGGCCCCGTAGGAACCCGCCCGTCACTCACACCGCACGACAACGCCTACTTGTCGTCGTCCTCGTCACCGAGGCGACGCCCGCCTTCGCTGTCACTGTCGGCCGACGCGACACCAGCGTCATCGTCGTCGTCGAAGGCATCGACGAACTCGACGCCGTCCAGCTCGGCCAGCCGGTCCGACGCGTCGGTGCTGCCGTCCTTGTCGGACTCCACCGCCTTGGCGAACCACTCCCGCGCCTCGTCCTCACGCCCTGCGGCCAGCAGCGCATCGGCGTACGCGTACCGCAGCCGCGCGGTCCACGGCTGTACGGAGGTCGAGGCGAGCTCGGGGCTCTGCAGCGTGACGATGGCCGCATCCAGCTGCCCCATGTCGCGCCGGGCTCCCGCGGCCACGAGCCGCATCTCGACCTGCGCGGCCTTGTCCAGCTTCGCCACCTCGGGCGCCCCGGCCATGTCGAGCGCCTTCTCCGGCCGCCCGAGTCCGCGCTCGCAGTCGGCCATCACGGGCCACAGCTCCACGTTGCCGGTCATGCGCCGCGCGGCCCGGAACTCGGCCAGGGCCTCGCTGTACTGCTGGTTCGCATAGGCGGCGAAGCCGCCGGCCTCGCGCACGGCCGCGACACGGGACGCCAGCCGCAACGCGACCTTCGAGTACCCGTAGGCACCCTCCGGGTCCTCGTCGATCAGCCGCGCCACCATCACCAGGTTCTTGGCGACATCCTCCGCAAGCCCCTTCGGCAGGGACTGCAGCTCCTGCTGTACGTCCTTGTCGAGCTCGAACCCGGAAACGTCCTCGGGGATCGGCAGCCGCTTGATCGGCTCACGATCACGCTCCCGTTCGTCCCGGAACCGCCCGCCGCCACGCCGGTCGTCGCGCCGGTCATCCCGTCGGTCGTCCCGCCCGCGGTAGCCACCGCCGGGTCGCCCACCGCGGTCGTCGCGACCTCGGAAGCCGCCACCACCGCCACCACGACTGTCATCACGCCGGTCGCGGAACCCGCCACCACCACGGCTGTCGTCCCGCCCCCGGTAGCCACCGCCGCGGTTGTCGTCCCGGCGGTTGTCATCGCGACGGTTGTCGTCACGCCGGTCGTCACGACGGAACGGAGGCCGGTCACCATCACGACGCGGCCCACGGTCCCGATCCCGGTCACGGTCGCCAAAGGACGGACGGTC
>NZ_JAAGMG010000840.1 GCF_010548525.1 Streptomyces sp. SID14478
CGCGGCGGGGAGGTGCTGGTGGACGGCGCCCCGACGCGGCCCGCCCGCCTCACCGCTGCCGCCGGCGACTGGCTGGGCCTCGACGGCGACGCCTGGCACGTACAGACCCACGACCCCGTGGCGGCGAGCCTGACCGGCGCGGGGTCCGGCGGCGCGGGGTCCCTGACGGCGCCGATGCCCGGCACGGTGACGGTGGTGAAGGTGACGCGCGGCGAGGAAGTGGCGGCGGGCCAGAGCCTGTTGGTGGTGGAGGCGATGAAGATGGAGCACGTCATCGCGGCCCCGCACGCGGGGGTCGTGACGGAGCTGGACGTGGCACCGGGCACGACGGTGGCGATGGACCAGGTCCTGGCGGTGGTGGAGCCCTCGGCCGCCGAGGGAGCCGGGGAAGCCGGGGACGAGGGACGCCCAAGCGGCTCCGCCGGCGGCGAGGGGGCGACCTCATGACCCGCCCCCTGCCGATGGCCGTGCCGGCCCAGGACCTCCCCGCCCGGGTACGGATCCACGAGGTGGGCGCCCGGGACGGCCTGCAGAACGAGAAGACGGCCGTCCCGACCGAGTTGAAGGCGGAGTTCATCCACCGCCTGGCCGCGTCGGGCCTGACCACCATCGAGGCGACGAGCTTCGTACGCCCCGAATGGGTCCCCCAACTGGCCGACGCCGAGGCCCTGTTCCCCCTCCTCCAGGACCTCGGCGACGTACACCTCCCGGTGCTCGTACCGAACGCGCGGGGCCTGGACCGGGCGCTGGCTCTCGGCGCGCGCCGGGTCGCCGTGTTCGCCAGCGCGACCGAGTCCTTCGCGAAGGCCAATCTGAACCGGACGGTGGCGGAGTCGCTCGCGATGTTCGAGCCGGTCGTGACCCGGGCCAAGGAGCAGGGCGCGCACGTGCGCGGCTATCTCTCCATGTGCTTCGGCGACCCGTGGGAGGGCGCCGTCCCGGTCCACCAGGTCGTCGGGGTCGCCCGGTCCCTGAGGGACATGGGCTGCGACGAGCTGAGCCTCGGCGACACGATCGGGGTCGCCACCCCCGGCCATGTACAGGCGCTGCTCGCGCAGTTGAACGAGGAGGGCGTGCCGACGGACGTCATCGGCGTGCACTTCCACGACACGTACGGCCAGGCCCTCGCCAACACCCTGGCGGCCCTGCAGCACGGCGTGACGACGGTCGACGCCTCCGCGGGCGGCCTCGGCGGCTGCCCGTACGCGAAGAGCGCCACCGGCAATCTCGCCACCGAGGACCTCGTCTGGATGCTCGACGGACTCGGCATCGAGACCGGCGTCGACCTCGGCCGGCTCACCGCCACCAGCGCGTGGCTGGCCACTCACCTGGGCCGACCCAGCCCGTCCCGCACCGTTCGCGCCCTGATGCCCCCGGCGACGAACCACGAGCAGTGAGGCAGTCATGGATCACCACCTCTCCCCCGAGCACGAGGAACTCCGGCGCACCGTCGAGGAGTTCGCGCACGAGGTCGTCGCACCGAAGATCGGCGACTTCTACGAGCGGCACGAATTCCCGTACGAGATCGTGCGGGAGATGGGGCGCATGGGCCTGTTCGGGCTGCCGTTCCCCGAGGAGTACGGCGGCATGGGCGGCGACTACCTGGCGCTCGGCATCGTCCTGGAGGAGTTGGCGCGCGTCGACTCGTCCGTGGCGATCACCCTGGAGGCGGGCGTCTCGCTGGGCGCGATGCCGCTGCACCTGTTCGGTACCGTGGAGCAGAAGCGTGCGTGGCTGCCGCGGCTGTGCGCCGGGGAGATACTCGGCGCGTTCGGCCTGACGGAGCCGGAGGCCGGCTCGGACGCGGGCGGCACCCGCACGACCGCGGTCCGCGACGAGGCGAGCGGCGACTGGGTCATCAACGGCACGAAGTGCTTCATCACGAACTCCGGTACGGACATCACGGGCCTGGTGACGGTGACGGCGGTGACCGGCCGCACCCCCGACGGCAAGCCGCTCATCTCCTCGATCATCGTGCCGTCCGGGACACCCGGCTTCACGGTCGCGGCGCCGTACTCGAAGGTCGGGTGGAACGCGTCGGACACCCGGGAACTCCACTTCGACGACGTACGCGTACCGGCCGCGAACCTGCTGGGCACCGAGGGCCGCGGCTTCGCCCAGTTCCTGCGCATCCTCGACGAGGGACGGGTGGCGATCTCGGCGCTCGCGACCGGGCTCGCGCAGGGCTGTGTGGACGAGTCGGTGAAGTACGCCAAGGAGCGGCGGGCGTTCGGGCACACCATCGGCGCGTACCAGGCGATCCAGTTCAAGATCGCCGACATGGAGATGAAGGCGCACACCGCCCGCCTCGCGTGGCGGGACGCGGCGTCGCGGCTGGTCAGCGGGGAGCCGTTCAAGAAGGAGGCGGCGCTGGCGAAGCTGTACTCGTCCACGGTCGCGGTGGACAACGCGCGCGAGGCGACGCAGATCCACGGCGGCTACGGGTTCATGAACGAGTACCCGGTGGCCCGGATGTGGCGCGATTCGAAGATCCTGGAGATCGGCGAGGGCACGAGCGAGGTGCAGCGGATGCTGATCGCGCGGGAGCTCGGGCTCACCTCGTAGTCCCGGCCCGGACGGCCGGACCCGCCCCCTGGACAGCTCAGGAACTTAGGTTAACCTACCCTCAGTTCCAGTGACCCAGCCCGGCGCAGGTCCGGCACGTCCGAAAGCAGTCCGAAATGCCCCATGCCCGACTGTCCCTTCCCAGCCGCCGCGGCATCCTCGCCGCGGGCGGCGCCCTCGGCCTCGGTGTCGCGCTCGCCGCGTGCGGCAACGACGACAGCGCCACGGACGGCGACGCGGGCTCCTCGACGAACGCCAAGTCCGGCCCCTGGACCTTCAAGGACGACCGCGGCACCACGGTGAAGCTGGACAAGGCGCCGGCGACCATCGTGGCCTTCACCGGCGTCGGCGCCGCGCTCCACGACTACGGCGTCCAGGTCAAGGCCGTCTTCGGCCCGACCACGACCAAGGGCGGCAGGCCGGACGTGCAGGCCGGCGACATGGACGTCGCCGAGGTCACCGTCCTCGGCAACGCCTGGGGCCAGTTCAACATCGAGAAGTACGCGGCGCTCGCCCCGGACGTGCTGGTCTCCACGACGTTCGACGACGCCGGCACCCTCTGGTCCGTTCCGGAGGAGTCCAAGGACAAGATCGCCAAGCTCGCGCCGAGCATCGCGATCTCCGTCTACGACCGTCAGTTGACCCAGCCGCTGGAGCGCATGTACGCGCTGGCCGGCTCGCTCGGCGCGGACCTGAAGGCCGACAAGGTCGTCAAGGCGAAGAAGCGCTTCGAGGACGCGGCCGCCCGGCTGCGCAAGGCCGCCAAGGCCCACCCCGACATCAAGGTCATGGCGGGCTCCGCGAGCCAGGACATCTTCTACGTGTCCGGCACGAACCTCTCCGTCGACCTGGAGTACTTCAAGGCGCTGGGCGTGAACTTCGTCGAGCCGACCGAGGCCGCGAAGAAGGCGTCCGGCGGCTGGTTCGAGAACCTGAGCTGGGAGAACGTCGACAAGCACGCGGCCGACATCATCATGATGGACGACCGCTCCCAGACCATCCAGCCGGCCGACATCGACGAGCCGACCTGGAAGAAGCTGCCCGCGGTCAAGGCCGGTCAGGTCATTGCCCGTTCCCCCGAACCGATCCTGTCCTACGACAAGTGCGCCCCGCTCCTGGAAAACCTCGCAAAGGCCATCGAGACGGCGAAGAAGGTGTCCTGATCCCATGACGACGACGGTCGAAGCCCCCGCTGTTGCCCCTTACCGATTCTTCGATCTGCAAGTGGACCGCACGCGGCGGCTCGGCCCGTCGCTCCTGCGGGTCACTTTCACCGGCCCCGACCTCGCCGGCTTCCACGGCGGGGGCCGGGACCAGTCCCTCTCCCTCTTCCTGCCGCATCCCGGCCAGGACGCCCCCGTCATGCCCGCCGTCGGCGCGGGCGAGGACGGCCACGCCTGGCACGCGGCGTACCGGGCGATCCCGGACCACGAGCGCGCGATCATGCGCTCGTACACGCTCAGCGGCCAGCGCCGCTCGCCGGCGCAGGAGGTCGAGATCGACTTCGTGCTGCACGACGACGCCGGCGCGAACGCGGCCGCCGGTCCCGCCTGCCGCTGGGCCCGGTCGGCGAAGCCCGGCGACCGGGTCGTGGTGCTCGGTCCCGCGGTCGCCGACAACACCGCGGTGCGCTGCCGCCCCCAGGACGACTTCGACCACATCCTCATGTGGGGCGACGAGACGGCCCTGCCCGCGGCGCTCGGCGTGCTCGCCTGGCTGCCCGCGTCCGTGCGCGCGCACGTGTGGCTGGAGGTTCCGCACCGCGCCGACATCCAGCCGATCGTGACGCTCGCCGACGTCACCGTGACCTGGCTGGTGCGCGACGAGGGCGGCCCCTCGGCCCTGGACCGCGTGCGCGCCGCACAACTCCCGGACGCCGCAAGCCCGTACGCGTGGCTGGCGGGCGAGTCCGGGACGATGAAGGAACTCCGCCGCCACCTGGTGCGCGAGCGCGGCTACGACAAGCGGTCCGTGACGTTCGTCGGGTACTGGCGGCGCGGCCTGAGCGAGGACGCCCTGCGCGCGTCGCCTCAGGGGTAAATCCAGCCGCAGCAAGCTGATCCGGTCACATCCGTGGGGCGGGGTCGCACGCTCAACTTAGGTTAGGCTAACCTAAGAACGAGTTCGCGACCTCGCCCTTTTTCCTGCCCTACCCGGGAACACCCGCATCCCCACCCGGAGGAACCGTTCATGCGCCCGCCCGTCTCCCCCCACCACCCTCAACCGAGGCCCTGCGGGCCGCAGCACCGATCGCACCTGCTCAATGACACGACCGCGGAGCTCTACCGCAGTTCCGTGACCGAGGGAATCGAGCGGGTGGCGGCCAAACTCGCCACCACCGCACGGCCGTTCACCGGCGTCACACCCGACGCCCTCTCCCCCACCATCGACGCCGTCGACCTGGACGCTCCGCTCCACGACACCATCGCCGTCCTGGACGAGCTGGAGGACGTCTACCTCCGCGACGCCGTCTACTTCCACCACCCCCGCTACCTCGCCCACCTCAACTGCCCGGTCGTCATCCCGGCCGTGCTCGGCGAGGCCATCCTGTCCGCGGTCAACTCCTCGCTGGACACCTGGGACCAGTCCGCGGGCGGCACCCTCATCGAGCGCAAGCTCATCGACTGGACGGCAGGGCGCATCGGCCTCGGCCCCGCGGCCGACGGGGTGTTCACCTCCGGCGGCTCGCAGTCCAACCTGCAGGCGCTGCTGCTCGCCCGCCAGGAGGCCAAGACCGACTCCCTCGCGAAACTGCGCATCTTCGCCTCCGAGGTCAGCCACTTCAGCGTCAAGAAGTCCGCGACGCTGCTCGGCCTCGACGCGCAGGCGGTCGTCTCGGTCCCGGTCGACAAGGACAAGCGCATGCAGACGCTCGCGCTCGCCGCCGAGCTGGAGCGCTGCGAGCGCGACGGCCTCGTCCCCATGGCCGTCGTCGCGACGGCGGGCACCACCGACTTCGGGTCCATCGACCCGCTGCCGGAGATCGCCGAGCTGTGCGCCCAGTACGACACCTGGATGCACGTCGACGCGGCGTACGGCTGCGGACTGCTGGTGTCGAACAAGAACCGGGACCGGCTCGACGGCATCGAGCGGGCCGACTCCGTCACCGTCGACTACCACAAGTCCTTCTTCCAGCCGGTGAGTTCGAGTGCCCTGCTGGTCCGGGACGGGGCCACGCTGCGGCACGCCACGTACCACGCGGAGTACCTGAACCCGCGCCGCACCGTCGCCGAGCGCATCCCCAACCAGGTCGACAAGTCCCTGCAGACCACACGCCGCTTCGACGCCCTCAAACTGTGGATGACGCTGCGCGTGATGGGCGCCGAGGGCATCGGCCAGCTCTTCGACGAGGTGTGCGACCTGGCCGCGCAGGGCTGGCGGCTGCTCGCCGCCGACCCGCGCTTCGACGTGGTCGTCGAACCGCAGCTGTCCACGCTCGTCTACCGCTACATCCCGGCCGGCGTCACCGACCCGGCCGAGATCGACCGCGCCAACCTCCACGCCCGCAAGGCCCTGTTCGCCTCCGGTGACGCGGTCGTCGCGGGCACCAAGGTGGGCGGCCGCCACTACCTGAAGTTCACCCTGCTCAACCCCGAGACGACCCTCGACGACATCTCGGCCGTCCTCGACCTCATCGCCGGCCATGCCGAGCAGTACCTGGGAGACACCCTTGACCGCGCCTCTTGAGACCCGCGACTTCATCGGGATCGGGCTCGGCCCGTTCAACCTCGGCCTCGCCTGCCTGAGCGAGCCGATAGCCGAGCTGAACGGCGTCTTCCTGGAGTCCAAGCCGGACTTCGAGTGGCACTCGGGGATGTTCCTCGACGGCGCCCACCTGCAGACCCCGTTCATGTCGGACCTGGTCACCCTCGCCGATCCGACCTCCCCCTACTCCTTCCTCAACTACCTGAAGGAATCAGGGCGGTTGTACTCGTTCTACATCCGCGAGAACTTCTATCCGCTGCGCGTCGAGTACAACGACTACTGCCGCTGGGCCGCCGCGAAACTCTCCTCCGTCCGCTTCTCGACCACCGTGACCTCGGTGACGTACGACGAGGGTGACGGCCTCTACACGGTCACCACGCAGCAGGGCGAGACGTACCGCGCCCCGCACCTGGTCCTCGGCACCGGCACCCCGCCGCACATCCCCGAGGCTCTCGAGGGCCTCGGCGGCGACTTCGTGCACAACTCCCGCTACATGCAGCACAAGCAGGAGCTGCAGAAGAAGGAGTCGATCACGCTGGTCGGCAGCGGGCAGTCCGCCGCCGAGATCTACTACGACCTGCTCGGCGAGATCGACGTCCACGGCTACCGGCTGAACTGGGTCACCCGCTCGCCGCGCTTCTTCCCGCTCGAATACACCAAGCTGACGCTGGAGATGACGTCCCCGGACTACATCGACTACTTCCACGCGCTGCCGGAGGCCACCCGGTACTCGCTGGAGGAGCGGCAGAAGGGCCTGTTCAAGGGCATCGACGGGGAGCTGATCGACGCCATCTTCGACCTGCTCTACCAAAAGGGCCTCGACGGCCCCGTCCCCACCCGCCTGCTCACCAACGCGGCGCTGCGCACGGCCCGTTACGACAACGGCACGTACACCCTCGGCCTGCACCAGCAGGAGCAGGACAAGGACTTCGAGCTGAGCACCGACGGGCTGGTCCTGGCCACCGGCTACAAGTACCGGGCGCCCGCCTTCCTGGAGCCGGTCAAGGACCGCATCCGCCTCGACGGCCGGGGCCGCTTCGACGTCGCCCGCAACTACACGATCGACACCACGGGCCGGGGCATCTTCCTGCAGAACGCGGGCGTGCACACCCACTCGATCACCAGCCCCGACCTGGGGATGGGCGCCTACCGCAACAGTTACATCATCGGCGAGCTGCTCGGCACCGAGTACTACCCCGTCGAGAAGACCATCGCGTTCCAGGAGTTCGCCGTATGAGCACCAGCACCACCTTCCACATACGCACCCTCGACCCGCTGAAGGACGCCGAGCTCGTCCACGGCTGGGTCACGCACCCCAAGGCCTCGTTCTGGCTCATGGGGGACGCCCGGCTCCCCGACGTGGAGCGGGAGTACATGGGGATCGCGGCGGCCGAGCACCACGACGCCTTCATCGGCGAGCGCGACGGCGAGCCCGTCTTCCTGATGGAGCGCTACGACCCGGTCCACGTCGAGCTCGTCGGCCTGTACGAGCCCGAGCCCGGCGACGTCGGCATGCACTTCCTCGTCGCGCCCACCGACACCCCCGAGCACGGGTTCACCCGCGCCGTGATCACCGCGGTGATGGCGCACCTCTTCGCCGACCCGGCGGTGCGCAGGGTCGTCGTCGAGCCCGACGTGAGCAACAAGGCGGTGCACGCGCTCAACGAGGCCGTCGGCTTCGTCCCCGACCGGGAGATCGACAAGCCCGAGAAGAGGGCGCTGCTGAGCTTCTGCACGCGCGCCCAGTTCGAAGCAGCCACCGCACAGGCCGAGGAGGTCCGGGCATGACCCTCGCCGACACCGTCTCCCACCTCACCCCCGCCCGCTGGGCCGAGGCCAACCGCCTGCTCATCCGCAAGGCACTGGCCGAGTTCAGCCACGAGCGGCTCCTCACGCCGGAGCCGACCGAGGGCGCGGACCGCTACGTCGTGCGCAGCGACGACGGCCTGACCCGCTACCGGTTCCGGGCCCGACGGCTGCGCCTGGACCACTGGCAGGTGGCCGCCGACTCGATCACCCGGCACCGCGACGGCAGCGAACTCCCGCTCAACGCCCAGCAGTTCTTCATCGAGATGAAGGACACGCTCGGGCTGAGCGAGGCGATCCTGCCCGTCTACCTGGAGGAGATCTCCTCCACGCTCTCCGGCACCTGCTTCAAACTGACGAAGCCGGACGTGACGTCCGCGCAGCTGGCCGAATCCGGCTCCTTCCAGGACATCGAGACGGGCATGACCGAGGGTCACCCGTGCTTCGTCGCGAACAACGGCCGGCTCGGCTTCGGCGTCCACGAGTACCTCTCGTACGCACCCGAGACCGCGAGCCCCGTGCACCTGGTCTGGCTGGCGGCGACCCGGGAGCGGGCCGCGTTCACGGCGGGCATCGGCCTGGACTACGAGTCGCTGCTCCGTGCGGAGCTGGGCGAGGAGACCCTCGCGCGCTTCGACGCGGTCCTGCGCGACCAGGGTCTCGACCCCGAGGACTACCTGCTGATCCCGGTCCACCCGTGGCAGTGGTGGAACAAGCTGTCCGTCACGTTCGCCGCCGAGGTCGCCCAGCGGCACCTGGTGTGCCTCGGCGAGGGGGACGACGAGTACCTGGCGCAGCAGTCGATCCGTACGTTCTTCAACTCCACGTCGCCGTCGAAGCACTACGTGAAGACGGCGCTGTCGGTCATCAACATGGGCTTCATGCGCGGCCTTTCGGCGGCGTACATGGAGGCGACCCCGGCGATCAACGACTGGCTGGCCGGGCTCATCGAGAACGACGAGGTGCTCAAGGGCACGGGCCTCACGATCATCCGGGAGCGCGCGGCCGTCGGCTACCGGCACCTGGAGTACGAGGCGGCCACCGACCGCTACTCGCCGTACCGCAAGATGCTGGCGGCGCTGTGGCGCGAGTCCCCGGTGCCGACGCTGGCGGACGGCGAGCGGCTGGCCACGATGGCGTCGCTGCTGCACGTGGACCGCGAGGGCCGCTCCTTCGCCGGGGCCCTGATCGCGCGCTCGGGCCTGACCCCGCGCGAGTGGCTGAAGCCGTACCTGACGTCCTACCTGACCCCGCTGCTGCACAGCTTCTACGCCTATGACCTGGTGTTCATGCCGCACGGCGAGAACGTCATCCTGGTCCTGGACGAGCGCGGCGTGGTGCGGCGGGCGGTGTTCAAGGACATCGCCGAGGAGATCGCGGTGATGGACCCGGACGCGGTGCTGCCGCCGCAGGTGGACCGCATCCGCGCCGACGTCCCCGACGACATGAAACTGCTGTCGATCTTCACGGACGTCTTCGACTGCTTCTTCCGCTTCCTGGCGGCGAACCTGGTCGAGGACGGCGTCGTGGACGAGGACACGTTCTGGGCTGCGGTCGCCGACTGCGTACGCGACTACCAGGCGTCGGCGCCCCAACTGGCCGACAAGTTCGAGCGGTTCGACATGTTCGCCCCGAGCTTCTCGCTGTCCGCCCTGAACCGGCTCCAGTTGCGCAACAACGAGCAGATGGTGGATCTGGCGGACCCCTCGGGCGCACTGCAGCTGGTCGGCGACCTGGAGAACCCGATCGCGTAGGCGCACCCCGTGGACAAGGGGCTCGGGAGACGGTCCTCCCGAGCCCCTTTCGCGTACCTAGGAGTCAACTAGGCAGCGGGCCACGGCACTTGCGGCGACTTGTAGTAGCCGATGCCGAGCGCGTCCCAGCGGGGCGCCTGCGCGGCGAGCCGGGCCTTGTACGCGTCCCAGTCGTGCGAGGCCGCGGGCGACCAGCCGAGCTCGGCGACGCCCGGCAGGCGCGGGAAGGCCATGTAGTCGAGGTGCGCGGAGGTCGACAGGGTCTCCGACCACATCGGCGCCTCGACGCCCCGCACGGCCGCGGCGGGCGCGCCGGGAAGGTAGGTGGCGGGGTCCCAGTCGTAGGAGCGCTGCACCTCCACGTACCCGGCCCACGCCAGACCCAGCGGCGTGTCCTTGTTGTACTTCATGTCCAGGTACGTCCGGTCGGCGGGCGAGATGACGATGCCGGTGCCGTTCTTCGCGGCGTCGGCGACCTGCGCCTTCTCGGCGGCGCTGGTGTCGTCGGTGCCCCAGTACTGCGCGAGGGCGCCCTTGGCGGGCACGGCTCCGGTGATCTGGTGCCAACCCACCACGGTCTTCCCGTACTTGGCGACGATCGGCTGCACCTTGTCCATGAAGGTGTTGTAGTCCTCCTGGCTGGTCGAGTGCGCCTCGTCCCCGCCGATGTGGAGGTACTTGCCGGGTGTGAGGGCGGCCAGTTCGCGCACCACGTCGTCGACGAAGTCGTACGTGACGGCCTTGTTGACGCACAGCGAGCTGAAGCCGACCTCCGTCCCCGTGTACAGCGGGGGCGCGACGCCGTCGCAGTTCAGCTCGGCGTACGAGGCGAGCGCGGCGTTCGTGTGGCTCGGCATGTCGATCTCGGGCACGACCTCCAGGTAGCGCGAGGCGGCGTACCGGACGATGTCCTTGTACTGGGCCTTCGTGTAGTGGCCGCCCGCGCCGCCGCCGACCTGCGTCGACCCGCCGTACGTGGCGAGCCTCGGCCACGAGTCGATGGCGATGCGCCAGCCCTGGTCGTCGCTCAGGTGCAGGTGCAGCTTGTTGACCTTGTACAGCGCCAACTCGTCGATGTAGCGCTTGACTTGGCTGACGGTGAAGAAGTGCCGGGACACGTCGAGCATGGCGCTGCGGTAGCCGTAGCGCGGGGTGTCCTCGATGGTGCCGCCCGCGACGCGCCACGGCCCGGACTGCCTGCTCGCGGACTCCACCCGCGCGGGCAGCTGCTGGCGCAGCGTCTGCACGCCGTGGAAGAGCCCGGCGGGCGCGTGGGCGACGACCGTGACGGACCGGCCGGTGCTGGTCAGCCGGTACCCCTCACCGCCGAGTCCCTTGTCCTTCTTGCTGAGTTCGAGGCGGATGCCGTCCCCGGCGTCGTCATCGGTGACGGGCAGCTTGTAGCCGGTGGAGGGGCGCAGCACGCCGGCTAGGTAGTCGCCGATCCGGCGGGCGTCGCGCGAGCCGTCGTCCACCCGGATCCGGGTCTTCGCCGTGATCGCGTACGCGGATCCGCCCGCCGTCGCCTTCGCCGGCGCGGGGACGATCTGCCCGAGGGGCGTGGCGGCGTCGGGCTGCGCGGCCGAGGCGGGGGCGACGCCGAGGGCGCCGGCTCCCGCGGCCACCAGGAGCAGGGAGCCGAGCAGGGCCAGGGCGGGTCTGCGGTGCGCTCGGCTGCGTGCCGGGCGGTGGGCTGTGCGCTGCGCTCTGTGGTGCGTCCTCACGAACGGTCCCTTCGACGGCGGTCGTTGGCGGAGTTCGTCGTGCGAGCCGAGCAGTCGATCGGACACCATGGGTACCGTCGGCCTCGCGCGCGGTCAAGGTGTAGACCACTTCCCGGTGGGCCGGATGCCAGAATTGCACCATGGCGGAAATCATCCAGCGCGACGGCACTTGGACGTTCGACGGGGAGACGCTGCGGCTGGTGCCGGGGCGCGACAAAGGCGTGCACCTGCTCCGCAAGTCACTGGGTGAACTGACGGTGCCGCTGCGGGCGCTGGCCGGGATCTCCTTCGAGCACGGCAGGAAGTCGGGGCGGCTGCGGCTGCGCCTGCGGGACGGCGCGGACCCGCTGCTGCAGGCGACCGCCGGCAAGCTGACGGAGGGCGCGGACCCGTACCAGATGACCGTGGAGTCGGACCGGTACGGGGTCGCCGAGTACTTCGTGGACGAGATCCGCAACGCGCTGCTGCTCGAACAGGTCCCGACGTCGGCCTGCACGTCGTACGTGCTGCCGGGCCCGCCCGTCCCGCTGTCCGTCTCCGCCGGGGACGGCACCGCGAGCTTCGACGGGGAGCGGATCCGCCTGGAGTGGAACTGGAAGACGGAGGACGCGAAGGCCTCGTCCGGGACCCGGCTGCTCGCCCTCGGCGACGTCACGGCGGTGGAGTGGCAGCCGGCCCTGGGCCTGGAGAACGGCTGCCTGCGCTTCACCGTCCGCTCGTCGCCGACGAAGGCCCCGCCGAAGTACGACCCGAACTCGATCGAGCTGTGGGGCTTCAAGAAGGACCCGCTGATGGCGCTGGTCGCGGCCGCCGTCCAGGCCCGGCTGCCGCATCCGGCCGCCGCCTCCGCCCCGGCCGCGCACCCCGCGCCCTCTGCGCCCTCTGCGCCCTCCGCGCTCGACAAGGCGCCCGCCGCACCGGCGGCGCCCGAACCGGCGCCGCCGGCGGAGGACGACCACGACGCGCTACTGCGGCGGCTGCGCGAGCTCGGGGAGCTGCATCAGGCCGGGATACTGACGGACGAGGAGTTCACGGCCGCGAAGCAGGCGGTCCTCAAACGGCTGTGACGCCCCGCCCCGTCAGCGGCCCGCCGTCCGCATCAGCGACCCAACGACCGCATCAGCGGTGCACCGTGCGCGTCAGCGGCGCACCGTGCGCGTCAGCGGCGCACCTTGCGTGCCACCACGAACCGGTCGATCTCCTCCCCCGTCTCGGCCAGGCCCCGCACGGTCAGCTTCGCGGTGCGCCCCACCGGCGCCGGCTCCACGTCGACCCGCAGGAACGAGTAGTTGGTGTAGCGCACCCGCGACCAGTCCACGGTCACGGCCTTCTTGCTGCCGTCGGCCTGGGTCACGTAGGACGCGAAGGGGTCGACCTTCTTCTCGTTGCCCTCGTAGGAGTCGGCGACCGGGAAGGCGTACAGGCTCTTGCCCGCGGCGCCCGCCGTCACGTACACGACGCCGTCCGTCTCGGGGTAGGCGGTGCCGCCGATGGGCAGCTCCTTGGTGACCTTCTCGCCCTTGAGCACGTCGGAGCGCTCGTAGACGTGGTTGTGGCCGTTGATGACCAGGTCCACCGTGTACTTCTCGAACAGCGGCACCCACTCCTTGCGCACGCCCCCCTCCGAGGCGTGCGAGGTGGCGGTGCAGTACGCGCAGTGGTGGAAGAAGACGACGACGAAGTCGACCCCGGAGCCGTGCGCCCGGAACTTCTTCAGCTGCGCCTCGAACCACTTGGTCTGGGTGCCGCCGGACAGGCCGAGGTTGGCCGGGATCTCCCAGGACACGTCGTTGGCGTCGAGGGAGATGACCGCCGTGTTGCCGTGCACGAAGGAGTAGACGCCGGGCAGGTTCTTCGGGTCGGGGCCGTTGGCCGGCGGCACGAAGCGGGCCTCCTGGCTGCCGTAGCCGTGCGGCGCGTACCAGGCCTCCATGTCGTGGTTGCCGTAGCTGACCATCCACGGCACGGACTTGGCGACGGTCTCGGTCTGCGCGAGGAACTGGTCCCAGGTCCGCGCGTCGAACGTGTCCGTGGTCTGCCCCGAGCCCGACGGGTCCGCGTACGCGATGTCACCCGCGTGCAGGTGGAAGGACGGGCCCTGGGCGAGGATCAGGCTGTCGTTGGCGAGCGCGTGGTAGCTGACGCCCTGGTCGCCGAAGGCCGTGAAGGTGAAGCGCTCGGAGCGGGACGGCGCCGTGGTGAAGGTGGAGACGGTGCTCGCGAAGCGCGGCGACGCCGGGTCGAAGCCGTCGTGGCCGACGCCGTAGTAGTACGTCTGGCCGGGCCGCAGGTGGCTCAGCTTCGCGTGCACGTAGTACTGGGTGTGGTCGGCGCTGGTGCCGACGCCGGCCGGGGTGTAGAGGGCGCGGATCTCGGCCGGGATCTTCCGCGACAGGTCACCGGCGTGCGAGCCGATCCGGATGAACGGCTTCTTGACCGCGACCGGCACCTGCCAGGAGACGGTCATCTCGGTGCGCGGGTCCTCGCCGTAGGAGAGGTGGCGGCCCATCGGCGCGACGAGGGCGCCGTCGACGTGCTCGGTGGCCGTGTGCGGGGCGGCGGCGAAGGACGCGGCCGGGGTCGCGGCGCTCGCGGCCCCCGGCAGGAAGACGCCGCCCGCGACCGCGCCGATCGTCACGGCGCCGCCGCGCATCATGGTGCGGCGGGAGAATTTACTGCGCAGGTACTCGTGCTGCTCGGCGAGGGGGCGGTCGGCCAGCTCGTCGGGTACGCCCATGCGGGGAATGTCCATGGCGTGAAAGTTGCTGGCGGCACCCATCTCACCCGGATACGCCGGATGAACACGGCCCGAACAAGCTGCATGGGCCGGTTCAAGGCTTGACCACATCTCCCCCAAGAGCCCCGGATGTCGTCCGGCACCTGTGATCCCTGCCCGAAATCGGGCAGATTTCTTGCACAGGCGATGCCTCTCCCCCAGGATCTACCGAGTGCACGAGGAACTTGTCGATCACCTGACGCGCAGCACGCCCCTCGGCCGGGGCGAGGCGCTGCGGGTGATCCAGGACGTCCTCGCCTACTTCGACGAGTCGACGGAGGAGTACGTCCGTCGCCGCCACCGCGAACTCCAGGGTCAGGGCCTGGTGAACGCGGCGATCTTCGAACGGATCACGGCGGATCTGCGGTACCGGGCGGTGGCACCGCCGGAGCTCTCGCTCCGGCAGCTGCGCCGCATGGTCTACGGCTGAGGTCCGTCACCGAGAACCAGAGGGGACCCTTCTTACTTATGTGCGGAATTGTCGGCTACATCGGCAAGCGTGACGTCGCGCCGCTCCTCCTCGAGGGGCTGCAGCGCCTGGAGTACCGCGGCTACGACTCCGCGGGCGTCGTGATCACCAGCCCCAAGGCGACCGGCCTGAAGATGGTCAAGGCCAAGGGCCGCGTCCGGGACCTGGAGGCCAAGGTCCCCGCCCGCTTCAAGGGCACCACCGGCATCGCCCACACCCGCTGGGCCACCCACGGCGCCCCCTCCGACGAGAACGCGCACCCGCACATGTCCGGCGACAACAAGGTCGCCGTCGTGCACAACGGCATCATCGACAACGCCTCCGAGCTGCGCGCCAAGCTGATCGCCGACGGCGTCACGTTCCTCTCCGAGACGGACACCGAGGTCCTCACCCACCTCATCGCCCGCTCCCCGCAGGCGGACCTGGAGGACAAGGTCCGCGACGTGCTGCGCCTGATCGAGGGCACGTACGGCATCGCGGTCCTGCACGCCGACTTCCCCGACCGCATCGTGGTGGCCCGCAACGGCTCGCCGGTCGTCCTCGGCATCGGCGACAAGGAGATGTTCGTCGCCTCGGACATCGCCGCGCTCGTCTCCCACACCCGCCAGATCGTCACGCTCGACGACGGCGAGATGGCGACGCTGAAGGCCGACGACTTCCGTACGTACACGACGGAGGGCACCCGTACGACGGCGTCCCCGACCACGGTCGAGTGGGAAGCCGCCTCGTACGACATGGGCGGCCACGACACGTACATGCACAAGGAGATCTCCGAGCAGGCCGAGGCCGTGGACCGCGTGCTGCGCGGCCGCATCGACGACCGCTTCTCCACGGTGCACCTCGGCGGCCTGAACCTGGACGCCCGCGAGGCCCGGACCGTGCGCCGCGTCAAGATCCTCGGCTGCGGCACCTCGTACCACGCGGGCCTGATCGGCGCCCAGATGATCGAGGAGCTGGCCCGCATCCCCGCGGACGCCGAGCCGGCCTCCGAGTTCCGCTACCGCAACCCGGTCGTCGACCCCGACACCCTCTACATCGCGGTGTCGCAGTCGGGCGAGACGTACGACGTGCTGGCCGCCGTCCAGGAGCTCAAGCGCAAGGGCGCCCGCGTCTTCGGCGTCGTGAACGTCGTCGGCTCGGCGATCGCCCGCGAGTCCGACGCGGGCGTCTACGTCCACGCGGGTCCCGAGGTCTGCGTCGTCTCCACCAAGTGCTTCACCAACACGACGGTCGCCTTCGCGCTGCTGGCCCTGCACCTCGGCCGCATCCGCGACCTGTCCGTCGCCGACGGCAAGCGGATCATCGAGGGCCTGCGCAAGCTGCCCGCCCAGATCACCGAGATCCTCGCCCAGGAGGCGGAGATCAAGAAGATCGCCGAGGAGTACGCGGACGCCCGCTCGATGATGTTCATCGGCCGCGTCCGGGGCTACCCGGTGGCCCGCGAGGCGTCCCTGAAGCTCAAGGAGGTCTCGTACATCCACGCCGAGGCCTACCCCGCCTCCGAGCTCAAGCACGGCCCGCTCGCCCTCATCGAGCCGGCGCTCCCCACGGTCGCGATCGTCCCGGACGACGACCTGCTGGAGAAGAACCGCGCCGCGATGGAGGAGATCAAGGCCCGCTCCGGGCGCATCCTCGCGGTCGCCCACCAGGAGCAGGAGAAGGCCGACCGCACGATCGTCGTCCCGAAGAACGAGGACGAGCTGGACCCGATCCTGATGGGCATTCCGCTCCAACTCCTCGCCTACCACACGGCATTGGCCCTCGGCCGCGACATCGACAAGCCGCGCAACCTGGCGAAGTCGGTGACGGTGGAGTAGTTCCGCGGACACACGACGAACGGGTCCCATACGCGCCACCAAGCGCATGGGACCCGCTCCCGCAGGGCCGGGGCCGCCCATTGCCCCGGCCCGTTGCCGCTGTCAGCCGGTGGCCGTCACCCTCCGGCCGGCAGCACGCCCGGGCAGCGCCGTCGGCAGCTTCGCCAGCGAGGCCGTGCCCCCGTACCAGGCGAGCAGGCCGCCCACGGCGGCGAACCAGCCGCCCACCTTGCCCAGCGCCTCGGTGTCACTGAACGCGGCGACCGCGAGCAGCACGAGTGCGACGCACATCGCTCCGTACGTCCCGCGCACGAACGGGCTCGCCCCCGCCGAGCCGAGTGTCAGGCTGAGCGCGAGCAGGGCGAACAGGAGCAGGAACAGGCCCGCCGCGTTCGCCGGGACGGCGTCGCCGGAGGAGACGCCCCAGGTGAACCAGAAGGCGCCGAGGCCGGCGAAGGCCGTGCCCGTGAAGCCGTCCGCGCGCAGTGCGAGCAGTCCGGCGACGAAGAGGGCGATCCCGCCCACGTACGTCGCGACCGAGACGGCGTCGGCCGCCGTCACGTCGTCGATCACCTGGGTGTGACCGAGGCCGAAAGCCAACAGGGTGAGTCCGAGGGCCAGTTGGCCGAGAGTCGAGACGGACGCGGTCGTGGCCGCGCCGCCCGCGGAGACGTCGTTGTCCACAGCGGGCTCCCTTCGTGCAAGGTGCGGGTGCTGTGCTGTTGTCCAGCGACCGGTATGTACCCTTCACAAGGGCACAAACCACCTCTACGCGCGAGTAGATTCTTCCGTTCCGCGGAAAACCGTCGAAACGGAACGCTCAGACCCCGTACGGAGGTTGAGGACCCGTCGGCCGCATCTCACCTGGGACGAAGCCCCGTTACGGAATGACGACGACGGGCCGCTGCGCCCGCCGCGCGAGCCGCCCCGCCACCGAGCCGAAGATCCGCCCGACGAGACCGTGGGTCGACCCCACGACGATGGCGTCGGCGGAGTACTCGCGGCCGACCTCCTCCAGCTCGTGGCAGATGTCGCCGCCGCGCTCGACGAGGATCCAGGGCACCTCGGACAGATACTCCGCACAGGCGAGTTCGAGCCCGAGGACCTCGGTGCGGTGGTCCGGCACGTCGACGAAGACGGGGGGTTCACAGCCCGCCCACACCGTGGTGGGCAGCCGGTTGGCGACATGCACGATGATCAGGCCGGAGCCCGAGCGATGGGCCATGCCGATCGCGTAGGCCAGCGCCCGCTCGCTGGACGTCGAGCCGTCGAAACCGACGACGACGCCGTGTCTGAAAGCGGGGTCACAGGCGTGACGTGTCTCTTCCGCCGCTCGGGGGGTCGCCAGGGGATCGGCGACCTGCCGCTTGCGGTCCGCGGGTTCGGGAATCTCGTGACCGGCCATGAGTGTCTCGGCGTGTACCTCGTGGGCCTCTGTATGAGGGGACGACAACAGGTTCGGCGGAGCTGTGTCCGGGAATCATCTTCCCAACCCCATACCCCCAAGGGTACGGCGACACTCCTCCTCTGCCCAGACTCCGGCCCTTGCGCAGGCCTGCCTTCACGACCGCTCCAGAAAATTACTGGGGTGCGCAGCGCGGGCCTTGCAAGGGTGGTGGCGGGACACGGGTGGGCGTTCAGGGGAGCATGCACGAGGCCCCGCCCGTATGGCAATGGTTGCTGCCCCGTACAGGCGGTTTGCGCACTCTTGTGGCCCCTGTCGGGCGTGCGGCAAGTGACCGGTACGGCCCCCGCGCGTTGAACTCCGGAACCTCATGACCCAGGGAGCCCGCCGTGCCCGGACCGTCCACCGCGCACCACACCGCCTCCGCGCGCCGGAGCATTCCGGCGCCCGCCCGCGCGCCCGAGTCGCACACCCGCCCGACCCCTCACGCCCAGGACGCGCCACCGCCACGGACCGACGGCGCGGACGGCGCGGGCGACGTGGTCCGCTGGGCGGCGTTCAGCTGCGTCCTGGTGCCGCTCGTGCTCGTCGGCTACGGCATCTCGGCCGCGGGCGCCGCCGGGGCCGCCCTGGGACTCGCCGCGGTGACCGCGGCCTGCCGGGTACTCCTTCGCCAGTCGGAACGCGGCGCCGCACGGTTGCACAGTGAACAGTGCTGCAGTCATCGTGGCCGTCACGGCCGCACCGGTCTGGGGGCGCACAGGGGCGGCAATCGCGCGGGCCGTGGTGCGCCGGTGGACTGACCGGAATCCGCGCGCTACCCCGTTGATTTTCAGCCAACTTCAGCCAGGGGTCCACTCCTTGCCCGGCGCCACCCCCAACCCCCGTTCCACCAGGGCTGAAAGGGTCGCTGTCGGTGCTCGCACCCTACGTGGACCGGCCACTGAGTTGAGGCGTACTTCCCAGCAACGCCCGTGAGTGCAACGCTTCGTGATCGACTGCTTTACGCCAAGTTGTCATGTCGACAATCTGCCGCGTCCTTAACTGGTCACGAGGGCACCACAGGACACAGTAGATTCGATCATGACTGTCTGATCAGTAGGCGGCGGGGGACTTCGTGCAGGACCGAGGGGAAACGTGCAGGAGCGAACAGCCCGTCAAAGTATTGAGGGAGCCGCGATCACCGAGGGGGGCTTAGCAGGATGAGCCACGACGCCACCATTGCGCCGGAGGCGGCGGCTCGCAAGCTGTCAGGACGCCGGCGGCGGGAGATCGTCGCCGTGCTGCTGTTCAGCGGCGGACCCATCTTCGAAAGTTCCATTCCGCTCTCCGTGTTCGGAATCGACCGTCAGGACGCGGGAGTCCCCCGGTACCGGTTGCTCGTGTGCGCCGGTGAAGAGGGACCACTGCGGACCACGGGGGGACTTGAACTCACCGCGCCGCACGGCCTTGAGGCGATCTCGCGGGCGGGCACCGTGGTGGTGCCGGCCTGGCGGTCGATCACCTCGCCGCCGCCGGAGGAGGCGCTGGACGCGATCCGTCGCGCCCACGAGGAGGGCGCGCGCATCGTCGGCCTGTGCACCGGCGCGTTCGTGCTGGCCGCGGCAGGCCTGCTCGACGGCCGCCCGGCCACCACGCACTGGATGTACGCACCGACGCTCGCCAAGCGCTATCCGTCGGTCCACGTGGACCCGCGCGAGCTCTTCGTGGACGACGGGGACGTACTGACCAGCGCGGGCACCGCGGCCGGTATCGACCTGTGTCTGCACATCGTGCGCACGGACCACGGCAACGAGGCGGCCGGCGCGCTCGCCCGGCGCCTGGTGGTCCCGCCGCGCCGCAGCGGCGGCCAGGAACGCTACCTCGACCGGTCGCTGCCCGAGGAGATCGGCGCGGACCCGCTGGCCGAGGTCGTCGCCTGGGCCCTGGAGCATTTACACGAACAGTTCGACGTGGAGACGCTGGCGGCCCGTGCCTACATGAGCCGCCGCACCTTCGACCGCCGCTTCCGGTCGCTGACGGGGTCCGCCCCGCTCCAGTGGCTGATCACGCAGCGGGTGCTGCAGGCGCAGCGGCTCCTGGAGACCTCCGACTACTCGGTCGACGAGGTCGCCGGGCGCTGCGGCTTCCGGTCCCCGGTCGCGCTGCGCGGGCACTTCCGGCGTCAGCTGGGCTCGTCCCCGGCGGCGTACCGGGCGGCGTACCGCGCGCGCAGGCCGCAGCTGGGCGAGACTCCCGGGGGCGCCGCGAAGGCGGACAAGCCCGTGGAGATCGGCTCGGTGCAGGGCGCCGAGGCC
>NZ_JAAGMG010000879.1 GCF_010548525.1 Streptomyces sp. SID14478
GGCGGCCCGCTCCGCCCCGGTGCCGTCGAGGCCACCGGCCGACGCGGCGGCCCGGGCCAGCGCGGCGGCGTGGTGCACCGCGCTGGCGTGGTCCACCACGACGTGCGCCGTCACCGCGAGATCGGCGGGGGCCTTCATCGCACCGTCCAGCGCACGACCGTCACCGTCGTCCCGGCGCCGGGACGGCTGTCGACGTGGAAGGCGTCCATCAGACGACGCGCACCGCCCAGACCGTGGCCGAGTCCGTTGCCGGTGGTCCAGCCGTCGGTCATGGCCGCGCCGAGGTCCGGGATGCCGGGTCCGTCGTCCCGGATCACCAGCCGGATGCCGCTGCCGCCGGGCCGCGTGAGCAACTCGACGTCGAGGGTGCCGCCCTGGCCGTGGACGTAGGCGTTGCGGGCCAGTTCGCTCGCGGCGGTCACCACCCGGGTCTGGTCGACCAGGCCGAACCCGCACTCGACGGTGGCCGCGCGCACGGCATGACGGGCCGTCAGCAGGTCGTCGTCCGACCGTACTTCGTAGGACCGGCGGACGGTCACCTCGACCCCCGGGGGATGCGCCTCGCTCACGGCGCGCTCATCGGACATGGTCATGGCCGGCGCCCTCCGGGGTGCGCTGCCAGCCGAGCGCGGTCAGTCCCTGCTCGGCGTTGAGCGCGGTCTCCACACCCGTCAGCTGGATGCCCAGCTCGACGAGGGTGATCGCGACGGCGGGGCGCATCCCGGCGACGATCACCCGGGCCCCCAACAGGCGCGCCATCGTGGTGAGTTCCATGAGCGTGCGGGCCACGAACGAGTCGATGACCTCCAGCCGGGAGATGTCGATGAGCACCCCGCGGGCCCGGTCGCCCTCGATGCGTTCGGTCAGCTCGTCCGTGAAGGCCACGGCGGAGCGGTCGTCCAGCTCGTTGAGCAGTCCCGTCACCAGGACGTCGCCGAGCCGCAGGATGGGAACGCCCGTCGGGCGCGGCGGAATCACCGCGGTGCCGACCCGGCGACGGCGAATCCGACGGCGGGCTGGTCCGTGAGCTTGACCGCGGCGGACAGCGCGTCGGCGAGCGTCGCGCGGGTCAGGATGGTGGACAGGTCGATCCCCAACTGGGCGATGGTCTGGGCGATGGGCGGACGGATGCCGCTGATGACACAGTCCGCGCCCATCAGGCGGACGGCGTTGACGGTGTGCATCAGGTGCTGGGCGACCGCCGTGTCGACGGTGAGCACACCGGTGATGTCGATGATGGCGACCTTCGCCTCGTCGTCCTGGATCGCCTGCAGCAGCGACTCCATGACGATCTGGGTGCGGGCCGTGTCCAGGGTGCCGATCAGCGGCACGGCCAGGACGTGCTTCCACAGCCGCACGACGGGCGTGGACAGCTCCATCAGCTGACGGCTCTGGCGCTGGATGATCTCCTCGCGGCCCTCGACGTACGTCTCGAAGGAGAGGGCGCCGGCCGCGTCCAGCATCCGGTTGACGAGGACGGCCACGGCGAACAGTTCACCCATGTCCCGCGTGGTGTGCTGGACGGCCGCAAGGAGCGCCTCCTTGAGGGAGAGCACGGCGAGCGAGGTGTCGGTGGGCGTGGCGCCCGCCCGCACCCGGCGCAGCGACAGCTCCGTGACCGTCGTACGCAGGTTGTGGTGCGACGTCACCAGGCGTTCCACCGGGATGTCGCTGGCGAGGGCCTCGGTGAGCGCGTCGACGAGCAGCACCGCCTCCTCGCGCAGCTCGCTCTCGCTCATGTCGGTGCCCAGTGCCGCCTGCTCCAGCTGGAGCGTCGTCCACCGGTCGGCGATGTGCTCCTCCTGGTCCCGTAGCGCCTCGAGCAGCAGATTGCGGATGTCGGTTTCGCTGGTACTCACAAGCCCCTCTCACGCCTTCCTCCGGTCGTGTGCATCCTGCACATGATGCACACCCTCCACCGCCTCGGCCGTGGCCGGGGTTGATCACTGATCATCCCCGGGGCCCCACAAACAGAGGCAGCCTCGCCGTGTACCCCGATGTGCGGGATTCACTCCCGCGTGTGCCGTGTGACCTCGGACACCTCATGCGCAACAGACGAAACGGACGTCGCAACGAACACGCGCGTCACCGCGATTCGCGCAACGATCTTGTGGGGTTGCGCAAGGTTGCTGCATTACAGGTGGGAAGCCGCGTCCTCTAGAGTCATCCGCTGTACGTGGCGTGGCGGGGGACGGCCTGCTCGGCGGCCCCCGGTCAGGGTGAGGCCGTCGCGTTCCCCCTCGCCGTTGTCATCCCCGACCGGCAGCGATGAAGGAGCCAGTCCGTGCTCGATCACGGCGCACCCCCGCGCACTCC
Organism: Streptomyces sp. SID14478; assembly: GCF_010548525.1. Lineage (GTDB taxonomy): Bacteria > Actinomycetota > Actinomycetes > Streptomycetales > Streptomycetaceae > Streptomyces. Next base: position 2,317 of record NZ_JAAGMG010000879.1, read on the forward strand.
CCGCACAGAGCCCGCACCCGCCGGGCTCGGCACCCGTCTCATGCGGCGCAAGCCGGTGGAACACCTGGTCGCGGAGGGTGGTCAGGGCGAGGGCGGCACGCTGCGGCGCTCGCTCGGACTCTGGCAGCTGACCATGATCAGCATCGGCGCCACGCTCGGCACCGGCATCTTCGTGGTGCTCGGCGAGGCCGTCCCCAAGGCCGGGCCCGCCGTCACGCTCTCCTTCGTGATCGCCGGCCTCACGGCCCTCTTCTCGGCCCTCTCGTACGCCGAGCTGGCGGGCACCATCCCGGTCGCCGGGTCCTCCTACTCGTACGCATACGCAACGATGGGCGAGCTCATCGCCTGGATCTGCGGCTGGTGCCTGGTCCTGGAGTACGGGGTGTCCGTCGCCGCCGTCGCCGTCGGCTGGGGCGAGTACCTCAACGAACTGCTCGACGGCACCATCGGCGTGACCCTCCCGGCCGCCCTCTCCGCGCCGCCCGGGGACGGCGGGATCTTCAACCTGCCCGCGCTCATCGTGGTGCTGCTGGCCATGGTGTTCCTGATGGGCGGCGCCAAGGAGTCCGCCCGGGCCAACACGATCATGGTCGTCGTGAAGATCGTGTCGCTGCTGCTGTTCTGCGCGATCGGCCTCAAGGGCTTCCAGTCCGGCAACTACGCGCACTTCATGCCGCTGGGCATGGCGGGCGTCAGCGCCGCCGGGGCGACGCTGTTCTTCTCGTACATCGGCTTCGACGCCGCCTCCACCGCCGGTGAGGAGGCGAAGAACGCCCAGCGCGACCTGCCGCGCGCCATCATGCTCTCGCTCGTCATCGTCACCGCCCTGTACGTCCTCGTCGCCGCGGTCGCCGTCGGGGCCCGCCCCTGGAAGCAGTTCAACGACTCCGAGGCGGCGCTCGCCGGGATCATGAAGGACGTCACCGGCCAGTCGTTCTGGGGGACGCTGCTCGCCGCCGGAGCGGTCATCGCCATCGCGTCCGTCGTGCTGACCGTGCTCTACGGGCAGACCCGCGTGCTGTTCGCGATGTCCCGCGACGGGCTCGTGCCCAAGGTGTTCGCCAAGGTCAACCCGAAGACCGGCGCGCCCCGCGCCAACACCGTCATCGTCTCGCTGTTCTGCGGCGTCCTCGCCGCGGCCATCCCGCTGGGCCAGCTCGCCGACGCCACCAGCATCGGCACGCTCTTCGCCTTCGCCCTGGTCAACATCGCCGTGATCGTGCTGCGCCGCACCCGCCCGGACATGCCGCGCACCTTCCGGGTGCCGCTGTCGCCCGTCCTGCCCGTCATCGGCTTCGCGCTGTGCCTGTGGATGATGGGCAGTCTGTCCGTCATCACCTGGATCGTCTTCGGCGTCTGGATGGCCGTCGGGCTCGTGTTCTACTTCTGCTACGGGATGCGTCGCTCCCGTCTCGCCGCCCCCGCGGAAGCCGCAGAAGCACAGAAGTGAACCGCCTGCCTTGCTGAACGATCTCGACGAACGCATCGTGCACGCCCTCGCCGAGGACGCCCGTCGCTCCTACGCCGACATCGGCCAGCTCGTCGGCCTGTCCGCGCCCGCGGTCAAGCGGCGCGTCGACCGGCTGCGGGCCACCGGCGCGATCACCGGCTTCACCGTGCGGGTCGACCCGGCCGCGCTCGGCTGGGAGACCGAGGGCTTCATCGAGATCTACTGCCGCCGCAACACCTCGCCGGACTCGATCCGGCGGGGCCTGGAGCGCTACCCCGAGGTCGCGGCCGCCTCCACCGTCACCGGTGAGGCGGACGCGCTCGTGCAGGTCTTCGCCTCCGACATGCGGCACTTCGAGCGGGTCCTGGAGCGGATCGCGGGGGAGTCGTTCGTCGAGCGGACCAAGTCCGTGCTCGTGCTCTCCCCGCTGATGCGCCGCTTCACCTCGGGTTCGCCGGCGTAACACCTGCCCCGCGGGGCGCCTGCCGCCCGGCCGTTCCGGGCGTGAGCACAGTGACCTCCGGCACCTCCGGCCGCGATCGGCACCTCCTGTGCCGCGCGGAGGGGAGGGATTCCTACGGAACGCGACCACGGGCTCACCGGAGCGTGCAACGAATCGCCACTACGGGCCCCGTCCGCGCAACGGATCGCACGACCAGACGCAACGGTCCCGTCTTGTCCCGCCGACCAGCGAAAACGTAGCGTCGTACCGGTCCTCGCGGACCCTCCCACCGCTTCCCGCTCGCTCCTGCCGAGCCCTCTCCTGCCCCACTGCCCTGCGTCCGCAAGGAGTCCGCACCCCATGACGTCCACGGTGCCCACCGCCGTCCAGCACACCGACGCCCAGCCCCCGATCACCATGTTCGGACCGGACTTCCCGTACGCGTACGACGACTTCCTCGCCCACCCGGCGGGCCTCGGGCAGATACCGGCGACCGGGCACGGCACCGAGGTCGCGGTCATCGGCGGCGGCCTGTCCGGCATCGTCGCCGCGTACGAGCTGATGAAGATGGGGCTCAAGCCCGTCGTGTACGAGGCCGACCGGATCGGCGGCCGGCTGCGTACCGTCGGCTTCGAGGGGACGCCGCCGGACGCGGCGGGACTGAGCGCGGAGATGGGCGCGATGCGCTTCCCGCCGTCGTCGACGGCGCTGCAGCACTACATCGACCTGGTGGGCCTGCAAACCCAGCCGTTCCCCAACCCCCTTTCCCCGGCGACTCCTTCGACCGTCGTCGACCTCAAGGGCGAGTCGCACTACGCCGAGACGATCGACGACCTGCCGCAGGTCTACCGCGATGTCGCCGCCGCGTGGAGCGCCTGCCTGGAGGAGGGGGCCGACTTCACGGACATGAACCAGGCGATGCGCGAACGCGACGTGCCGCGCATCCGGGAGATCTGGTCGCAGCTCGTCGAGAAGCTCGACAACCAGACCTTCTACGGGTTCCTGTGCGACTCCGAGGCGTTCAAGTCCTTCCGGCACCGGGAGATCTTCGGGCAGGTCGGATTCGGCACCGGCGGCTGGGACACGGACTTCCCGAACTCGATCCTGGAGATCCTGCGCGTCGTCTACACCGAGGCCGACGACCACCACCGCGGCATCGTCGGCGGCTCCCAGCAGTTGCCGCTGCGACTGTGGGAGCGCGAGCCCGGCAAGCTCGTGCACTGGGCGCAGGGCACGTCGCTCGCGGCGCTGCACGAGGACGGCAGGCCGCGGCCCGCGGTGACCCGGCTCGCCCGTACCGCCGGCAACCACATCACGGTCACCGACGCGGACGGAGACATCCGCACCTACCAGGCGGCTATCTTCACCGCGCAGTCGTGGATGCTGCTGTCCAAGGTGGCGTGCGACGACGCGCTGTTCCCGATCGACCACTGGACGGCGATCGAGCGCACCCACTACATGGAGTCCAGCAAGCTGTTCGTGCCGGTCGACCGGCCGTTCTGGCTCGACAAGGACGAGGACACCGGCCGCGACGTCATGTCGATGACGCTCACCGACCGGATGACGCGCGGCACGTACCTGCTGGACGACGGCCCGGACAAGCCCGCCGTCATCTGCCTCTCCTACACGTGGTGCGACGACAGCCTCAAGTGGCTGCCCCTGTCGGCCAACGAGCGCCTCGAAGTCATGCTGAAGTCGCTCGGCGAGATCTATCCCAAGGTCGACATCAGGAAGCACCTCATCGGCAACCCGGTGACCGTGTCCTGGGAGAACGAGCCCTATTTCATGGGCGCGTTCAAGGCGAACCTGCCCGGCCACTACCGCTACCAGCGCCGCCTGTTCACCCACTTCATGCAGGACGCGCTGCCCGAGGACCGGCGGGGCATCTTCCTCGCCGGTGACGACATCTCGTGGACGGCGGGCTGGGCCGAGGGCGCCGTGCAGACCGCGCTCAACGCCGTGTGGGGCGTGATGCACCACCTGGGCGGGGCGAGCGACGCGACCAACCCCGGCCCGGGTGACGTGTACGAGTCGATCGCACCGGTGGAACTGCCCGAGGACTAGGTGTATTGATCACCGGCGTCAATAACGCTCGTGATCACTACACCCAGGACGCCGCCCACCCTCAGACGCCGGCGGCGCGTGCCTTCTCGTAGACCTCCGTCGCGAGGCCTTTCAGTTCCTGCGCGTCGCGTGCGCCGCCCTGGAGGTCCAGCAGGATCTCGTCCAGGCCCAACGCGGCGTGTGCGGCGAGGTCCTCGACGATCTGGTCGACGCTGCCCTGGAACGGGCGGCGGTCCTCCCCGGTGTACGCGTCCCGGGTGTACAGCGTGTTGGCGCGCAGCACGGTCCGGATCGGCGCCGTGCGTCCCCGCTCCTCGGCCAGCTCGCGCAGCTTCGCCCACTGCTCGCCGAGCGCCTCGGCGCCCATGGAGACCGGCAGCCAGCCGTCCGCGCGGTCGACGAGGCGCCGGGACGCGCGCGGGCTGCCGGCCGCGAGGAGGATCGGCAGGTCACCGGCCGGCTTGGGGCCGACCACGGACGGGGCGACGGTCGTCAGTTCGCCCTCGTACGCCACCGGGTCCGGGCCCCACACCGCGCGGCACACGTCGATCAGCTCGTCGAGGACCTTGCCGCGCTTGTCGAAGGGCGCGACGCCCGCCGCCGCGTACTCGTCGTGCGACCAGCCCGTACCGAGGCCGGCCACGACCCGGCCGCCGCTCGCGGCGTCCAACGAGGCGAGCGACCTGGCCAGTTGGAACGGGATGTGCAGCGGCGCCACCAGCACGCTCGTGCCGAGCCGGGCCCGGGACGTCACCGCCGCGGCGAGCGTGAGCGAGACGAGCGGGTCGGCCACGGCCCGGTAGTTGTCGGGCCACGGCAGCCCCGGCACCCCGTAGAGACCCTGCCGGGCCGGCTCCGGGAACAGGATCCGCTCGAAGACCCACAGGCTCTCGTAGCCGGTCGCCTCCGCGGTGCGTGCCACGTCGGGGATGTCCCGTCCGATGTCGTACTGCTTCATCTGCGGAAGTCCGAGACCGAGTCGGGTCGTCATGCCGTGCTCCTTCGCGCGTGGACAGCGAGCGTCACTTTGTCCAACGTACGCAGATCACACGGGAGTTCCGGCTGCGGGGAGAGGGCGTCAGTCGGGGAGCGGAGTGAGCAGCATGCGCCCCACCAGGCCCACCGAGGTGTCGAGCCGGTGGGTGAACTCGGCCGCGATCGACGGGAGTTCGCGCAGCGCCCACAGGGCGCGGGCCGCCGCCCACGCGGCGTCGCGGGCGCGGTCGAGGCTCCACGAGCCGAGCAGATGGGTGAGGGGGTCGGCGACCTGGAGGAGATCGGGGCCCGGCATCAGCTCTTCGCGGACGTGCTCCTCCAGCGCCACGAGGAGATCGCCCACGCGCTCGAACTCGTCCTCCAGGGTGCCCGGTTCGCAGTTGAGCGTACGACAGGCGTCCACCACGGCCAGCGCCAGATCGTGTCCGATGTGCGCATTGATGCCCGCGAGCGCGAACTGCAGCGGGCGTACTCCCGGATGGCGGCGGAACTGCAGCAGCGGTTGCCAGCAGGCGGGCCCGCGCACCCCGCAGGCCGCCGCGTCGAGTGCCTGGAGATAGCGCTCCGCGAAGCGGACGTCCAGCGTGACCGCCGCGACGCGGTCCGGGAAGCCGCCCGTCGCGCCCCGCACGACGGCCCGGTCCACCGCCTCCGTGACGGAGAGGTAGACCCGGTTGAAGACCGCGACTCCGTCCCGGGGCGGCAGATCCGCGGCGAGCACGCGCATCCGTGCGAGCACCGCGTCGATCCCGTGGGTGGGGACCTGGGTCACTGCGAACCGCTCCAACTGCGCCATGCCCGAAGGGTCCCAGCCGTAGGGTGACGCGGGTGTCGGCTGGCCGGGGGCTTCCCCAGAACGAGGGAACGGCCGGTGGGACGGGAGGGGGAAAGCGGGTGTCCGGGTTACGTGCGCGGCGGCTCGCCCGGCGACGGGCGGCGCAGCGGCGCGCGACGATGCGCGCCGCC
>NZ_JAAGMG010000915.1 GCF_010548525.1 Streptomyces sp. SID14478
CCGTCGGCCGCCGCTCCGGCCGAGCCGTCCGCGGAGCCGTCGGCCGCGGCTCCGGCCGAGTCGTCCGCGGAGCCGTCGGCCGCCTCTCCGGCCGAGTCGCCTGTGGAGCCGTCGGCAGCCTCTCCGGCCGAGTCGTCTGTGGAGCGGCCTTCCGGTCCTCCGGTCCAGCAGTCCGCAGTGTCGCCTTCCGATCCTCCGGCCCAGCAGGCCGTGGAGCCGCCCTCGGGGCCTCCGGTCGCCGAGCCCACGGCGAAGCCCCGTACGAGCGATGCCCCTTGGCACCATGCGAAGCCCGCGTTCGACGACCCCCCGCAACCGGGCGCGAGCTCCGGGGCGAAACGCGCGCCCGACGCGCGGGATGAGGCCCGGGTGAACGAGGAGCCTGACGTGCCGGGTGAGGCCAGGGCGAACGACGAGACCCGCGCTGAGGGCGAGTCCGAGGCGGATGGCGATCCCCGCGCTGAAGGCGAGTCCGGCGCGAAGGACGAGGCGGGCGCGCAGGGTGAGCCCGGGGCGGAGCACGAGCCCCGCGCTGAAGGCGAGTCCGAGGCGGACGGTGAGCCCCGCGGACAGGGTGGGTCCGGGGCGGACGACAAGCCCGGCGCGCAGGGTGAGCCCGAGGCGGACGACGAGCCCCGCGCTGAAGGCGAGCCCGAGGCGGACGGTGAGCCCCGCGGACAGGGTGGGTCCGGGGCGGACGACGAACCACGTGCCCAAGGCGAGTCCGGGACGAACGAGGGAGGTACGCAGTGAACGACGTTCTCGACATCGCCCTGCGCCTCGTCATCGTCTTCGTCGCCTTCCTGGTGCTGCCCCTGGTCGTCGGCCAGACCGAGCACAAGGTCATGGCCCACATGCAGGGCCGGCTCGGCCCCATGTACGCGGGCGGTTTCCACGGCTGGGCCCAACTCGTCGCCGACGGCGTCAAGTTCGCGCAGAAGGAGGACGTGGTCCCGGCCGAGGCCGACCGCCGTGTCTTCCAACTCGCGCCCACAGTAGCCCTGTTGCCCTACCTGATCGTGCTGCTCGCCATCCCGGTGGGACCGGGCGACGGCGCAGTCGGCCAGGTCATCGACGCCGGCATCTTCTTCGTCCTCGCGGTGATGGGCGTCGGCGTGCTCGGCGCGCTGATGGCGGGCTGGGCGAGCGCCAACAAGTTCTCGCTGCTCGGCGGTCTGCGCACGGCGGCCCAACTCCTGGCGTACGAACTCCCGATGCTGCTCGCCGCGGCCTCCGTCGCGATGGCGGCGGGCACGGTCTCGCTGCCCGGCATCCTCGACGCCTTCGCGTGGTGGTGGCTGCCCTGGCAGATCGTCGGCGCGCTGGTCTTCTTCGTGGCGGGCCTCGCCGAACTGCAACGCCCGCCCTTCGACATGCCCGTCGCCGACTCAGAGATCATCTTCGGCGCGTACACCGAGTACACGGGCCTGCGCTTCGCCCTCTTCCTGCTCGCCGAGTACGCGGGCATCGTCGTCCTGTGCGGCCTGACCACCGTTCTCTTCCTGGGCGGCTGGCACGGCCCCTGGGGCGCGGACGGCCTCGGCTGGGTCTGGACCCTCCTCAAGACGGCCGTGCTCGCCTTCGTCGTGATCTGGCTGCGCGTCTCGTACCCCCGTCTCCGCGAGGACCAGCTCCAGAAGCTGTCCTGGACCCTCCTCGTCCCGCTCGCCCTGGCGCAGATCGCGCTCACCGGCATCGTGAAGGTGGCGATCAACTAAATGCCCCCGATCCCCGGCTCCGGCCTGGCCAAGGGCCTCGCCGTCACTCTGCGCACGATGACGCGCAAGACCGTCACCGAGCAGTACCCGGACGCCCAGCCCGAACTGCCGCCCCGCACCCGCGGCGTGATCGGCCTGTTCGAGGAGAACTGCACGGTCTGCATGCTGTGCGCCCGCGAGTGCCCCGACTGGTGCATCTACATCGACTCCCACAAGGAGACGGTGCCGCCGGCCGTCGAGGGTGGCCGCGAGCGCAGCCGCAACGTCCTCGACCGCTTCGCCATCGACTTCTCCCTCTGCATGTATTGCGGCATCTGCATCGAGGTGTGCCCCTTCGACGCACTGTTCTGGTCCCCGGAGTTCGAGTACGCGGAGACGGACATCCACGAACTCACCCACGAGCGCGACAAGCTCCGCGAGTGGATGTGGACGGTCCCGTCCCCGCCGGCCCTCGATCCGGCGGCCGAGGAGCCGAAGGAACTGGCCGCCGCCCGCAAGGCAGCCGACAAACTCGCCGCCGCCCAGCAGCCGCCCGCCCCCGCAGCGCCCACGGAAGGAGAGTCGTGATCCACGTAGCCGCAGCCCTGCCCGCCGCCGCCACCGAGAGCCACGGGTTCCTCTCCCCGACGGGCGTCGAGATCGCCTTCCTCCTCGTCGGCCTGGTCACCTTCGGCGCCGCGCTCGTCACCGTCACCACGAAGCAGCTGGTGCACGCCGCCCTGTGGCTGGTCGTCGCCCTCGGCGGCCTGGCCGTCGAGTACCTCCTGCTCACCGCGGAGTTCATCGCCTGGGTGCAGGTCCTCATCTATGTCGGTTCCGTCGTGGTCCTCCTTCTGTTCGGGCTGATGCTGACGCGGGCACCGATCGGGCACTCGCCGGACGCGGACGGTCCTCACCGCTGGGCCGCCCTGACCGTCGCGGTCGCCGCCGCGGCCGCCCTGGTCTGGGTCGTCGTCGACGCCTTCCGCACGACGTGGATCGACCTGGACGCGGCCACCGGCACGGCCGCCGGCGCCGGGGGCAACACGGCCGTGACCGGCTCGATCCTGTTCCGCCACTGGGTACTGCCGTTCGAGGCCCTGTCGGTGCTGCTCCTCGCGGCCCTGGTCGGCGCGATCGTCCTGTCCCGCAAGAAGAGCGCGGCCGAGGCCGACCGATCCACCGGTGCGACCGGCGCCGCCGGAACCACGGGTGTCGCTGGAGCCGTCGGTGCCGCCAGTGCCACCGGAGCCGCCAGTGCCACCGGTGCCGACGAAGCAGCCGGAGCCGCCGGCCGGGAGGGCAACCGCTGATGCACCTCGCTTATCCCGCTGTCCTGGCCGCCCTCCTCTTCTGCACGGGCCTGTACGGAGTACTGGCCCGCCGCAACGCGATCCTCGTCCTGATGTCCGTCGAGCTGATGCTCAACGCCGTCAACCTCAACCTGGTCGCCTTCGACGTCTGGCTGCGCGACGCCCTGCACTCCGGCCAGGCCCTGACCCTGTTCACCATCGCCATCGCCGCCGCCGAGATCGGCATCGGCCTGGCGATCGTCCTGGCCGTCTATCGCAACCGCGGTACCTCGGACATCGACAAGCTCCGCGACGCGGCCGAGCCCCACGACCCGGAGGACGATCCGGTGGACGCTTCGGCCGACGACCCGCACGACCCGTCCGCCCCCGCACCCGGCGGGCCCGGCGCCGCGGACGAGAAGGCCGAGGCCACCGCGTGACCACGACGACCCTCGCCGTACTCGTCCCCCTCCTGCCGTTCCTCGGCGCCGCCGCCGGACTGCTGCTCGGCCGCACGGCCCCCGCCTTCGTCCGCCCGCTGGCCGTCCTGCCGACGCTGGCCGCGCTGATCCTCGCGGCCGCGGTCGCGGTCCAGCAGGGCGGCGGCTCGGGCAGTCGCACCGCCGCGCTCGACGCGCACACCGAGCTCACCCCGACCGGCTCCGTGCCGATCGAACTCGCCCTGCACATCGACGGCTTCGCCGCCCTCGTCGCCGTCCTGGTCGGGCTGGTCGCGACCTGCGTCCAGCTCTACTCGACGGGCTACCTCCGCGACGACCCGCGCTATCCCTCCTACGCCGCGCTGGTCTCGCTGTTCACCTCCGCGATGCTCCTGGTCGTCTACACCGGCGACCTGATCGTTCTCCTCGTCGGCTGGGAAGTCATGGGCATCTGCTCGTACTTCCTCGTCGGCCACTACTGGGAGACCCCCGAGGCGCGCGCCGCCTCCCTCAAGGCCTTCCTCGTCACCAAGCTCGGTGATGTCCCCTTCCTGATCGGCCTGTTCGCACTCGCCGCGGACGCGGGCTCCTTCCGCATCACGACGGTCCTGGGCAAGGTCACGAGCGAGGGCGGCCTCGACCACCCGACCCTCATCGCCCTCCTTCTCCTCGCCGGCGTCGCGGGCAAGTCGGCGCAGTTCCCGCTGCACACCTGGCTGCCCGACGCGATGGCGGGCCCGACGCCCGTCTCCGCGCTGATCCACGCGGCGACGATGGTCGCCGCCGGTGTCTACTTCGTCGCGCGCCTCCTCCCGGTCTTCGCCGCCTCCAGGGCAGCCCTGATCGTGCTCGCGGTGATGGCCGCGGTGACCATGGCCGGGTCGGCCCTCGCCGCGCTCGCCCAGGACGACATCAAGCGTGTCCTCGCGTACTCGACGGTCGGCCAGCTCGGCTACATGACCGGCGCCCTCGCCGTCGGCGACCGTGACGCCGCCGTCTTCCACCTCCTCACGCACGGCGCCTTCAAGGCGCTGCTGTTCCTCGCGGCGGGCGTGGTCATCCACGCCGCCAGCACCAACTCCCTCGCCGCGATGTCGCGCATGAGCAACCTGCGCGACCGCGTGCCCGACGCCTTCTGGACGATGACCGTGGCGCTGCTTGCGCTCGCCGCGATCCCGCCCTTCAGCGGCTTCTTCTCCAAGGAGGCCGTCCTCGGCGCCGCCGAGCACACGGCCACCGGCCACGAGCACGGCGTCCCCGTCACGTCCGGTTGGATCGTCCTGATCGCCGGCCTGGTCACGGCCCTGCTCACCGCCGCCTACGCGACCCGCCTGTGGCTGCTCGCCTTCAACGGCCGCGGGGCGAAGGCCCCCGAGCACGGCAGGCAGCCGGTCGCGATGAACGTCGTCCTGTGGATCCTGGCGATCCCCTCCCTCGCCTTCGGTCTGGCCACGGGCGTGCTGCCCGACTGGTTCGACGGCCGGTCACTGGCCCCGACCCTGACCACCTCCGTCCTCGGTACGGGCTTCGCGCTGGTGGGCTGCCTGGTCACGTACGGGGCCTGGCGGCACACCACCACCATGGCGGCCGCCCGCACCCCGATCGGTGCCGTCGCGATCGACACCGAGCAGGGCGACGGCGCTCTCGTCGAGGCCGAGGCCATCGCGACGCACACCCCCGCGTACGGGGACATCGCGGCGGCACCGGACCCGGCCGACCCCGGCCGGCTGCTGCTCGGCCCGCTGCACCGGCACGCGGCCGTCGGCTTCCACCTCGACGCCGTCTACGCGACGCTCTTCGTCCGCCCGGTGCAGGCCGCGGCCACCCTGGTCCGCTTCCTCGACCGCGCGGTCGTCGACACCTACGTACGGGGAGCGGCCGAAGCTCCCAAGGCGCTGGGTTGGGCCGTGCGGCGCGCCCAGACCGGAAACGTGCAGACCTACCTCAGCGCGCTGCTCGCAGGCACCGTCGTCCTGGTGGTCGCCGTCGTCCTCGTCGCCACCGCCGGAGCGTGAGCAGCCGTGATCGATATCAGCGAATCCGTGATGCAGTACCTTCTCGCATTGATCGTCGTCGGCCCGCTCATCGGCGCCGTCCTCGCCCTTCTCCCGGCGCCGCCCGGGCTGAAGGGGAAGTCCCCGGACCAGGCCGTGCTCCGCCACGGCGTGGTCGTGACCGGCGTGATCCTCATCGCCGCGATCGTCCTCGCGCTCGGCTTCGACCACGACCGCCCGTCGAGGATCCAGGCCACGACCGACACCAGCTGGATCCCGGCGCTCCACGTACGTATCCATCTGGGCATCGACGGCATCTCCCTCCCCCTTCTGGTGCTCACGGCGCTGCTGACGTTCCTCTGCGCGCTGTACTCCTACTTCAAGATGCCGAAGGGCCCTTCCCCCAAGGCCTTCGTGGCCCTGATCCTGCTCCTGGAATCGGGCACGCTCGCCACCTTCGCCGTCCTCGACCTCCTCCTCTTCTTCCTCGCGTTCGAGATGGTCCTCATCCCGATGTACTTCCTCATCGCGCGCTGGGGCGGAGCCGAACGGGCGGCGGCCGCCTGGAAGTTCATCCTCTTCACGCTGCTCGGCTCGGTCGTGATGCTGCTCGGCATCCTCCTTATCGGTGTTAAGTCGGGCACGTTCGACATCATGGCACTCGCCACTGACAACGGCCGGGGTCTGAGTACGTCCGTGCAGGTCATCGCCGTTCTGGCGATCGGGATCGGGCTCGCGGTGAAGACCCCGATGTGGCCGTTGCACAGCTGGCTCCCGGACGCGCACACCGCCGCCCCGACCGTCGGCTCGGTCCTGCTCGCCGGCGTCATGCTGAAGATGGGTACGTACGGATTCGTCCGGATCCTGCTCCCCATCGCGCCCGACGGCATGCGGACCTTCGCTCCCTACCTCGCCGCGTTCGCCGTCATCGGCATCATCTACGGGTCCCTGGCCTGCCTGAACCTCGCGAAGCAGGGCGCGAAGGGCGACCTCAAGCGCCTGATCGCGTACTCCTCCGTCGGTCACATGGGCTTCGTCCTGCTCGGCATCGCGACGATGACCCCGACCGGCGTGAACGGCGCGCTGTTCGCCAACATCGCCCACGGCCTCATCACCGGCCTCCTCTTCTTCCTCGTCGGCGCGCTCAAGGACCGGGCCGGCACCAGCGACCTCGACACCCTCGCCGAGCAGGGCGGCATGGCCCTGTACGGGAAGGCCCCGCGCCTGGGCGGGCTGCTGGCGTTCGCCGCCGTCGCCTCGCTCGGGCTGCCCGGCCTCGCCGGGTTCTGGGGCGAGATGCTCGCGCTGTTCGGCGCGTTCGACCCCGCCGACGACCTCAGCCGCCCGGCGTTCCTCGTGTTCATGGCGATCGCCGCGTTCGGCACCCTGCTGACCGCCGCGTACATGCTCCTCGTGGTCCGCCGCGTCTGTATGGGCCCGAGCACGCGCAAGGCCCAGGAGTCCCCGGGGGCCGTGGCCCTCGCCGACGTCCAGGGGTACGAGTTCGCCGCCTGGACCCCGCTCGTCGCCCTCACCGTCCTCGCGGGCCTGTGGCCCGCCGCCCTGCTCGGCCTCACCGACCCGGCCGTCCAGAAGCTCCTCGCAGGAGGCCTCCAGTGACCGCCGTCGCCGCGCCCTCGGTGGCGTCCCTCGTCCAGTCCGTCGACTGGGTCGCGATCGCGCCGCCCGCGATCGCGGCGGTCGTCGCCCTCGTCGTGCTGGTCGCCGACCTGTTCGTCGGCGAGCGGCGCAAGCCGCTCCTCGGCTGGATCTCCGTGGCGGGCCTCGCCGCGGCCGCGCTCGCCCTGATCCCGCTCATCGGCGACGCGCGCTCGACGTTCTGCCTCACGAACGCGCCGTACGAAGCCTGCAGTTACACGGCGGACCGCTTCACGCTCGTCATCCAGTTCCTGGTCCTCGCCGGCGCGCTGCTCACGGCGCTGCTCTCGATCGGCACCTTGAAGGACGCGAAGAACGCGCACAAGCCGCTCCCCGAAGGGGAGTACTGGTTCCTGCTCCTGTCGTCGGCGGCGGGAGCGGCGCTCCTGCCCGCCTCCCGCGACCTGGCCACGCTCGTCGTCGCCCTGGAGGTCGCCTCACTGCCGGCCTTCGCCCTCGTAGGACTCAAGCGGGACGACAAGCGCTCCTCGGACGCGGCCCTGAAGTTCTTCCTCTCCTCGGTCACCGCGACGGCCGTCACCCTCCTCGGCGTGAGCTTCGTCTACGCGACCACGGGCACCCTCCACCTCACCAGGGTCGCCACCGAACTCACCCACGTGGACGGCCAGTTCCACACCCTCGCCCAGGCAGGCGTCGCCCTCACCCTCGTGGGCTTCGCCTTCAAGACGGCCGCCGTTCCGTTCCACTTCTGGGTGCCCGACACCTACGTAGGCGCACCCCTGCCGATCGCCGCCTACCTGTCCGTCATCGGCAAGGCCGTCGGCTTCTCCGGCCTCATCCTCGTCACCGTCGTGGCGTTCCCGTCGTACGCCGACGTGTGGGGCCCGGCGCTGGCCGCACTCGCCGCGCTGACGATGACCCTCGGCAACGTCGCGGCGCTACGCCAACAGGCCACGCGCGCGTACAGCGCCGTACGCCTGCTCGCCTGGTCCTCCGTCGGCCAGGCCGGCTACCTCCTGGTGCCGATCGCCGCGGCCGCGTACTCCGACGACCCCCAGAAGTCGATCGGCTCCACCCTCGCGTACGCCCTCATGTACGCCGCCGTGAACCTCGGTGCCTTCGCGGTGGCCGCCCTCGTCGCCCGTACGAAGCCGCTGAACCGCCTCAGCGACTACCGCGGCCTGTACGCCTCGCGCCCGCTCGCCGCGCTCGTCCTGGGCTTCTTCCTGCTGTGCCTGGCGGGGCTGCCACCCGGCATCATCGGCCTCTTCGCGAAGGTCACCGTCTTCTCGGCGGCCGTCGACGCGGGGATGGGCTGGCTCGCCGTCGTCATGGCCGTGAACGTCGTCATCGCGCTCTTCTACTACCTCCAGTGGACCGCGACGCTCTTCCGCGCCCCAGAAGGCGAGCCGGCCGCGTACCGCTCCTCCTTGCCGCTCACCGCCGCGATCGCCGTCACGGCCGTCATTGGAGTGGCCCTCTCCGGGGCGCCACAAGTGATCCTGCGTTTTGCCTCGACGGGCCTCTTCTAGGCACCCTCGTACGGCACACAGGACACAGGCCTCGCCCTACAGGCCGCGTACACCAAGGAGACGAGCGCAGTGCTGAGCGGATTCAAGGACTTCATACTCCGCGGAAACATCATCACGATGGCCATCGGCCTCGCCGTCGGGTCCGCCTTCACGGCGGTGGTCACCGGCTTCAGTACGGCGTTCATCGCCCCGCTCATCGGCCTCGCCACGCGCTCGACCGGCGACTTCAGCAATGCGCACTTCACGGTCGAGGGCACCGACTTCCCGTACGGCAAGTTCGTCAGCGCCGCCATCGCGTTCGTGATCACCGCGGCCGTGCTCTACTTCGTGATCGTCGTGCCGATGATGAAGCTCCAGGCGCGCATAGACCGGGGGAAGCCGGTCGACATGAAGGCGGCCCTGCGCGACTGCCCGCGCTGTTTCAGCCAGATCCCCGGCATCGCGACCCGCTGCGCGCACTGCACGAGCGAGATCAAGGCGGACCCCGAGGCCCTGGAGATGGCCGGCCTGCCGCAGCAGCGCTGACCCGTACGGCCTACACGCGCGCCCCGCGCCCCGAGCGCGCACAAGGGAACTAGTCCCGCTCGCCTGGCGTTGACCAGTACGGGAGGGTCCACTGGACAGACAGATCTGCAGCCACCCGCACCGACCCGCGGGCCCAGTGGAACAGCGAGCAAGCAAGCAGTGGGTTCCCCTGCCGCACCATCAGGAGGGCGTACCGTGCACCGCCGGCACAACGGGTTGAAGACAGCCGTACTCCTCGGGGGACTGTCCGCCCTCATCCTCGTCATCGGCAGCTTCTTCGGCCGTATGGGGCTCGTCATCGGCCTGGTCATCGCGATCGGGACGAACGCGTACGCGTACTGGAACAGCGACAAGCTGGCTCTGCGCGCGATGCGCGCCCGCCCGGTGAGCGAATTCGAGGCGCCCGAGCTCTACCGCATGGTGCGCGAGCTCTCCACCCAGGCCCGCCAGCCCATGCCCCGCCTGTTCATCTCCCCGACGGAGGCGCCGAACGCGTTCGCGACGGGCCGCAACCCGCGCAATGCCGCCGTGTGCTGCACCGAGGGGATCCTGCGCATCCTGGACGAGCGCGAGCTGCGCGGTGTCATCGGCCACGAACTCAGCCATGTCTACAACCGCGACATCCTGATCTCCTCGGTCGCCGGCGCCCTCGCCTCCGTGATCATGTTCCTGGTCAACTTCGCGTGGCTGATCCCGGTCGGCCGCTCGAACGACGACGACGGCCCAGGCATCTTCGGGATGCTCCTGATCATGCTCCTGGGCCCGCTCGCCGCCTCCGTCATCCAGCTCGCCATCAGCCGCTCGCGGGAGTACGAGGCGGACGCCTCGGGCGCCCAGCTGACCGGGGACCCGCTGGCCCTGGCGGGCGCCCTGCGCAAGCTCGACGCCGGTACGAAGCAACTGCCGCTGCCGCCCGAGCCGCGTATCGAGACGGCGAGCCACATGATGATCGCCAACCCCTTCCGTCCCGGACAGGGCTTGTCGAAGATGTTCTCCACCCACCCGCCGATGGCCGAGCGCATCGCCCGGCTCGAGCAGATGGCAGGTCGCCAACAGTGAAGACAATCCTGAACGTCATCTGGCTGGTGCTGAGCGGCTTCTGGCTGTTCCTCGGCTACCTGCTCGCGGGCGTACTGCTGTGCATCACGATCATCGGCATCCCGTTCGGCATCGCCGCCTTCAGGATCGGCATCTACGCCCTGTGGCCCTTCGGGTACACGACGGTCGAGCGCAGGGACGCGGGCGCGCCCTCCTGCGTCGGCAACGTCCTGTGGCTGATCCTGGCCGGCTGGTGGCTGACTCTGGCGCACATTTTCACCGGCATCGCCCTGTGCGTCACGATCATCGGCATCCCGTTCGGCATCGCCAACTTCAAGATGATTCCCGTGTCGTTGATGCCACTGGGCCGCGAAATCGTGCGCACGGACCAGCCGTTCGCGGCACGCTAGCTCACGAGAGGGCCGCCCGCCCCCAAGGCGCGGTTGTGGCCTGCGCCGCACCTTCCGTGGCCTGTGCAACCATGCCGCGCCTACCTGTCGTCCTTCTGGGCAAGAGTGCAGCGAGCTGCACCGCACCCGGTGCGCACCAGCACCACGGTGCAACTCAGTACGGCAGAAGGGCAGAACACGGCATGGGCTTCATCAGCTGGATCATCCTCGGACTGCTCGCCGGTGCCATCGCCAAGTTCCTGCTCCCGGGCCGCGACCCGGGCGGTCTGATCGGCACGACGCTCATCGGCGTCGCGGGAGCCTTCATCGGCGGCTGGATATCGTCCCGCTGGCTCGACCGCCCGATCACGAAGGACTTCTACGACACCGCCACGTGGATCTCCGCGATCGGCGGCGCCCTCGTCCTGCTGATCATCTACCGCATCTTCTTCGGCGACTCCCGCAGCCGCCGCTGAACCGCAGCTGGCAACAAGAAGGACGAAGGGACGGCCCCGACGGGGTCCGTCCCTTCATCTACGTAGGCGGTCTATGTAGGCGGTCACTACGCAGACCGGCTGCACCGTCTACATGACGCCGTCCAGCTGCGAACTCCTCCTGGACCTACCGGTAGTTCACGCGACCTGCCGGTAGTTCACGCGGCCTACCGGCAGTTCGTGCGACCTACCGGTAGTTCACGAACTGCAGCGCGAAGTCGAAGTCCTTGCCCTTCAGGAGCGCCTGCACGGCCTGCAGGTCGTCACGGCTCTTGGAGCTGACGCGCAACTCCTCGCCCTGCACCTGCGCCTTGACGCCCTTCGGGCCCTCGTCGCGGATGATCTTCGCGACCTTCTTGGCGTTGTCCTGGGAGATGCCCTCCTCGATGGAGGCGAAGATCTTGTACTCCTTGCCGGACAGCTGCGGTTCGCCGGCGTCGAGCGCCTTCAGCGAGATGCCGCGCTTGATCAGCTTGGTCTGGAAGACGTCGAGGATGGCGTTGACGCGCTCCTCGGAGTTGGCCTCCATCAGGATCTTCTCGCCGGACCAGGAGATGGAGGCGCCGACGTTCTTGAAGTCGTAGCGCTGCGAGATTTCCTTGGCGGCCTGGTTGAGGGCGTTGTCGACCTCCTGCCGCTCGACCTTCGAGACGATGTCGAAACTGGAGTCGGCCATGTCCTGTGGCTCCTTGTATCGGGGTCCGACCGGGGTCCCGCGGGGACCCGATCGGGTACTGGTCGGTTCTGGTCGGGCGCGCACGGGGCATTGCGCCGCGTGCAAAGCCTAGTCACCGCCGCGCCCCCACCGTCGATCAATCGGGTGGCGAAGCACCCCTGTGCATCAGGTATTGTTTACGTCGTTGCCAGCGAGCACCGCCACAGCGCGGGGCCCGAGGCAGCAAACCCAAGGCGGTGTGCCCGAGCGGCCAAAGGGAGCAGACTGTAAATCTGCCGGCTCAGCCTTCCCAGGTTCGAATCCTGGCGCCGCCACACTTGGGAAAGACCCCTCCGAACTGCGGAAACGCAGGACGGAGGGGTCTTCTTTTTGCTCGAACACCGAGATTCGAACGATGATCGAAACGCGAGGGTTGTCTCACCTGATTCCAGGTGTGACCCGTCTCTGATCAGCGCGTGTCCCCCAGACGTCCCCCCGGGGAGGCGCCGTTTCCGTCCCATTCCCGCAGGCCAGCCTCAATCTGACGGTTCGCGCGGTCCTGCGCCTGCGCCAGAACCTTCGCGTAGACGCGGAGGAGCACGGCCACGGAGTGCCCAGCCCGGCGGGCAACCTCCATCGGATCGACCCCAGAGAAGAGCCAGAAGGAGACGCCGGCGCACCTGAGGTCGTACGGCCGCCGCGCGAGCGACGCTGCTGCCTCGGTGGGGGAGAAGGCGGCGCTCCGGGCCTCTGCCCAGACCTCTCCATAGCCTGTGTCCTGAATCACGCCCCCGCGGCTCGTACGGAAGAGCCGACCGTCCGGGGCCACCCCGTAGCGCGTGATGTGCCATCGCAGCATGGCCACGAAGTGCGGCGGGATGGGCACCACGCGCGAGTCTCGGGCCGCTCGCGCCTTCAGGTGGCGGTTTTGATGGGCCCGGTCATCGTCCGTCCACCCGTGGCCCGCGTGGACGATGCCGCCGCGGAGTGTGATGTGACCCCATCCGCGTTTTGGCAGGTGGCACTGCGCGGCGGTCAGCCCGACGGCTTCTGCGGGCCGCATGGCGGCGTAGTACAGGCATCCGAAGAAGGCTTCGAGGTGGGCGCCGCGGGCGCCTTGCGCTCTCACGCCTTCGAGCAGGTCCCGAACCTGTCGTGGGTTGGCGACGCTCGCAGGGTCAACTTCCTCCGTGGACTTCGGCGCCGTCCACTTCACCGTGGACAGAGGGTTCACGGGAACGCTGAAGTACCGACGTTCTACCGCGAGACCGAGAACGTCACTGAGGCAGGCCCGCTTGCGGTTCGCCGTACGTCCGGCCGCGGGGGTGCCATCGAGCAGCGTCGACAGGGCATCGAGCGCCATACGGAGCGTCTCGGGGTCTTCGAGCGCAGATACGGGCAGTGAGTTCTTTTCCAACCAGCTCAGCGTGTCGGCAACTTCAGAGGGTTGCTCGATGTTCCAGCGGCTCTTGTTGTACGCCCATCCATACAGGGCGGTGCGGAGCGCACGGGCCGATGGGCGCCCGACGGCCGTCTTCACTAGCGCAGGCGTGATGGTCGCCAGGGCATCGGCGTCATTGCGGCGGGACTTGGCGGGAAGACGGTCCCACCTGCGCATGACGTACGTACGGGTGTGCTCGTACCACGTCACAGAGCCGTTCAGCGCGCGGAGTTCAGAGGAGGGCAGGCCCGTTTCCACATCGAACTGTTCGCCCATGCGTAGAGCGGTCATCAACTCGGAGCGGCGGCCGTCGGCTTGGGCTTTGACGGTGTAGCTCTTCGAGTGCTTCTGGGGGCCCACCAGCCAGCGGACGCGGTAAGGCTTCGGGCGGTCGCGGCGGGTCTCGATGCTGTAGACGCGGACGTCGTACGTGAGGGGCATTGCTCTCCAGGTAGGAAAGGCCCGCCCCAGGAGGGGCGGGCCAGGTAGATGGGGGATCAGGCGGCGTTCTCTGCGCAGGCCTCCCACCAGGCGTCCAGGTCGGCGCGGCTGACGCGGAGTTGGCCGTTGGGGAGCTTGCGAAGGCGGGGGGCTTGGCCGCGGGCGCGCATGCGGTAAAAGGCGGCGCGGCTCATCTCGATCTCTTCGAGGACTTCGGCGAGCTTGAGCATCTGGGGGCGTGCCACGGTGGACTCCTTCGAGACTCTGGTCATGGCGGAACTCGTACCTGTCCGAGGTTCGGATTTCTGCGTCACAGCGTCACCTGCGTCATTCAGGCTTCTGACCTGCGGTTATCGGTGACAGAGCGCGATCGGGGTGCGTCACTGCCGCGTCACCTGTGACACGGCGGCGTGACGCAGGTGACGCACGATGACGCAGAGGGTTGGGCTCTGCGTCACCCCCTTATCGGCTGGTCAGGGGCCGTTTTCCGGCGTGGGTGACGCAGGTGACGCAGCGTTCCCCTACTTAGGAAAGAGAGGGGGTGGTGTCTGTTGTTGTGCGCGGCTCAGAGATTGAAGAAGGAGCCGCTGCGCGGCACGTCCATGGGGCGGTGCTGCGCACCGAACAGCAAGAGGAGCACCCCGCACGCGTCGTGCCCGGTGCTCCTCTTGCGGTTGTGCGGTGACCTGGGGTCAGAACGCGGCTTCCTGTTCCGGCTGTGCTCCGGGCACGGGCTCGGGCTCGGTCAGCTCGATGTAGCGGGCCTCCCGGGTGCGTCCCCAGTCAACGACCAGCCCGCGGGCGGCGAGGGTGGGCTGCAGTCGCTTGAGCCGGTCGGAGAGTACTTTGCCGGTGGTCGGCCACCCCTTCGGGAGGGGACGGCAGTCCTCGCCGCTGTAGAGGCGGGTGAGGAGGTTCAGCCACTCCGCGGACGACATCCGCTCCTGTGCCCCGGCGGGCATGCCGGCCGCGTACTGCAGCACGGTCTGCGCGAGCAGGTCGCCCTCGATGACGTCGTCGTTCAGGTCGTCCAGCCCCGCCCGGTAGGCCTGCAGCGCACCGAGGCCAGTCGCCGTGTCGAGTTGCGCGCACAGGTGGGCAAAGTCCGCCATGCGCAGGTCCGTCGGGGTCTCGGCAGCAACGGCGCGGACCTTGACGGTCAGGTCGAGGAGGGAGCCGAGCACGACGGGAAGGACTTCCGCGTACTCGGTCCACAGTTCCGCCTCGGTGCGCCGCACCTTCGGGCGTTCCAGACGCAGCGGCAGGAGGCGTTCGGCGAGGTCGGGGCGGATGACGCCGACGTCGATGCCGGTCAGGAGCAGGGGGCGGCGGTAGCGGGCGCGGAAGACGTCTCCGTCGGTGAACAGGGCCCGCTTGACGGACTCGGCTCCGGTGACGATGCAGCACATGGCGTCGGACAGGTCCGGGGCCATGTGGGAGAGGTTGTCCAGGGCGGTGATCCAGCCTGCGGCGACCGCGGCGATCAGGTTGTCCTCGTCCTTCGGGGCGCGGCGCAGGTCACTGCTCATGCCTTCGATGATGCGGATGAGCATCCGTCCGGCGGTGGACTTCCCGGCGCCCTGGGGGCCGGTGAGGAAGGGGGCGGGGACGGGGACGGAGGGTTCCAGGCAGCCGATCAGCCAGGCCATGGTCAGGGATTCGGTGTCGGCGTTGGCGAAGTTGCACAGCCGGAACAGCAGGTCGATGCCCTTGCCGTTGGTGTCCCTGGCCGGCAGGGGGAGTTCGCCGGTGAGCTGTGTGCGCCGCCAGCACACCTCCTGCGGGTCGGGGACGGCGACGTCCCAGCCGGTGGGGTGGATGCGGACGGACTGTCCGTCGGTGCGGCCGAGGTCCAGCCAGGTGGCCCCGTCGAAGCCGGGGGCGACGCGGATGTGGACGGGCTGGACCTGCTCGGTGAGGGCGAGTGCTTCGATCAAGTCGAGTGCCTCCTTCAAAGCGGTGCCGTTGAACATGCCGATGCCGTCGCGGAACAGTCCGACCATGAGTTCTTGGCGGTGGCTGCCGGTGGTGCCCTGGGAGCGGATCGGGCGGGCCACGGGGTGGCCCGTGCGCTGGGCGTAGACGGTGCCGTCCGCGGTGCGGAAGTAGCGGAAGCGCTCTTGCGCGTAGTCCGCGATGACCTTCCGGGCCGGGTTCTTGTCGTCGTCTTCCATGCTCAAAGCCCCAATGTGGTGCGGGCGTTGGTCCACGCGTCGGTGCAGTGCCGGGCGGTCTCGCCCTTGGCTTGTGCGGCGGTGAACAGGCGCGTGATGTGGTCCTCGGCGAGGCAGCCGCACCTGCCGTGTGTGGAGAGCACGGCCAGGAACGTCGTGTACACGGCGTTGTGGATGCCGCTGGACGCGTCGTGGATGCGCTGCTCGGCCATCGTGATGCCGCGTTCCAGGAACGCGGGCGTGCGGTGCCTGCAGGTGGCCTCAGTGGCTCGTGCGGGCAGCGCGTCGATGCACGGGGCCTGGTAGATGCTGGGGTTCTTCGCGGTCAGTGCCCGCACCGCGTCCGGCAACGCGGCCAGAGTGCCGGTACCCGGTCGGAGCCAGCGGGCGTAGGCCATCGTGGACTTGATGTCCACGCCGGGCCGCACACTGTTCGTGGAGGTCATGGCCCCCAGGTACAGCCAGTGCTCGCCGCGGGTGGTGGCCACGGTCCGCGTGGCGGGCAGGGTCTCGCGCGCCCATCCGATGGCGTCGGCGTTGTCGAGGTCCACGACCGTCAATCCGGCGCCGCCGGGGTGGTAGGCGACCGCCCCGGCGCTCTCCCACGCGTTCGCCCATGCTGGTGAGGTGATGACGCTGGTGTCGGTGGTGGCGGCGGCCCAGCCGTGGCACGGGGCGGGGCAGGTGCAGGGGCCCGGGGTCCTCATGTGCGGCCGGCCGCCGCACGAGGAGTACAGGCACGCGGGGCAGTTGGCGAACGGCACCTTGCCCCTGCGCAGCGGCAGCACGGGCAACCCCTGTTCAGCGATCTGGAGGGCGGTGCGCAGGTGGTTGCTCATGCGGCGGCGCTCCCTTCGAGTGCCAGGAACTGATTGGCGATCCAGTGGGTGTAGGCGGGCGGGATCGCTTCGGTGAGTTCCTCGCGCACGTTCGTCCACGTGATGCCCATGGCGGCTTGCAGCTCCGGCACGGTCGGCTTGCCTCCGCCGTTGCCGTACGCGGCGACGTAGGGGCCGTCGTAGAACTTGCCGTGCCGGTAGCCGCGCACGCGGCCTCGGTGACGGGGGTGGAGGGGTTGTGGCATGGTCCAGCCGCCCAACTCGAAGTTGCGGTGCCGGATCACTCCGAGACCGAACATCTCGCCGCACAGGGTGAGGTCTTTGCGGATCTCGGCCTGTCCGTTGGGCTGCTCGATGACGTACGGCAGCCCGGTCTTGTCGAGGAGTTCGCGGGTCGGTGCCACCAGGTCCACGTGGGTGCCGCCCCATCCGCGCGAGCGGTTGGTTCCCACGGTCAGGGTGTTCGTGGCCTGGCAGGGCGGGGAGGCGTGGACGGCCGTGTACCGCTCGATCTCGCCCGTGGTGATCAGGCGGGCGAGGTATTCGAGCGCGTCGCCCCGGTGGTAGCGGAAGGGGTAGTTGGGCCGGTCGGCGCGGTCGCAGCCGTGGACGCGGAACCCTGCGCGGGCGTAGCCCACGGCGGCGCCGCCGGCACAGGAGTACAGGTCCAGGAGTAACGACCGGTGGTCGTCTCGCCGAATGTCGGTGGGTTGCGTCATGCTGGAGACCTCCACAGGTCTGTTGAGGGCAGGTGGACAAGGGCGGCCCCGCGACTTTGGCGAGACGGAGGGGCCGTCCTTGGCGTAGCTAGAACTCGCTGCCGGTGTAGTGGGCGAGGTAGCCGGGGCACTCGGACTCGGGGCAGTCGCAGCCGCTGCATTCGTTGCAGACGTCGCCGTTGCACTCCTCGCAGAGCTGGTGACCGTGGCATCCGTAGTCGGCGCACTCGTCGCAGTAGGTCTCGTCGTCCATGGGGTGGCCTTTCCGATCAGCCGTGGAAGGTGTTGTTCGTGCGGGCGAGTCCGCGCGAATGCGTGGTGACGTGCGTGTTTTTGATGACCGGCCCGGTGTAGGTCTGGTGGGAGACGGAGCGTCGGGCGCGGGAGAAGGCGGCCCCGATGGACAGCACGAAGAACGCGGCTCCGGTGAAGAGGACGCCCATGCAGACGACGCCGGTCACGGACATGGAGGAAAAGCCCTTCAGTACGAGCCAGATCCCGCAGCCGACGCCGGTGGCGCCGGCGCCGATGCCGATAGAGGCGACCGCGGTCCCCGCGGCCCACGCGGGCACGATCCGGTGGTCCTCCTGCCAGACGGGTGCCGCGTCTCTGACGGTCGGGTGTTCGGTGGTGTCGCGGTAGGACGTCGGTATGGGCGGCGGGGGAGGGGTGGGGCGGTAGACGTCGTCGATGATGCGGCGGGCTTCGGCGTTGGCCGCGGCATCGCTCATCCGCGGCCACCACTGGCTGGTGTGCTCGGTCTCGCTCACGGCGGTGCCTCCCGGACCGGGTCAGTTGATGTTGGATGCGGCGTCGATCACGGCGTGCAGGGTGGAGCGGATGGCGCCGGCGGCTCCGGTGTCGGCGACGAAGAACCCGAACAGGAACACCGCGAGCGCGGCACCGGGCCCGACGTAGCGGGAGCGCAGGAGCACGAAGGTGAGGAGCCCGAAGAGGGCCACGGCGGACAGGGTCACGATCACGAGCAGACCTCCCGTAACGGCCGGCGGGCAGCACCCGAACCCGGGTTGCTGCCCGCCGTGGGCTTGTCGTGTCACTTGTCGTGTGGCTTGTCGCTTGTCTTGTCGTCTGGCTTGTCTTGTCGCTTGTCGCCTCCCAGGTCACAACCCGTTTTCGGCCCTCACGACAACCCGAGGGAAGGTGTCCGTGAGGGAGGGGCGACAAGCGACAAGTGCTACTGGTTCGCGGGCGGTTCGGGTGCGTGGTCGCGGTGGACGTAGCGGGCTTTGGTGCCCTCCCCGACCCTCACCGCGGTGCCCTCGTCGGCCCATGTCTTGAGCCAGCCCACGACCGTCTGTCGGGTCGTGCCGAACTCGTCCGCGAGCGCGCGGGCGATCGCGGATGCTCCCGTGCCGTCCGGCCCCGCCGCGAGGAGCGCGGCGAGTGCGGCCCGCTGCGCGGGACTGTCCTGCTCCGGCTCTTGTGCCTTGCGGAACGCCGACAGATTCAGCCCCGAGGACGCCGGCGGGGACGCGTTCGGGTCCGGGGCGGTGGGGAACTGCGCGTCGATCTCCTCGCGGAACCGGCGCATCAGCTCATCCTCGGACTCCCGCCCCGCCCGCTCCGCACGGTGCGCGGACAGGTTCAGCCCACCCCCGCTGGCCGTAGGCCCCTCGGTGCCTGGCGCGTCGGGGGTGAGGTCGCGCATCCACGCGGTGCGCTCGGTGTCCCAGCGCCGGGCGTAGTCCGGACCGGCGGCCTTGACGGACACGTCGTCCAGGCGGGGGTGCCGCTGGGAGGTGGCGACGGTGATGTCGCGGATCTGGGAGGGCTTGATCCGCCACGCCTTGAACAGCGCGCCCGGCGATTCGGGGGTGCCCATGAATCCGGCGCCTTTGAACGGTGCCTGGTCCACGCGCAGTCCCTTGCGGCCGGGGAACATCCGGGACAGGTCCATGCCCTCGGTCTCCCCGCCGGTCAGCGCTACGCGGACCTTGGCCTCACGGCGGATCAACAGATTGCCGAGGACGCTGCCGGTGGCTCCGAGTGCGGTGATGACGGTGCGTCCGCCCATGGAGCGGTGCATGCGGATGAACTCCAGGATCCGTTTGGCGAGTTCCTTCATCTGCCGGTCTGTGGACACCAGGATCTCGGCGCCCTCGTCGATGACCAGCATGATCTGTGGAATCTTCGCGCTCACCGGCAACAGATCGGTGTCGTGCTTGGCCATCAGGTCCTGATAGCCGCGCTTGCGCGCCAACCCGATGGCGATCGCCGCATCGAGCAGCTTCAGGGCTTCGTCGTAGGTGCCGGCGAGCCAGTCGACGCCGGGCCGCACCGGAGCCCCGTCCGGCTGCTTCAGTTCGCCTCCGAGGGCGTGCCGTACCCAGGGCAGGCCGGCTGATCCGGCGTTCAGGTCGATTACCCAGGTCAGGACGTCCTCGGCGCGGGCGAACCCGCCGATGATCGTGTGGAGCATGTTGGTCTTGCCCGATCCGGTCGGCCCGACCACGAGCGCGCACTGTTCGCGCAGGTAGGCCGGCACGTCGTCGCCGTTGGTGCGGAACCCCCAGGGGATGCCGGTCAGGATCGACAGAGGCGAGTAGTCCTCGGGGTAGGCGCGGGCCTCGGAGAGGACGTTGCGGGTCGTGACGTCGACGATCGCCCGCCCCTGGTGAACGCCGGGGCCCACGGCGGCGGTGCAGCCGTGCGGCAGTTTCGCGTCCGCGGACAGTGCCGCGGCGTACTGAGCGATGCGGTCGTAGGTGATGCCGCCTTGAGGCTCGATGTCGAGGGAGTAGCCGTTGCCGGTCTCCCACATCTTCACGCCCTTCACCTTCACGGTGATGGTGCAGATCCGGGCGATCCGTTCCACCCACTGCGCGGCGATCGCGCGGCGTTCCGCGCTCAACTCCTGCGCGATCAAACGGCGTTCGGCTGCGAGGGCTTCCTCTTCGCGGGCTTCCTCGTACAAGGCGACGGAGCGGGCGCCGGCGCCCATGCCGACGCCGATCGTGGCGAGGGAGCCGAGGGCTGCCCAGGACAGGGGGCCGGTGGTCATGGCCCAGGTGGTCCAGCCTGCGCCGACGAGCCAGGAGGCTGCTTTGAAGGCGAGGGTGCGGCCGGCGTTGCGGACCTTGAGTCCGGCGACGGTGTGACCGAGGGCGCCGGCCCCGCCCACGGCCATGGCCCACATGGGGGGCATGCCGGTTGCGGCACCGGTGGTGGCGACGGCGAGGGCTCCGGTGGTCGCGGACAGGGCGCCGGTCACAGGTCCGTGACCGGCGCTCCAGTCCAGCACCGGGCCACTGTCCACTTGCTTCTTCTTCGGGGCAGTGGTGGCACTCATGTCAGACGTTCCAGCCCTTCTCGGCCTCGGGGCCGTTGCGGGGGTCCTCGTGCCGGGCGATGTCGTGCTCGTGGGCCTGGCGGAACAGCGGGCCCATGTCCTCAGCGACCGCGACCGCGCTGTTCAGGGCGCCGAAGATGTCGTTGAAGCCGTCCGCGACCTCCTTCTCCAGCGGGAACTCACTGTCCGCGCGCTCCGCGAGGATCTTCATCACGTTCGCCACGCTGGTCAGCGCTTCGGGCAGGGATTCGACCATGGCGAGGATCTCCATGGCGTCCTCGGGGTCATACGCCTGCGCGGCCTGCTCCATCTCCGCTGCGTACTCTTCGAACTTGAACCCGGACACGTGCTCTCCTTCACCGGTTGCCGTGCTGTCGCTGCTGTTCGGGACCGGCCCCGCGGGCCGTTCGATCTGATCGCTGATTCCGTCCGCGCCCTCCTCGGTGGCCTCCTTGTCTGCCGCGTCGTCCGCGGCGGCCTGCTCCTCGCGGATCGCCGCATCCCGTTCGGCACGCTGTTCGCGGGCCGCGCCGGTCAGGCGCCGGTACAGGCGCCGGCCGGGGTGGACGAGCCAGGGAAGCCCCAACTTGCGGCCCAGCGGGCTGGTCAGGAACCCGAGGAGACCGAGGGGCAGCGCGACCAGCGCCGCAAAGGCGCGGCGCCCGTGGAAGCGGGCCGCGGAGCGTCGCAGGGCCTTCCTGGCGGCCTGCCGTGCCGGGGCTTTGCGCACGTTCGTGCGGCCTCCGGCCACCTTCCGCGCGGCGGCGGCGTCGCGGCGGGTCCGTTGCTTGGCGATCGCCGCTTGCTTGGTGGCACGGGCCTTGCGGCCTGCGCCACCGAGCATCCGCCCGGCCAGACCACCCGTACGCGAGCGCGCCTTGCCACTCGCGCTGGTCTGGGGCTTGTGCGGCTTGGGGGCGTTGCGGCGGGCATCAGCGACCGCGCGGCGGGCCGCGCTCGTCTGCTGACGCTTCTGCGCCCGCGACGCACCATCCTGGTTTGCCTTTCGCAGCGCCTTGACCTGCCCCGCCTTCGAAGCAAGCCCGCCCGCGGCGCCGCCGCGACCGTGACCGGTCTTGGTCCCGGTGGACTTGTTCAGGGAGGCCGGGGAGCGGTGCTTGCCCGCCCCGCCGCCGGTGCCGGTCTTGCGGTGCTTCTGGCCGGGCACCTTGCCCCCGCTGCCAGCTGCGCGCCCGCCCCCTGAACTGTGCTTGCGTCCGGTGGTGTTGAGGGCTCCGGAGCGGTTGCGGGCGGCGCTCTGGCGGGCCGCGGTGCGCGCGGCGGCCC
>NZ_JAAGMG010000955.1 GCF_010548525.1 Streptomyces sp. SID14478
CTCGGGGGCGCCGGCCGCCAGCAGTTTGGCGCCCATGTACGCGTACCAGCGCGAGGGCGGGTTCTCGCGGGTGCGGCGCACGACCGCCGCGTCCGCCTCGTGCATGGCGATCCAGGCGCCGGACGCCTCCCGCACCTTCGCCGACAGGCCGTGGTGGTCCGGGTGGTGATGGGTGATCAGGACACCGGTGAGCTCGCCCACCGCGGTGCCGCACGCCTTGAGGCCCGCCGTCAGCGCGTCCCAGGACGCCGGGTCGTCCCAGCCGGTGTCGACGAGGACCGGGCCCGCGTCGGTGTCCAGGACGTAGATCAGCGTGTAGCCGAGCGGATTGTCGGGGATGGGGACGCGGATGCTGCGTACGCCCCCGCCGTGGTCGGTCACCTGTGTCCGCGTCGCCTGAGTCATCGGGTCGCCTCTCCGCCGCCAAGGGTGGTGCCTGTCGCCGCGCCGAACTCCCGCCACTGTAAGGGAATTTGTAGAACCCGTTTCAATGGTCGCCTCGGTCCACCGTCCGTCCGCGGGCCTCTGTCCGTACCCCTTCACCCTGTGATCACGGGCGGTCGTCCTGCGTGACGTTGGCGGGCGGTGCGCCGCGTACCCCGTTCCCACGCGGCGAGCCGAACCCGCGCGCTGTCGCCGTCCCCGCCCTTCCGCATCACAACTAGAACTGGTATCAGTTCTGAAACACCGTCAGAAACTGTCGAGCACAAGAGGATCACCGCACCGGGCGCAGGAGGAAGTCAGCCATGACCGAGCTCGTGGAACACGGACAGCTGTTCATCGGCGGGGAGTTGACCGATCCCCTCGGCAAGGACGTCATCGAGGTCGTCTCCCCGCACACCGGCGAGGTCTTCGGCCGGGTGCCGCACGCCGCGCCCGCCGACGTCGACCGGGCCGTCGCCGCCGCCCGCCGCGCCTTCGACGAGGGGCCCTGGCCGCGGATGACGCTCGACGAGCGGATCGCCGTCGTCACGAGGATCAAGGACGCCTTCGCGGTGCGGCACGAGGAGATCGCCCGCCTCATCAGCAGCCAGAACGGCACCCCCTACACCTCCAGCATCATGGTGCAGGCCCTCGCCGCGATGATGGTCTGGGACGCCGCGCTCACCGTCGCCCGCGACTTCACGTACGAGGAGGCGCGCGACGGCGCCCTCGGCAAGCTGCTGGTGCGACGCGAGCCGGTCGGTGTCGTCGCCGCCGTGGTGCCGTGGAACGTCCCGCAGTTCACCGCCGCCGCCAAGATCGCCCCGGCGCTGCTGGCCGGCTGCCCGGTGATCCTGAAGACCTCGCCCGAGACGCCCCTCGACGCCTATCTCCTGGCCGAGATGGCCGCCGAGGCGGGCCTGCCGGAGGGCGTGCTCTCGGTCATCCCCGCCGACCGCGAGGTCAGCGAGTACCTGGTCGGCCACCCCGGCGTCGACAAGATCTCCTTCACCGGCTCGGTCGGTGCCGGAAAGCGCGTCATGGAGGTCGCCTCCCGCAACCTCACCCGCGTCACCCTGGAACTCGGCGGCAAGTCCGCCGCGATCATCCTGGAGGACGCGGACGCCGCGGGCGCCGTCGCCGGCATCGTCCCGTTCGCCTGGATGATCAACGGCCAGGCGTGCGTCGCGCAGACCCGCATCCTCGTACCCCGCTCGCGCTACGACGAGTTCGCCGACGCCTTCGCCGCCGCGGCGTCCGCACTGAAGGTCGGCGACCCGCTCGACCCGGCCACCGAACTCGGCCCCCTCGTCGCCAAGCGGCAGCAGCAGCGCTCCCTCGACTACATCGGCATCGGCCAGCAGGAGGGCGCCAAGATCCTCACCGGCGGCGGCGTACCGAAGGGCTTCGAGCAGGGCTGGTACGTCGAACCCACCCTCTTCGGCGACGTCGACAACTCCATGCGCATCGCCCGCGAGGAGATCTTCGGCCCGGTCATCTGCCTGCTCCCGTACGGGGACGAGGCCGAGGCCGTCAAGATCGCCAACGACTCCGACTACGGCCTCAGCGGCAGCGTGTGGACCCCGGACACCGAGCGCGGCATCGACATCGCGCGCCGGGTGCGCACGGGAACGTACAGCGTCAACACGTTCAGCCTCGACATGCTCGGCCCGTTCGGCGGCTACAAGAACTCCGGTCTGGGCCGGGAGTTCGGGCCCGAGGGCTACGGCGAGTACTTCGAGCACAAGATGATCCACCTGCCCGCCGGGTACGAGCCCGAGGGGGCCTGACCCATGGGAGACCGCTGGCACGTGGAGGTCGACCGGAGCGTGTGCATCGGGTCCGGCATGTGCGTGAACACCGCGCCGGCCGGCTTCCGGCTCGACACCGCCCGGCAGTCGCACCCGACCGCGGCCGAGACGGACGCGAACGAGGAGGTCCTGGAGGCCGCCGAGGGCTGTCCCGTCGAGGCGATCATGATCACTCTCTCCGGGGGCGGTGAGTCGGTCTTCCCGCCTGATGAATAGCCCCATGAGCAGGCCTGCGGAGCCACGGGACGAGCATTCTTTCGAATAACTCGAACGGGACGAACATTACTTGACTCGTGCGTTCCGCACGGCTGTCTCATGACAGTCGTTACTGTCCCCTTTCCTTGGCGGCGTGCAAATCTTCTCTCGCAGCCGCCAAGGGGAGGGGACGCACGTCATGGACAAGCGGTACGAGGTCTATGCACTGGCCGACCCGTATTTCTACGAGACCCCCGACCGGCTGGCCGTCGACGGCAAAGACGGCGAGCCCGGGAAAGCGGGGGGCTTTCCCGAGTTCGAGACCGCCACGCGGCCCGTCCCGGACGGCTGGCGCTCCGCCGGCAATGGTGACTGGCTGAATCTCACGCCTCTGGCCGCCGACGGCACACCGCTCCAAGGCCCCTTGCAGGGCTGGAAGATCCACGCCTCGGCGACCCGGCAGAACGCCGAGAAGACCGCCGGCATCGTGTGGGACTACTGCGTGCCGCGCCGCATCCCCTTCAAATTCGTGCCCGCCCCCCATCTTCTGCACTTGCGGAACACCAAATACGCGGGGCGAGACGTCAGCGGAAAGTTCGCCACCATATATCCGGCCGACGAGGCCAGATGCCACCGCATTCTGGAAGAACTCGGCGCACTGCTGCACGGCTTCGAAGGCCCGTACATCCTCACCGATCTGCGCTGGGGCGAAGGGCCGCTCTACGTGCGCTACGGCGCCTTCGCCCGCCGCACCGTCGTCAACGAACGCGGCACCCTCGTCGGCGCCATAGCCGACGCCGAGGGCCGCCTCGTGCCCGACCACCGGGACCCGGTCTTCCACGTCCCCGCCTGGGCGCCCCTGCCCGACTTCCTGAAGCCCCACCTCGACGCCCGCAACGCCACCAGCGTCACGGACCTGCCCTACCGCTTCGAGAAGTCGCTGCACTTCTCCAACGGCGGCGGCGTCTACCGGGGCACCGACACCCGCGACGGCCGCAAGGTCGTCCTCAAGGAAGGCCGCCCGCACGCAGGGCTGGCCGCCGACGGGGCCGACGCCATCGTCCGCCTGGAGCGCGAGAAGGCCGCCCTGGAGCGGCTCTCGGGGCTCGGCGTGGCGCCCGAGGTGCGCGACTGGCTGGACGTCGACGGCCACCGCTTCCTCGTCATGGACCACGTGGCGGGACGCCCGCTCAACGCATTCTTCGCCGCGCGCCACCCGCTGCTCGCCCCGGACCCCGACCCGGGCGCCGTCGCCGACTACGCGGACTGGGTGCTGCGGATCGTCACCGCCGTCGAGAAGGCCGTGGCCGCCGTCCACGAACGCGGCCTCGTCTTCAACGACCTGCACATGTTCAACATCATGGTCGACCCCGACGAGGAGACCGTGACCCTCATCGACTTCGAGGCGGCCACCGACGTCGCGGAGGACGGCGGGCAGATGCTCGCCCACCCCGGGTTCTGGGCGCCGATGGACCGCACCGGCACGGACGTCGACCGCTACGCCCTCGCCTGTCTGCGGATCGCGATGTTCCTGCCCGTCACCACGCTGTTCGTCGTGGACCGCGGCAAGGCCGCCCACCTGGCCGAGATCATATCCGCCCAATTCCCCACCGTGCCGCGGGAGTTCCTCGACGAGGCCGTCGCCGAGATCACCCGGGGCGAGCAGCACGGCGCCCCGGTCCGCACGGCCGTCGCGCGCACCGCACCCGCCGACTGGCCCCGCAGCCGCGACTCCATGGTCGCCGGCCTCCTCGCCTCGGCCACCCCGGACCGCGACGACCGGCTCTTTCCCGGCGACGTCGTCCAGTTCGCCACCGGCGGCGGCCTC
>NZ_JAAGMG010000994.1 GCF_010548525.1 Streptomyces sp. SID14478
CTTCGCCGGCAGCGCTACCGCGCCCCCAGCTCCCGTTCGAGCGGCGTGCGAAAGCGCGGGGTCACCACCGTGCCCTCCAGGACCGCCGCGAGGCGTCCCGCCTCCCGCGACACCGCGAGGCGCAGATCCCGCCCGCCGGACTCGTCCAGGAGCCGCCACACCACCTCGCCGTCCGCCCGCTGGCCCCAGCCGCCCACGATCCGCCCGTTCCACCACACGGTCGGCCCGATGTTCCCGCTGCCGTCGAAGAGCGCGGGCCGCAGCTCCCGCGGGCAGTACCAGTCCCGCTCCTGCCAGCCCATCGCCGTCGGGTCGAGCCCGGGGAGCAGCGCGGCCCAGGGCTCCGCGGCGGCCGCGGGAGGCTCCAGCCGGTCGGGGAGCACGTACCCGGTGCCGGAGCCGTCCAGGGTGACCGCCACCGCACCCACCGCGGCCAGCGCCCTGCGCACGTCCGTGACCTTCCACCCCGTCCACCACTTCAGATCCCCCTCGGTGGCCGGGCCGCACGCCGCGAGCCAGCGGCGCAGCAGCTCCGACTGGGCCTCGGCGACCGGGAGTTCGGGGTGCGGCGGGGCGACGGCCCAGCGGAACCGGGACGAGGTCCAGGAGCCGAGCGGGCGGCCGCGCACCACCCGCCCCTCGACCCCGAGGACCCGCATCAGCCGGGACGACACGGTGTGCGGCGCCTCGTAACCCTTCCCCTTGCCGTACGTGAACGACTCCTTCAACCGCGGTTCGTCGACGGTGAGTTCCACGACCGTGGCCTGCCCGCGCCGGGCCAGGGCCGCGAGCGCCGACTCCTCGACCTCGGCCAGCCACTCGGGGGTCAGCCGGCCGTCGCTGCCGGACACCATGTCCTTGAGGAGGCCGGCCCGGGCCTTCGCCGCGACCGCGAGACCGGTCGAGGCGTGCACCGTCGCCGCGAGCTCGGTGGGGAAGACGAAGACCGTGTGCCGCATGCCGTGCATCCGCACCAGCGTCCGGTCCTCGTACAGCGCACGCTCGACGCCCGCGACCGTCCCCGCGGGGTCGGTGAGGCGCGCGCCCACCGCGAGGTGCACCGTGGCCGGATCCGTACCGTGCAGCGCCACCAGGGACCGGGCGACCTCCTGCGCCGTGGACGCCCGGGCCGCGGGGGACAGGCGGTGCGCGAGGGCGAGCCGAACGCGCCGTTCGTCGTTGCCGATGTGCCGGGAGGTCATGCCGTGCATCCTGCCGGATCGGTCACCTGTTTGCCGTACCTGGCATGCGGGCTGCGGACGGAGCACCGTTGACTGGGTCGACGGGCAGTCACGGGCGAGCGGAGGTGTTCGGGAATGGCGGGCATGCGAGGCGTACGGACGATGGGTGCCACCCTGCTCGCGGCGGCCCTGGCCGTCGGCGCGGCGGGCTGCTCCGACAGCGACACCAGCCCGTCCGACGCGGCGTCCAAGGTCGGCGAGGTGGTGTCCTCCGCGACGGCCGAGGCACAGAAGAAGGTCGACGAGTTCAAGGACGGCACCGACGCCAAGGGCGAGGTGAAGCTCGGCGACGTGCGCAAGGACGACGGCCGCGCCACCGTGCCGGTCACCGTCACGAACGGGCAGTCCTCCCAGAAGTCGTACCTCGTCCTGGTCGCCTTCAAGGACAGCGGCGGCAACACCCTCGACACGGTCGCGCTCAACGTGAACGACGTGGCGGCGAACGCGTCCAAGCAGGCGTCGGCGCGCAGCCACCGCTCCCTCGACGGCGACGTCAAGGCGGACATCGTCCGCGCGCTGCGCCACTGAGCGCCGGGGCGCCCGCGATGAGCAGCCCCACCGAACGCGCCGCCCAGGGCAAACGCGCCCGCAAGTACGTCTCCCGCTCGTCGCACGCCCCCTGGATCCCGGCCGCGGACCGCCCCGACCCCGTCGTCGTCCTCGAACGCCAGGGCGCCGACCGGCTGCCCGACCTGCTGCCCCTGCGGTACGGACGGATGGCGGCGAGTCCCTTCTCGTTCCTGCGCGGCGCCGCCGCCGTCATGGCGGCCGACCTCGCGGCGATACCCCACACCGGTCTGACCGTCCAACTCTGCGGCGACGCACACCTGTTGAACTTCGGACTGTTCGCGTCACCGGAGCGTTCCCTGCTCTTCGACCTCAACGACTTCGACGAGACGTACCCCGGCCCCTTCGAATGGGACGTCAAACGCCTCGCCGCCTCGATCGTCGTCGCCGCCCGCGACAACGGCCACTCCGACAAACAGGCCCACCGCGCCGTCCTCGACTCCGTGGCCGCGTACCGCACGAACATGCGCCGCCTGGCCGGCCTCGGCGAGCTCGCCGTCTGGTACGAGCGCATCGACGCCCACGAACTGCTCCCGCTGATCCGCTCCGCCCGCCACCGGCGCCGCGCCGAGCACACCCTCGGCCAGGCCACCCGCCGCACCAGCCTGCACGCCCTCGCCAAGCTCACAGAGCTCACGCCCGACGGCCGCCGCCGCATCGTCCACGACCCGCCCCTGCTCGAACCGGCGGGCGTCACCGACGCCGCCGCCATCCGCAAGATGTTCGGCGACTACCGCTCCACGCTCGCCGAGGAGCGCCGCAGGCTGCTCGACCGGTACCGGTTCGTGGACGCGGCCCGTAAGGTCGTGGGCGTCGGCAGCGTCGGAACACGCTGCTTCGTCATCCTGCTGTCCGGCCGGGACGCAGACGATCCGCTCTTCCTCCAGATCAAGGAGGCGACCCGCTCGGTGATCGAGGAGCACATCCCGTACCACGGCCCCTACCTGCACCCCGGCCACCGCGTCGTCTCCGGCCAGCGCCTCCTCCAGGCGGCGGGCGACATCTTCCTGGGCTGGATGACGGGACCGCAGGGCCGGGCCTTCTACTGGCGTCAGCTGCGCGACATGAAAGGCTCGGCGGACGTCGCGGGCATGCCCCCCGACGCCCTGCTCGCCTACGCCCGTCTGTGCGGCACGGCGCTGTCCCGGGCCCACGCCCGCTCCGGCGACCGCATCGCGCTCGCCGCCTACCTCGGCGGCGCGGACACCTTCGACCGCGCCATCGCCGCCTTCGCCCTGCGCTACGCCGACCAGAGCGCCGCCGACCACGCCACGCTCCGCCGAGCCGTCTCGGCGGGACTCCTCACCGCGACTCCCGGTGCCTGACCGGAAAGTGCGCACCCCGCTACCTCTTAAGGACGCCGTGTCGAACCACCCCGAACCGCCGGACGGCGCCGAGGACTTCGCCGTCGTCGCCCTCGCCGCCTCCGCCGGCGGCATCCACGCCCTGACCACCGTGCTCGGCGGACTCGACGCCGCTCTGTCCGTACCCGTCCTCGTCGTCCAGCACCTCGACCCGCGCCACCGCACCGTGCTGGCCGAGATCCTGGACCGCCGTTCACCCCTGGCGGTGAAACTCGCCGAGCAGGACGAGGTGATCGCGCCCGGCACCGTCTACATCGCCCCGCCCGACCGCCACCTCCTCGTGGGCCACGGCGACACCCTCTCCCTGTCCCGCAGCGAGCTCGTCCACTTCCTGCGCCCCTCCGCCGACCTGCTCTTCGAATCGGTCGCCGGCTCCTACGGCGCACGCGCCATCGCCTGTGTGCTGAGCGGCACGGGGCACGACGGGGCCATGGGTGTGGACGCGGTGAAGAGCCGGGGCGGTACCGTGATCGCGCAGGATCCGGAGACCGCGGAGTTCACGGGCATGCCGCAGGCCGCAGTGGGTACTGGCGCTGTGGACTTCGTACTACCTCTGGAGGAAATCCCCGCGGTCATCCGCGGACTTGTCGGTCACTAGAGGCAGTGGGACACCATGGGCGAGACCCCGGGCGACGTAGAGACGGACGAGGAGCTGGAGAACCTTCTCGGCTTTCTGCGGGATTCCCGCGGCTTCGACTTCACCGGATACAAGCGTTCCACCCTCGGGCGCCGCATCCGCAAGCGCATGGCCGACGTCGGCATCGACTCGTACGCCGACTACCGCGACCAACTCGAGACGAACGCCGACGAGTTCGGCTCCCTGTTCAACACCATCCTGATCAACGTCACCTCGGTCTTCCGGGACAGTGACGCCTGGGCGTACCTGCAGGGCGAGGTGGTCCCCGAGATCCTCGCCCAGCTCGCCCCGGACGAGGAGATCCGGGTGTGGAGCGCGGGCTGCTCCACCGGCGAGGAGGCGTACTCGCTGGCCATCATGTTCGCGGAGACCCTCGGCCTGGACGCGGCCCTGGAGCGCGTCAAGATCTACGGCACGGACGTCGACGACGAGGCGCTGCGCGACGCCCGCTCCGGCCTCTACCCGGCCAGGACCCTGGAAGCGCTCGCCCCCGAACTGCGCGACAGGTACTTCCAGCAGAACGGGTCGCAGTTCAGCTTCCGCGCCGACCTGCGCCGCCGGGTCATCTTCGGCCGGCACGACATCACCCGCGACGCCCCCATCTCCCGCCTCGACCTGCTGGTGTGCCGCAACACCCTGATGTACTTCAACGTCGAGGCGCAGACGCAGATCATCGACCGGTTCCACTTCGCGCTGCGCGAGCGCGGGTTCCTCTTCCTCGGCAAGGCCGAGATGCTGCTCAACGACGCCGACCGGTTCGACGTCCTGAGCATGCGCCAGCGGATCTTCCGCCGCCGCCCCGGCGGCGCCGCCCCGCCCTACCAGCCCGCGCCGGTCAAGCTGCGCTCCGGCTTCGGCGGCGAGCTGCACAGCGTGGCCCGCAACCGGCAGCTGCGCGACCTGATCCTGGACGCCTCGCTCGGCGCCGCCGTCGCGGTGGACGCGGAGGGCATCGTCGTCCTCATCAACAACCACGCGCGGGTCCAGTTCGGCCTCACCGCGGGCGACATCGGCCGGCCCTTCCAGGACCTGGAGGTCTCCTACCGCCCGGTCGAGCTGCGCTCCCTGATCGACCAGGCCACCCACGAACGCCGCACGCTGCGGGTCAACGGGGTGGAGCGCAGGATCGGCGAGGAGGTCCAGTTCTTCGACATCATGGTCCAGCCCCTCGTCGGGGCGGGCGGGACCCCGGCCGCCACCAACATCACGTTCACCGACGTCACGGTCACCACCCGGCTCAAGGCCGAGATCAAGCGCGTACGCGAGGACCTGGAGACCGCCTACGAGGAACTCCAGTCCACGAACGAGGAGTTGGAGACCACCAACGAGGAACTCCAGTCCTCCATCGAGGAACTGGAGACCACCAACGAGGAACTCCAGTCCACGAACGAGGAGCTGGAGACCACCAACGAAGAGCTCCAGTCCGGGAACGAGGAGCTGGAGACGATGAACGAGGAGATGCGGATCCGCACCGAGGAGCTGGACGAGACCCGCGCCTTCCTGGAGGGCGTCCTCGCCTCCGTCGCGGCCGCCGTCGTCGTTCTCGACAAGGACCTCAAGGTCAAGAGCTGGAACAGGGGCGCCGCCGACCTGTGGGGCCTGCGCCAGGACGAGGTGCTCGACGAGCCCTTCTTCTCCCTCGACTTCGGGCTGCCGACGAGGGAGCTGGAGCCGGTGGTGACGCAGTGCCTCACGACCCGCAAGCGCGCGGCGCCCTTCGCGATCGCCGCGGTCAACCGCCTGGGACGCAGCGTCACGTGCACCGTGCAGTGCAGTCCGTTCGACGGGCTTCGCGACGGCGCCGTGCTGCTGATGGAAGAAGACCACAATCGCGGCCGGGACTGACCCGGGGCCGGGCGTAGGCTGAGACGCATGGAGCAGCCCCCCGGAGGGAAGCCCGATCAAGCCGCGGCCGCCTGGCGGCGGTCGTCCTCCGCGCGCAAGCGCGCGGAGCGGGACAGCCAACTGGCCCTGCGGCACGAGGCGACCGCGGTCCGCACCGGGAACGCGCTGTACCTGAGGATGGCGGAGCTGCACCGCACGACGGCCGCCCGTCACCGGATCGCGGCGGAGCTGATGGAGGCGCACGCGCGGCGCACGTCCCACTGGGTGCCCGAGGACGGCCCGCCGCCACTCTTCATGACGGGCGTCGCCGAGGCCTGTGGGTCCGGCAGCGTCGCGGTGACCCTCGTCGACGGCGAGCGCAACCAGGTGGCGACGGCGTCCTCGGACCAGCCCGCCCGTGCCGCCCAGGACGTGGAGTACGTGCTGGGCGAGGGGCCGGCCCTGGACGCGGTGCACGCGCGCGGACCCGTCACCGCGGCGGGTGACAGCCTGAGGTCCCGCTGGCCCACCTACGGGCCGGCGGTCGAGGAGTTGGGCATCGGCCAGGTCGTCGCGGTCCCGCTGGCGACGCCCGGTGGCTGCATCGGCGCCCTGGCGGTGTTCGACCGGGCGGGGGCGGTGGCGTCCACGGCGGTTCTCACCTGTGTCGCCGATGCGTTGACCCGCAGTGTTTTCCTCGGGCGGGACGCGGTACCGGAGTTGTTCGGAGGCATCGACTACCGAGTGGAGGTGCACCAGGCCGCGGGAATGGTCGCCGTTCATCTCGGCTGTCCGGCCGCGGATGCGCTGGAACTGGTCAAAGCGCGGGCCTTCGGCGACGGACGCCTCATCGGCGACGTCGCGCGGGATATCGTCAGTGGACAACTGAGACTCGGCTGAGAGGTCGCCACCGTGACACTGCAGGAGCAGGAACTCGCTGCGGTATTCGCCCAGTTGACGGGGGAAGCCGCGCGGGACCCGCTCGACACGCAGTCCCTGCTCGCCGCTCTCGCGGAGAGCGGTCGCAGACTGTTCGGGGCGTGGGGAGCCGTCGTGCAGTACGCACCGGGCGGCAAGTCCGCCGTGCAGTTCGACGGCACCGACGCCGGCCTGCGCATCCTGGTGGAGGCCGCCGTCGGCTGGTCCGAGGGCCCCGGCTACGACGCACGGATCACGGGCTGCGCCCTCATCGACGTCGATGTCACTACGCGTCCGACCCGCGCCCGCTGG
>NZ_JAAGMG010001034.1 GCF_010548525.1 Streptomyces sp. SID14478
GCTGCCCAGGTAGCGGGTGTCGCGGCAGATGTTGCGCCGCCCGCCGAGACACTCCGGGCAGGCGCCGCACGGCGTCGCCGGGTGCACGGCGACGGGGGTGCCCGGGGCGGGCCCGCCAGCCCCCGGCCCGTACGCGAGGACCGTGCCGACCACCTCGTGGCCGAGCACCATCGGCTCCTTCAGGAGGAAGTCGCCGACGCCGCCGCGGTGCCAGTAGTGCAGATCGGAGCCGCACACCCCGCCGTAGCGGATCGCGACCAGGGCCTGCCCGGACTCCGGCACGGGGGAGGGGAGTTCGTCGACGCGCAGGTCACCGGCGCCGTGGATCACACAGCCGAGCACAAGGGCCTCCTCACAGGACGCTGGTCATGCCGCCGTCGACGTACAGGATCTGCCCGCTCACGAAGTCCGCGGCGGGGGAGGCGAGGAACAGCACCCCGCCCACCAGGTCCTCGGTGCGGCCCCAGCGCCCGGCGGGGGTGCGGCGGCGCACCCAGGCGCTGAACTCCTCGTCCGCGACGAGCGGCGCGGTCAGCTCGGTCTCGATGTAGCCGGGGCCGAGCCCGTTGACCTGGACGCCCGAGGGCCCCCAGTCGGCGCACATGCCCTTGGTGAGCATCTTCAGGGCGCCCTTGGTGGCCGCGTACGGGGCGATGCCCGGGCGGACCACCTCGCTTTGCAGCGAACAGATGTTGACGATCTTGCCGTGGCCGCGGGCCACCATGCCGCGCGCCGCCTCGCGGGCCACGAGGAACGCGCTGGTGAGATTGGTGTCCAGGATCCGGTGCCAGTCGGCGTCGGCGAACTCCAGGAGCGGGGCGCGCAGTTGCATGCCCGCGTTGTTGACGAGGATGTCGAGCGGGCCGACCCGCTCCTCGACGTCCGCGATCCCGGCGGCGACGGCGGGCCCGTCGGTGACGTCGAACGCCGCCGTGCGGACCGCGCCGCCGAGCTCCCGCGCCGCCTTCTCCAGCTGACCCGCGTCCCGGCCGTTGAGCACGACCGTGCAGCCGGCCTCCAGCAGGCCGCGGGCCAGGGCGAACCCGATCCCGCGGCTCGATCCGGTGACCAGGGCGGTGCGGCCGCTGATGTCGAACAGGGGGTGACTCATCGACGTACTCCTCGCCGGCCTAGATGATCAGGGACAGCAGCAGGACCAGGGCCCCCGCGACCACGGAGATGATCGTCTCCATGATCGACCAGGTCTTGATCGTCTGCCCGACGCTGAGCCCGAAGTACTCCTTGACCAGCCAGAACCCGGCGTCGTTGACGTGGCTGAAGAACAGCGAGCCCGCGCCGATCGCGAGGACCAGGAGCGCCGTGTGGGTGTCCGACATGTTCGCCGCGAGGGGCGCGACCAGACCGGCGGCCGAGACGGTCGCGACGGTCGCCGAGCCGGTGGCCAGGCGGATCACGACGGCGATCAGCCAGGCGAGCAGCAGCGCGGAGATGTTCCAGTCCTTGGAGATGTCCAGGACCATCTGGCCGACGCCGGAGTCGATGAGCGTCTGCTTGAAGCCGCCGCCCGCGCCGACGATGAGGAGCACGCCCGCGATCGGGGCGAGGGACTTCTCGGTGGTCTCCTGCAGCTTGCCCTTGGTGAAGCCCGCCGGGCGGCCGAGGGTGAACATGGCGACGATGACGGCGACCAGGAGCGCGGTCAGCGGATTGCCGATGACGTCGAAGGCGCGCTGCACGGTGTGCGTGGGGTCGTCCACGACGATGTCGACCAGGGCCTTGGCCAGCATCATGACGACCGGCAGCAGGATGGTGACGACGGCGGCGCCGAAGCTGGGGCGCTTCTCCAGGTCGTCCGTGGCGCGCGCGGGCGTCATCTTGTCCGGGGCGGGGACGTCGACCCACTTGGCCGCGTACTTCGAGAACACCGGGCCGGCGATGATCACCGTGGGGATGGCGACGACGATGCCGAGCGCGAGGGTGATGCCGAGGTTGGCCTTGACCGCGTCGATGGCGACGAGCGGGCCGGGGTGCGGCGGGATCAGGCCGTGCATCACGGAGAGGCCGGCGAGGGCCGGGATGCCGATCCGCATCAGCGAGTAGTTGCCGCGCTTGGCGACCATCAGGACGACCGGGATCAGCAGCACGATGCCGACCTCGAAGAACAGCGGCAGACCGATGACGGCGGCGATGAGGACCATCGCCCACGGCATCGCCTTGCCGCCGGACTTCCCGGCCTTCGCGAGGATCGTGTCGACGATCTGGTCGGCGCCGCCGGAGTCGGCGAGCAGCCTGCCGAGGATCGCGCCGAGCGCGATCAGCACGCCGACGCTGGCGACGGTCGAACCGAGCCCGGCGCTGAAGCTGGTGATCACCTTGTCCAGCGGCGCCCCGGCGACCGCGCCGAGCGCGAGCGAGCCGATGGTGAGCGCCAGGAAGGCGTGGAGCTTGAACTTCGTGATGAGCAGGACGATGACGGCGATGCCCGCGAGGACGGCGATCCCGAGCTGGGCGTGGCCCGCGGACGTGATCGGCTCGACGGCGTCCGCTGCCAGCATCTCGACGCTGAGACTGGTCACGGTCTTATCCCTTGTACGTGGTCGGGGAGGGGGTTTCGGGTGCGGCTACCGGGGTGCGGGGGCGGAGTCGAGTCCGGCCAGGGCCACGACGGCCCGGTCCGAGATCTCCTCCGGGGAGCCCGCCACGTCGACGTCGACGCCCGCCTCGTCCGCCGCGAGCGGCTGGAGCGTGGCGAACTGCGAGTCGAGGAGCGCGGTCGGCATGAAGTGGCCCTCGCGGTGGGACATCCGGTCCTCGATGAGCGCACGGCTGCCGGTGAGGTGGACGAAGACGAGGCCCGGTGCGGCGGCCCGCAGCCGGTCGCGGTAGGCGCGCTTGAGCGCGGAGCTGGAGACCACCCCGCCGAGCCCGGCGCGGCCGTGGGCCCACTTGCCGATGGCATCGAGCCACGGCCCGCGGTCCTCGTCCGTGAGCGGGGTGCCGGCCGACATCTTGGCGATGTTCGCCGCCGGGTGGAAGTCGTCTCCCTCGGCGTAGGGAACGCCCAGGCGGTCGGCGAGCAGGGGACCGATCGTCGTCTTGCCGGTGCCTGCCACGCCCATCACCACGACGACATGGGGGGTGCTCATCGCGTACTGCCTCGCTGTCTTCATCGACATCGTTGTGTCACGTCACTGAAACCCAATAGGTCTGACTAATTCAAGAGCGTGTGACATAAAAGTCAGACTTTTTGTTCCCGCGTACGCTGAGCCCATGACCACGAAGGACCGGGGCCTGCACGCCCACGTACTGGACAGCCTCGGTCCCGCCATCACCGCGGGTGAGTACCCCGCGGGCAGCGTGTTGCGCACGGACGAGCTGGCCCAGCGCTACGAGGTGTCGCGTTCGGTGATGCGGGAGGCCGTGCGGGTCCTGGAGTCGATGAACCTGGTGGTGTCCCGGCGCCGCGTCGGCGTGACGGTGCGACCCGGCGGGGAGTGGAACGTCTACGACCCGCGCGTCATCCGCTGGCGCCTGGCCGGCGCCGACCGCCCGCGCCAGCTGCGCTCGCTCACCGTGCTGCGCTCGGCGGTCGAGCCGGTCGCCGCGGGACTCGCCGCGCGGTACGCGACGGCCGAGCAGTGCGCGGCGCTCACCGAGTGCGCGCTCGGCATGGTCGCCACCTCACGGGGTCACCAGCTGGAGAGGTACCTCGTCCACGACATCGAGTTCCACCGGGTCGTCCTGAACGCGTCGGGCAACGAGATGTTCTCGCACCTCGGCGACCTGGTCGCCGAGGTCCTGGCGGGCCGCACCCACCACCAGGTCATGTTCGAGGACCCGGACCCGGCGGCGGTCACCCTGCACGTGCGGGTCGCGGACGCGGTGCGCGAGGGGGACGCGGAGCGCGCGGAGGCGCTCACGCGGGAGATCGCGGTCGGCGCGCTGCACGAGCTGGACATCCTCGCGCCCTGAACTTCCGCCCCCCTCAAGGGGGTTACTCGATGAAGTCGCCGTCGACGTACACCCACGCCCCGCCCACCCGGGCGAACCTGCTGCGCTCGTGCAGCACGCCGCCCCGGTAGTGGGCGCGGAAGGTGACGGTGCCGTGCTGGTGGAACGCGGAGCCGTCACTCGTCCCCACGATCTCCAGCCCGGTCCACTGCGGGGCCTCGGCGAAGTCGATGCCGGGCGGACGGGTGTCCGGGTGCCAGGTGCGCAGCAGATAGGCGCCGTCCCGGCGGACGAAGGCGGCGTAGCGGGAGCGCATCAGGGCCTCGGCCGTGGGGGCGGCGGCCGTGCCGCGGTGGTAGCGGCCGCAGCAGCTCTCGTAGGGCTGGGGGAGGCCGCAGGGGCAGGTGGGGGTGGTGCGTGACATGGGGCCCAAGGATAGGCGCCCCTCCTACGGAGCCCCGGCCTCCGGGGCCGTGACGGTGAGCGGAGCGCCCTGCGTGCGGTCCGACGCCGGGCCC
The DNA here is from genome assembly GCF_010548525.1 of Streptomyces sp. SID14478. Classification (GTDB taxonomy): domain Bacteria; phylum Actinomycetota; class Actinomycetes; order Streptomycetales; family Streptomycetaceae; genus Streptomyces. The sequence continues at coordinate 4,431 of NZ_JAAGMG010001034.1, forward strand.
GTCTCCAGCATGAACTCACCTGGTTCCACGACGAGTTCGAGGTCCCTGCCGACCGAGGCGAGCGTCTCGGCACTCACCTCGAAGGCCACGTCCCGGCGCTCGCCCGGCGTGAGGTCCACGGAGGCGAAGCCGCGCAGCTCCCGCACGCGCGGCCAGGACGAGCCGCCCGAGCGCCGCCGGACGTACAGCTGCACGGTCTCGCGCACGGCCGCGTCGCCCGTGTTCGTCACCGTGACCGTGCAGGTCAGACGTGGGTCGTCGCGCGGCACGCGGGCGCGGCTCAGGCGGGGCGCGGCGTAGGCGACGGCGCTGTACGAAAGCCCGTGCCCGAACGCGTACCGCGCGCTCGCCGGCTGGTCGACGTAGCCGCGGTAGCCGTGGTCCTTGCCGTTGTAGAAGACCGGCAGCTGGGCCGCCGAGCGCGGCACCGACACCGGGAGGCGTCCGGCCGGCGCCGCCGCGCCGAACAGGACGTCGGCCACCGCCCGGCCGCCCCACGGGCCCGGGTACCACGCGTTGAGCACGGCGGCGGCGCGGTCCACCGCCGCGGGCAGCGCGTGCGGGCGCCCCTGCACCAGGACCACGACCACCGGCACGCCCGTGGCGCAGACGG
>NZ_JAAGMG010001073.1 GCF_010548525.1 Streptomyces sp. SID14478
GGCGCGAGGAGCCGGCCGTCGCGCAGGCCGCGCACCGTGTGCGTCGCCGCCACGGCCCAGGCCGCGACGAGGACCGCGTAGAGCACCAGCGCCAGCGCGTCGAACGCGGCGAGACCGGTGTGCTTGCCCAGGCCCTCCGCCCCTGTCACGCACGTGCCGACGGGGAAGGTGAACGCCCACCACGTCATCGCGAAGCCCATGCCCTTGCGGCGGGCCCGCACCACCAGCGCCGACGCGAGCGCCAGCCACAGCAGGGCGAAGCCCATGACGGGGACGCCGTAGAGGACCGCGAACGCCCTGAAGCCCTCGTCGAACGGGGCGGGCAGCACGGTGGCGACGTCCGCGAACTTGTTCGCGGCGGTCGTCGACTGGCCCAGCGGGCCGAGGACGAGGAAGAGCGTCGGGGTCAGCGCCAGGGGGAGCGGGCCCGCGGTGACGAGACGCGCGAAGACCATCGGCAGCATGACGGCCGTGGCGAGCAGGCTCAGCCCGAACATGCCGTAACAGGCGAGGAGGAAGATCTGCTGCCAGGGACCGGCCGGCAGGTGCGGGACGAGCAGCGGGCCGACCGCGGCGGACACCATCGGGGCCACGACCGGCAGCAGCCACACCGGGGAGGCCTGGCCCGGCTCGATCCGGTGCCGGGCCACCATCAGATAGGGGACGGCGACGGCCGCGACGAGCCCGATCAGCGTGCCCGCGACGAACAGCATCGTGTCGACGGCGACCGCCGCGTCCAGCCCGATCCAGTCCTGCCCCACCAGCACCGTGCCGCCACCCACCGCGAGCAGCGCCATCGACAGGCAGCCGTAGAAGGGGGCCACCGCCGGGTCCATGAGGTGCGCCCGCGCCTGGTCGCGGTGGTGCGTCCAGTGCAGCGCCCGCGCGGCGAGGAGCACCAGCAGCGCCGCGAACGACAGCGCCCACATCGCCGTGCAGGCCGTCCGCAACCCGGTGAACCGCACCGGCAGGCTCGCTCCGGCGTTCGCGACGATCGCGGTGCCCATGACGGAGGCGTACCAGTTGGGGCCGAGATGGCGGACGGCGGCGGCGCGCGGCGCGAGTCCTGCGGTGGGGAGGGCGACGGTGACCATGCCCTCACCGTCCCGCGCGGCCTCCGCCCCCACCAGGGACGTCGTCGCTATGGGGACATAAGCTGGCTTTATGAGCAAGGGGCGCAGGGAGCACGCGGACACCACGGACCCCATGGACGGGTCGCCGCCGGGCATGCTCGCGCACCGGGTTCCCGACCTCGGCGCGCTGGAGCTGCTGCTGGCCGTCGCGCGCCTGGGCAGTCTCGGCGGGGCCGCACGCGAGCTCGGCATCACCCAGCCCGCGGCGAGCAGCCGCATCCGCTCGATGGAGCGCCGGCTCGGCCTCGCCCTCGTGGACCGTTCGCCGCGCGGCTCCCGGCTCACGGACACCGGTGCGCTGGTCACGGACTGGGCGCGGCGCGTGGTGGAGGCGGCCGAGGAGTTCGACGCCGGGGCGCAGGCGCTGCGCGACCGGCGGGACTCCCGGCTGCGGGTGGCGGCGAGCATGACGATCGCCGAGTACCTGCTGCCGCGCTGGCTCGTCGCCCTGCGCTCGGCGCGCCCCGACACGGCCGTGTCGCTGCTCGCGGGCAACTCCACGTCGGTCGCCGAGCGGCTCCTCGCGGGCGAGGCGGACCTGGGGTTCGTGGAGGGCCTGACCGTCCCCGCCGGGCTGGACGCGACGGTCATCGCGCACGACCGGCTGATCGTGGTGACGGCCCCGAGCCACGCGTGGTCCCGGCGGCGCCGGCCGCTCACGGCGCAGGAGCTGTCCACGACACCGCTCATCCTGCGGGAACAGGGGTCAGGCACGCGCCAGGTGCTCGACGCGGCGCTCGGAGGGCTCGCCCGGCCGCTGATCGAGCTGTCCTCCACGACCGCGGTGAAGGCGGCGGCGGTGAGCGGGGCCGGGCCCTCCGTCCTCAGCGAGCTGGCGGTCGGGGAGGAGCTGGCCGCGCGGCGGCTCGTCCGGATCCCGCTGGAGGGGGTCAGCCTCAGCCGGGACCTCAAGGCGGTCTGGCCGACGGGGCACCGGCCGGTGGGACCTGCGCGGGAGCTGCTGGGGCTGACCCGGTCGGGGGCCTGACCCCCCTCTCGGCTCGGCCCCGGCCGTGTGCGTCAGCCGTGAGGGCGGTCGAGCGCTGACTTCTTCTCGGCTCGCTCCCCGACCGGGTCCGTCAGCTGCGAGGGCGCCGAGGTCCCGAGCCGGAACTCGCTTTCTCCACCGTCGGCGGAGCCCTACTTTTGTCCCATGACCCCGGCGACCCCAGCCCCGCCCGCCACTGGCGTCCGCACCCCGTGGGACGCCCTTCCGGACCGCGTCCGCGACGCCCTCGCCGACGCGCTGGGCGCTCCCGTCGTGACCGCCCGGACCCAGTCCGGCGGGTTCTCGCCCGGCGTCGCGGCCCGCGTCGCCCTCGACGACGGGCGCCGCGCCTTCGTCAAGGCGGTCAGCGCGCAGGCCAACCCGCACAGCCCGGCCCTGCACCGCGCCGAGGCGAGGAACGCCGCCGCGCTGCCGCCCGAGGTGCCCGCCCCCCGGCTGCTCGCCACGTACGACGACGACACCTGGGTGGCCCTCGCCTTCGAGGACGTGCCGGGCCGGCAGCCGCACGTCCCCTGGCGGGGCGACGAGTTGAGCCGCGTCCTCGGGGCCGTGGACCGACTGGGGCGGGTCCTGACGCCCGCACCGTTCCCGGCGCCCCGCGTGGTCGACGTGCTCGCCCCGTCCTTCGCGGGCTGGCGCAGGCTCGTGGAGGAGGGACGGGTGGAGCGGCTCGGGCTCGGCGACTGGGCCACCCGCAACGCCCCGGCCCTGGCCGAACTGGCCGCTCCCTGGGCAGAGTTCACCGACGGCGACACCCTCGTCCACGCCGACCTGCGCGCCGACAACATCCTGCTCACCGAGCGGGACGTCGTCTTCGTCGACTGGCCGCACGCGATGCGCGCGGCGCCCTGGTTCGACCTGCTCGTCATGCTGCCGTGCGTCCGTGCGCAGGGCGGCCCCGACCCCGAAGTCCTCTTCGCCGGACAGCCGTCGGGGCGTGCCGCCGACCCGGAGGGGGTCACGCGGGCGCTCGCCGGGTTCGCCGGGTTCATGCTGGAGCACGCCGACCGGCCGGCCCCGCCGGGGCTGCCGACGCTCCGGGCGTTCCAGCGGGCCCAGGGGGAGGCAGCGCTGGAGTGGCTGGAGCGGCGGATCAGAAACCGTGCGGGGTCGCAGCCGCGCGTACCAGACCTCCGGTGACCCGCGCGTCCTCACCCATCTCGGGATGCCACTGCACGCCCATCACCCAGGTCATGCCGGGCAGTTCGACGGCCTCGACGGTGCCGTCGTCGGCGTACGCCGACGCCACCAGACCCCTGCCGAGCCGGTCCACGGCCTGATGGTGGTACGTCGGGACGTCCGTGACCTCCGGCGCCAGGTCCGCGTACCGGGTGCCGGGGACCGGCGTCACGGTGTGCCGCCCGAAGGTCCCGACGTCCTTCACGTGCCCTTCGAGGTGCTGGGTCAGCGTCCCGCCGAGGGCCACGTTCAGCAGTTGCATGCCCCGGCAGATGCCGAGCAGCGGCGTCCCGGACGTCATCGCGGCCCGGATCAGGGCGAGTTCCCACGTGTCCCGCTCCGTCGCCGCCGGGCCCGTGCGCGGGTCGCGCTCGGCGCCGTAACGGCCGGGGTCCACGTCGGGACCGCCCGCGACGATCACTCCGTCGAGCCGGGCCACCACCGAGGGGGCGTGCCGGGCGTCGTCGGGCGGCAGCATCACGCCGAGGCCGCCCGAGGACTGCACGAGCCGCGGATAGCCGGCCGGGAGGAGCGCGGCGGGCATCTCCCACACACCCCAACTGGCCTTGTTCTCCAGGTAGGTGCTGATGCCGATCAGCGGCCTGCTCACCATGGTGCCGTGCTCCCCAACCTAGGTCGTACCCGTTGCCGTCAGCCCCGTCCCGGTTCCGCCTCCGCCGCGGCCAGTGAGGAGGAGCGTACGAGATCGTCACGCCGCACACCGCGACGTTCAGCATGCGGGCACCGTCCCCTGTGGCGGCGGCCCGCGCGCCGGGGACGACGTGCACGACACCCAGCCCGGTCGGCGGCAGTCGGCCGGTCCGCGCAGCCGTGATCCAATGGCATGGATCCGTACCTTTGTGAGACGTGAAGGCAGCCGAGGGGTCGTGCGTCACCCGCCGCTCAGGTCAGGAAACCGCGCAGCAGGGCCGCCGTACCCCCGCAGTGCTCGCGCATCATCTCCCGCGCCCCGTCCGCGTCCCTGTCGAGGACGGCCTCCACCAAGGCCGTGTGCTGGGTCTGCGAATGCTCCAGGTTCCGTACCAACAGCGGTATGCAGTCCAGGAGTTCATTGACCGTGGCGCGCACCGCCGCGTACTGGCCGGCCAGGGAGGGGGAGCCGCACAGCTCGGCGAGGGCGAGGTGCAGCAGGGTGTCCCGGCGGCGGTAGTCGGTCAGCGGGGCGTCGTGGGTGTCGCGGAGCGCGGCCCGCAGCCGTCCGGCCTGCCCGTCGTCGAGCCCGTGCGCCGCGCACAGACCTGCGGCGCCCACCTCCAGGACCTCGCGGAAGCGCAGGACGTCCTCCACGTCCACGCCCGCGATGCGGCGCCGCAGCTCGTCCTCGCCGGCCGCCTCGGGGCGCGGCAGCACGAACGTGCCGCCGTAGCGTCCGCGCCGGGACGCGACCAGGCCCTGGTCCTGCAGCACCTTCAGCACGTCGCGCAGCGTCACCCGGCTGATGCCGAGCCGCTCCGCCAACTCCCGCTCCGACGGCAGCCGTTCGCCCCCCGGCACCAGGCCGAGCCGGACGACCTGGAGGATCTGCGCCAGCGCCTCCTCGAAGCCGTTGCCGGCCCGCACCGGGCGCAGCACCGTCGCGAGGCCGCCGTCGGATTCCGTGTGCGACATCGGGCGCGGTCCCCTTCCCAAGCAATGGTTCTCGGCAATACCTTATGGCTCTCGGCCGACCCAAGGGACCCCCAGGGACCCAAGGAGGTTCTACCTGTGGCAGACCGCACACCCCCGCTCGCCGTGGAGGAGCTGCACGCCCTCGTCGCGAGCGGCGAGATCGACACCGTCGTCCTGGCCTTCCCCGACATGCAAGGGCGGCTCCAGGGCAAGCGGTTCGCCGCCCGCTTCTTCCTCGACGAGGTGCTCGACCACGGCACCGAGGGCTGCAACTACCTGCTCGCCGTCGACGCCGAGATGAACACCGTCGACGGCTACGCGATGTCCTCCTGGGACCGCGGCTACGGCGACTTCGCCATGCGTCCCGACCCGGCCACCCTGCGCCGCGTCCCCTGGAACGAAGGCACCGCGATGCTCTTCGCCGACCTCGCCTGGGAGGACGGCTCGCCCGTCGTCGCCGCACCCCGCCAGATCCTGCGCCGCCAGCTGGAGCGCCTGGCCGACCTCGGACTCACCGCCCAGGTAGGCACCGAGCTGGAGTTCATCGTCTTCAAGGACACCTACGAGCAGGCCTGGGACGCGCACTACCGCGGCCTGACCCCCGCCAACCAGTACAACATCGACTATTCCGTCCTCGGCACCGGCCGCATCGAGCCCCTGCTGCGCCGGATCCGCAACGAGATGGGGGCGGCCGGCCTCACCGTCGAGTCGGCGAAGGGCGAGTGCAACCCCGGGCAGCACGAGATCGTCTTCCGCTACGACGAGGCCCTCGTCACCTGCGACCAGCACGCCGTCTACAAGACGGGCGCCAAGGAGATCGCCGCCCAGGAGGGCGTCTCGCTCACCTTCATGGCGAAGTACAACGAGCGCGAGGGCAACTCCTGCCACATCCACCTGTCCCTCGCGGACGCGGACGGCGAGAACGCGATGGCCGACGGGCCGGGGATGTCGCAGCTGATGCGCCACTTCCTCGCCGGACAGCTCGCCGCCCTGCGCGACTTCTCCCTCCTCTACGCCCCCCACATCAACTCCTACAAGAGGTTCCAGCCCGGCTCCTTCGCCCCGACCGCCGTCGCCTGGGGCCACGACAACCGCACCTGCGCGCTGCGCGTCGTCGGCCACGGCCGGTCCCTGAGGTTCGAGAACCGCCTGCCCGGCGGCGACGTCAACCCGCACCTGGCCGTCGCGGGCCTGGTCGCGGCCGGCCTGCACGGCATCGAGCACAAGCTCGAACTCCCCGACGCCTGTACGGGGAACGCCTACGAAGCCGCTTACGAGCACGTCCCCACCACGCTGCGCGAGGCCGCCGAGCTGTGGGAGAACAGCCCCGTCGCGCAGGCCGCCTTCGGGGACGAGGTCGTCGCCCACTACCGCAACATGGCGCGGGTCGAACTCGATGCGTTCGACGCCGCCGTCACCGACTGGGAACTGCGCAGGTCGTTCGAGAGGATGTAGGACCGCTGTGCTGCTGCACGTACTGAATCCGGCGACCGAAGAGGTCGTCGCCACCGTCCCCGCCGCCACCCGTGAGGACGTCGACACCGCCGTCGCCCGGGCGGCCGCCGCCCAGCAGGGCTGGGCCGCCGCGGCCCCCGCCGACCGGGCCCGCCTGCTGCGCCGCTTCGCGGCACAGGTCGACGAACACCGCGAAGAACTCGCCCGGTTGGAGGTCCGCGAGGCCGGCCACGTCCTCGGCAACGCCCGCTGGGAGGCCGGCAACGTCCGGGACCTCCTCGACTACGCGGCCGGCGGCGTCGAACGGCTGACGGGCCGGCAGATCCCGGTCGCCGGCGGCCTCGACGTCACGCTCCACGAACCCCTCGGGGTGATCGGCGTCATCGCCCCCTGGAACTTCCCCATGCCGATCGCCGCATGGGGCACCGCCCCGGCGCTCGCGGCAGGCAACGCCGTGCTCCTGAAGCCCGCGGAGACCACCCCGCTCACCGCACTGCGCCTCGCCGAACTCGCCCTGGAGGCGGGCCTTCCCGAGGGACTGTTCCAGGTGCTGCCCGGCGAGGGGCCGGTGGCCGGTGACGCGCTCGTCGCGCACCCGGGCGTCGCCAAGATCGTGTTCACCGGCTCCACCCGCGTCGGCAAGCAGATCATGGCCCGGTGCGCCGACCGCGTGAAGCGCGTGACCCTCGAACTCGGCGGCAAGAGCCCGAACATCGTCTTCGCCGACGCGGACGTCGAGGCGGCGGCCCTCGCCACCCCGATGTCCTTCCTCGACAACTGCGGCCAGGACTGCTGCGCCCGCACCCGCATCCTCGTCCAACGCTCCGTGTACGAGCGGTACATGGAGGTGCTGGCCCCCGCGCTCGCGTCCGTCGTCGTCGGCGACCCGGCCGACGAGAAGACGCAGATGGGCCCGCTGATCTCCCGGGCGCAACTCGAACGGGTGCGCGCGTACGTCCCCGCCGACGCGGCCGCGCTGCGGGGCACCGCGCCCGAGGGCCCGGGCTTCTGGTTCCCGCCGACCGTCCTGACCGGGACAGCCGCCGACGCGCCCGCCGCCGTCGAGGAGGTCTTCGGGCCCGTCGCCGTCGTGCTGCCCTTCGACGACGAGGCCGACGCCGTCCGCCTCGCCAACGCCACCGACTACGGCCTGTCCGGCTCGATCTGGACCCGCGACGTGGGCCGCGCCCTGCGCGTCGGCGCAGCCGTCCGCGCCGGGAACCTGTCCGTCAACTCGCACTCCAGCGTGCGTTACACGACCCCGTTCGGCGGCTACAAACAGTCCGGCCTCGGCCGCGAACTGGGCCCCGACGCCCTCACCGCCTTCACCGAAACCAAGAACGTCTTCCTCAGCACGGAGGCCTGACACACCCATGAGCGACGAGATCATCTGCCGCCGCCTGGTCGGCCGCACCGCCGTCATCACCGGCGCCGGCAGCGGCATCGGCCTCGCCACCGCCCGCCGGCTCGCCTCCGAGGGCGCCCACGTCGTGTGCGGCGACATCGACGAGACCGCGGGCAAGAAAGCGGCCGACGAGGTCGGCGGCACCTTCGTGAAGGTCGACGTCACCGACGCCGGACAGGTCGAGGCCCTCTTCAAGACGGCGTACGACACCCACGGCTCGGTCGACATCGCCTTCAACAACGCGGGCATCTCACCCCCCGACGACGACTCCATCCTGGACACCGGCCTGGAGGCGTGGAAGCGCGTCCAGGAGGTCAACCTCACGTCCGTGTACCTGTGTTGCAAGGCGGCGATCCCGTACATGCGGCGCCAGGGCAAGGGCTCCATCATCAACACCGCCTCGTTCGTGGCGCGCATGGGCGCGGCGACCTCCCAGATCTCGTACACCGCGTCCAAGGGCGGCGTGCTCGCCATGTCCCGCGAACTGGGCGTCCAGTTCGCCCGCGAGGGCATCCGCGTGAACGCGCTGTGCCCCGGCCCGGTCAACACCCCGCTCCTGCAGGAGCTGTTCGCCAAGGACCCGGAGCGGGCGGCGCGCCGGCTCGTGCACATCCCCGTGGGCCGTTTCGCGGAGGCCGACGAGATCGCGGCCGCCGTGGCCTTCCTCGCCAGCGACGACGCGGCCTTCGTCAACGCCACCGACTTCCTTGTGGACGGCGGGATTTCAGGGGCGTACGTCACGCCTATGTAGGGGACCCGGCACGGAGGTGTACGGTCCCCAGGCATGCGTAACAGAAATGTTGCCGCGTGGACTTCGGCCGTGGTCACCGCTCTGGTGGCCACGGCTCTCGTCTCTCCTGCGGCCGCCGCCACGTCCGCGCCCACGGGTTCCGGGAAGTGCCCGCAGCTGTCGAAGAAGCTGCCCTGGTACGGCCAGAACCGGGCTCAACTCCAACGCATGATCGACGAACGGGGCACCTGCGACGGCCACCACGGCCCGCGCCCCGTCGCCGCGTTCGACTGGGACAACACGGTCGCCAAGAACGACGTCACCGACGCCACGATCGCCTGGTCCCTCAAGCACGACAAGATCCTTCGCCCGGCGAGCTGGAAGAAGACCAGCAAGTGGATGACGGACGACGCCGACAAGGCGCTCACCGCCGCCTGCGGCACCGCCGTCCCCGTGGGCGCCCCGCTGCCCACCTCCACCGACACCGACTGCACGGACGAGATCTTCAACATCCGTGAGTCCGGCACGACCATGAGCGGCGCCGCCGCCTTCGCCGGCACGTGGAACCACCGCCGCACCGTGCCCCAGTACGCCTGGGTGCCGCAGCTGTTCGCCGGACACACCGTGCCGGAACTGGAGTCGTACGCGGCCGCCGCCCGCAAGGAGGCCCTCGCCGCACCGATCGGCGCGACCCAGAAGCTGGGCACGCACACCCTGCCCGGCTACGTCCGCTACTACGACCAGCAGCGCGACCTGATCCGTACGCTGCAGAAGGCCGGCTTCGACGTCTACATCGTGTCGGCCGGGTCCGAGCCGGTGACGGAGGTGTGGTCGCGCGGCGTCGGCATCGACCGGGCGCACACCATCGCGATCCGCTCCGTGCTCGACCGCAAGGGCCGCATCACCACCTACAACGAGGGCTGCGGCGGCGTCGGCCGCACCCAGGGCGAGGCCATCCCCTACATCGACGGCAAACGCTGCTGGATCAACCAGGACATCTACCACGTCAAGGGCAAGTCCGCCTGGAACAAGCAGCGTGGGGACCGGCGCATCGCGCTCGGCGGCGGCGACGCCGACACCGACGTCACGTTCGTCGGCGACGCGACCGGCGCGCACCTCGTCCTCAACCGGAACAAGAACGAGATCATGTGCCGGGCCTACGACAACGCCGACGGACGCTGGGTCGCCAACCCGATGTTCATCGAACCGCTGCCACGCAAGTCCGGCACGTACCCGTGCTCGACGGCCGCCGACAACCTGCCCCAGGGCGGATTCGGGCCACTGCTGAGGGACGACGGTTCGGTCGTGCCCGATCAGCAGGACACGGTGTACTGACCTTCGCCGCCCGGCCTACAGTGCCGGGATGAGCAGTCCCCCGACCCCGCCGCCCGGGTGGTACCCGGACCCGCATGTCCCGCCCGCCGAACGCTGGTGGGACGGGACGGCGTGGACCGGGCACCGCAGGCAACCGGTGGCGGCGGCCCCCGTGCCGCCGTCGCACGAGCCGCGC
>NZ_JAAGMG010001111.1 GCF_010548525.1 Streptomyces sp. SID14478
CAGGCAGTACCAGCGGGCGAGCGCGTACAGCCAGGACCTGCGGTCGGCCTCGGCGTCGGGTGCGCGCGCGCCGCGCCGCTCGGCGAGCGCCAGGGCGTCGCCGAGGGCGGCGGTCGCCTCGTCGTGGTCGCAGAGCACCGAGAGGCAGTACGTGAACAGCCCGTCCAGAAACGGCTCGTAGCGAGCGGGCGGGCGCTGCGGAACGGTGCGGGGCTCCGGACGCCTCGCCCCGGCGCGCTGCGCCCGGTGTGCGCCGGTGGTGTGCGTGGGGGTTTCCGGCCTGCTCATCACCCGTGCGACCGTAGGCGGCGGGCACGGGCCCCTCCCGCCCCCTTGAGTACTTTTAATCCTTACGGGTGAAACGATCCCTCAAAAGGGGACAGGAACCCCATATTCCGTGGCCAGCGCGGCTACACGCGGCAACCGACAGCGGCACATTCGGCGGTGCCGGCGTTGTCAGTGCCGCCCGCTACGGTTCGGTTCATGGCTGCCCGTACGAAATCCTCGAAGGACCGTCCCTCCTACCGCTGCACCGAATGCGGCTGGCAGACGGCCAAGTGGCTGGGCCGCTGCGCCGAGTGCCAGGCGTGGGGGACGATCGAGGAGTACGGCGCGCCCGCGGTGCGCACGACCGCCCCCGGCCGGGTCACGACGTCCGCCGTGCCGATCGGCCAGGTCGACGCCCGGCAGGCCACGGCCCGCCCCACCGGCGTGCCCGAGCTGGACCGGGTCCTCGGCGGCGGCCTCGTGCCGGGCGCGGTGGTCCTGGTCGCGGGCGAGCCCGGCGTCGGCAAGTCCACGCTGCTCCTGGACGTGGCGGGCAAGTCCGCGAGCGAGGAGCACAAGACCCTGTACGTCACGGGCGAGGAGTCGGCCTCCCAGGTGCGGATGCGCGCCGACCGCATCAAGGCGATCGACGACCACCTCTACCTCGCGGCGGAGACCGACCTGGCCGCCGTCCTCGGGCACTTGGACGCGGTGAAGCCCTCCCTGCTGATCATGGACTCCGTGCAGACGGTGGCGTCCCCCGAGATCGACGGGGCGCCGGGCGGCATGGCGCAGGTCCGCGAGGTGGCCGGGGCCCTCATCCGCGCCTCCAAGGAGCGTGGCATGTCCACCCTCCTCGTGGGGCACGTCACGAAGGACGGCGCGATCGCCGGCCCGCGCCTCCTGGAACACCTCGTCGACGTCGTCCTCAGCTTCGAGGGCGACCGGCACGCCCGCCTGCGTTTGGTCCGCGGCGTCAAGAACCGGTACGGGACGACGGACGAGGTCGGCTGCTTCGAGCTGCACGACGAGGGCATCACGGGCCTGGCCGACCCGAGCGGCCTGTTCCTGACCCGCCGCGACGAGCCGGTCCCCGGCACGTGCCTCACCGTCACCCTCGAAGGCCGCCGCCCCCTGGTCGCCGAGGTCCAGGCCCTCACGGTCGACTCGCAGATCCCCTCGCCGCGCCGTACGACCTCCGGTCTGGAGACGTCCCGCGTCTCGATGATGCTGGCCGTGCTCGAACAGCGCGGCAAGATCAGCGCTTTGGGCAAAAGGGACATCTACTCCGCGACGGTCGGCGGCGTGAAGCTCACCGAGCCGGCCGCCGACCTGGCGATCGCCCTGGCCCTGGCCTCCGCCGCGAGCGACACCCCGCTCCCGAAGAACCTGGTCGCGATCGGAGAAGTAGGCCTGGCGGGCGAGGTCAGAAGGGTCACAGGGGTGCAGCGCAGGCTGGCCGAGGCCCACCGGCTCGGGTTCACGCACGCGCTGGTTCCGAGCGATCCCGGAAAGATCCCGCCCGGTATGAAGGTCCTGGAAGTCGCCGATATAGGGGACGCCCTGCGGGTGCTGCCGAAGAGCCGTCGACGAGAGGCCCCACGGGAGACGGAGGAGCGCCGGTAGACTTTGCCCTGGTCTCGCCTGTGCGTGCGAACGCGACGGGGGCTCCCAGCCCCCGACCCCAGGCGGCGCCTCAGAGTCTGCGATCCGGAGGAGTCCAGTGGCAGCCAACGACCGGGCGTCAGCTCCCGGCAAGTCCGGAGGGAGTTCCGGTGCGGATGCTCTGATGCGTGCTGCGCTGAGCGCGGTGGCGCCCGGCACGGCCCTGCGGGACGGCCTGGAGCGCATCCTGCGCGGCAACACCGGGGGGCTCATCGTCCTCGGCTCCGACAAGACGGTCGAGTCGATGTGCACCGGCGGGTTCGTCCTCGACGTGGAGTTCACGGCCACGCGCCTGCGCGAGCTGTGCAAGCTCGACGGCGGCATCGTGGTCTCCTCGAACCTGGACAAGATCCTGCGGGCGGGCGTGCAGTTGGTCCCGGACCCCACGATCCCCACCGAGGAGACCGGCACCCGGCACCGCACCGCGGACCGCGTGAGCAAGCAGGTCGGCTACCCGGTCGTCTCGGTCTCGCAGTCGATGCGCCTGATCGCGCTGTACGTGGACGGCCAGCGCCGCGTCCTGGAGGACTCGGCGGCGATCCTGTCCCGCGCGAACCAGGCCCTGGCCACCCTGGAGCGCTACAAGCTCCGCCTCGACGAGGTCGCGGGCACCCTGTCCGCGCTGGAGATCGAGGACCTGGTCACGGTCCGCGACGTCACGGCCGTCGCCCAGCGCCTGGAGATGGTGCGCCGCATCGCCACCGAGATCGCCGAGTACGTCGTCGAGTTGGGCACGGACGGGCGCCTTCTGGCGCTGCAGCTGGACGAGCTGATCGCGGGCGTCGAGCCCGAGCGCGAGCTCGTCGTACGCGACTACGTGCCCGAGCCCACGGCCAAGCGCTCCCGCACCGTCGACGAGGCACTGGCCGAACTGAACTCCCTGCACCACGGCGAGCTGCTCGAACTGCCCATCGTGGCAAGGGCATTGGGCTACACCGGCTCGCCCGAGGCACTGGACTCGGCGGTGTCCCCGCGCGGCTTCCGCCTCCTCGCGAAGGTCCCGCGCCTGCCCGGCGCCATCATCGACCGCCTCGTGGAGCACTTCGGCGGCCTGCAGAAACTGCTCGCCGCGAGCGTGGACGACCTGCAGACCGTGGACGGCGTCGGCGAGGCCCGGGCCCGCAGCGTCCGAGAGGGCCTGTCGAGGCTGGCGGAATCCTCAATCCTGGAACGCTACGTCTAGCCACCTCCGGCCACCACCAGCCCCGCCCACCCAAACCCTCCCGGCGATAACCCCCAAGCCCCTCCGGCGGAACCCATCAGGCCCCTCCGGCGGACCATCAGGCCCCTCCGGCGGTACCCATCAAGCCCCTCCGGCGATTGAGGAGCGGGGTCCGGGGCGGAGCCCCGCAACGGTGAGCCGAGAGGGCCGGCCCTCCAACTCCTCCGGCCACCAAGCCCCTCCGGCGGATCCCGCCAAGCCCCTCCGGCGGAACCAATCAAGCCCCTCCGGCGATTGAGGAGCGGGGTCCGGGGCAGAGCCCCGCAACGGTGAGCCGAGGGGGCCCGCCCTCAGTCAGCCTTCAGCACGAACGACGTCTGGGCCCCGGCAAGTTGCGCCCCCTTGACCTCAACCAAATACGTCCCGGCCCCCGCAGACCCCGCGGGAGGCGTAGCACACTGGGGAGCACTGGCCTTCCGGTCCCACGTCAACGTATGCGTCACCTTGCCCCCGGCAGGCACCCGCAGCAGCAGGCCCCGCGCTCCGGCCGGGCAGTCCTCGGACGACCAGTACTTCTTGTCCCCGTCCGCCTTCGTGATGGAGACGACCGCCGTCCTCGGACCGAGATCGACCTTGCAGGTCTTGTCCGTGGTGTTCTTGACGGTCACTTCGAGCTTGGGCTTCTGACCGGGGGCGTACGAGTTGTGGAGGCTGCGCACCGACAGCGTGGCTCCGCCCGCCGTGCAGTCGGGCAGGCTGGAACCGGCCGGTACCTGGTCGCCGGAGGACGTACCGCTGCCGTCGCCCGCGTCACCGCCCGCCGAGTCGTCCGAGCCGCCGGAACCCGCGGAGCCACCCGAGCCGGACCCGTCACCGGACCCCGACCCCGAGCCGTCACCCGAACCCGAACCGGAGCCGGCACCGCCCGACGAGTCGCGCCCGCCCGGGTGTTGGCTGATCGCGGGCCCCGTGCCGGAGGGCCCCGGGGTGATGGCATCCGTCGGATGCTTGCCGTTGGATCCGTCGGCGCCGTTGTTCCCGCCCCCGCCGCCGAGGTTGACCATCCAGACGATCAGCAGCGCCAGCAGCGCCACGACAGACGTCAGAACGACCCTCCGTCGCCAGTAGATGGAGGAGGGGAGCGGCCCGATCGGATTGCGCAGAGATCCCACGGCTCAAACCTTACGAGAGATCGGCCCGTTGTCCTGCGTCCACCCGCCGCCCCGTCCATCAAGTTTTGCGGATCATCATCATGCGCGGCGCTCCGGCGGCGTCCGGGGACCCCTGTCTTTCGTCAGGTGCGGACCGCGACCCTCGCTGGATGTGACGTCGCCGGGAGATTGCGTACTGTCCGTGACCATGGGAACCATCGACTCCGATCTCTATCGCCACATCACCGATTTCGCCCACGACACTCCTTCGTGGTTCCAACACCTGATGGAGGTGTGGACGGAACTGGGGCTGTTGCTCTTCGCCGTGCTGTTCGTCGTCGCCTGGTGGCGGGCGCGGCGCGGCGATCCGCGGGCCCTGGCCGTCGCGGTGCTCGCGCCGCTGGCCACCGCCGTGGCGTACGTGTGCAGTGAGTTGGTGAAGTCGGGCATCGACGAGGAGCGGCCGTGCCGGGCCGTCGGCGGCGCGCTGCCGTCCCTGGTCGACTGCCCCGCCCACGGCGACTGGTCGTTCCCGTCCAACCACGCCACGATCGCCGCCGCCGCGGCCGTCGGTCTCGCGCTCGCCTGGCCGGTGATCGGCTGGCTGACGGTGCCGATGGCGATCCTCATGGCGTTCTCGCGGGTCTTCGTGGGCGTGCACTACCCGCACGACGTCGCGGTGGGCCTGGTCCTGGGCACCCTGGTCGCCCTCGTCGTCGTACGTCTGCTGTCGCGTCCGGGGGCGCGGGTGGCCGAGGCGATGCGAGGGTCGGGCAACGGGCTCGCGCGGTGGTTCGCGGGCCCGGGCCCGTCGGCCCACGCACACCGGCTGACGGGCGCACACCGTCGCTGAACTCGGGTGCGCAGGACACCCTCTGACGGCTGTTCAGGCCTGTCGACGAACACGCACAGCGGCACGCTGAACTCGGGCGCTCGGGCGCTCGGGCGGGCGGAAGAAACTCTGACGGCTGTTCAGCCACCCAGCTGAACAGCCGCCGGGGCAGAAGAACACACTCCGGGCCGAGCCCGCCGAGGCAGGCACGCACTCCGGGCCCGACCCGCCAGGCAGGAACACACTCCGGGCCAAGCCCGCCAGACAGGCACGCACTCCGGACCGAGCCCGGCCTGCCCTACGTCAGCAGCCCCGCCTCGTACGCCACGATCGCCGCCTGTACGCGGTTCCTGACCTCCAGCCGGTCGAGGACCGCGCTGACGTACGCCTTCACGGTGCCTTCCACGAGGTGCAGCCGTGCGGCGATCTCCGGGTTCGACAGGCCGGCGCCGACCAGGGCGAGGACCTCGCGCTCGCGCGGCGTGAGCGCGTCCACGCGGCCGCGGGCCGACGCCTCGCGCGCGAGCCGGCCG
>NZ_JAAGMG010001148.1 GCF_010548525.1 Streptomyces sp. SID14478
CCTGCCCGCCGCCGACGCCGGACGGGCCGAGGCGCTCGCCCGCATCCGCGACGCCGCCAAGCACCAGCCCACCTCGGTACCGGTCTGGCTCGCCCACGAGCAGTGGGTCCGCACCGAACTCCTGCGCGCCGAGGGCCGCGACACCCCCGAGGACTGGTCCGCCACCGTCACCGCCCTCGAACCCCTCGACCGGCCCTACGACCTTGCCCGCGCCCGCCTCCGCCTCGCCGAGTCCCTCCTCGTCTCCTCCGCCACGGCCGGCGGCCCCACCGAGGACGACCGGGACCGCGCCACGGAACTGCTCCGCCTCGTCTCGGCCGTCGCCGACCACCTCGGCGCCCGCCCGCTCACCGAGTCCGTCGCCCTGCTCGCCCAGCGCGCCAGGCTCAGCCTCACCCGCGACGTGCCGCGCCGGGACGCCCCGGCCGACCCCGCCGAGGAGTTCGGCCTCACCAGCCGCGAACGGGACGTCCTGCGCCTGGTCGCCGTCGGCCGCAGCAACCGGCAGATCGCCGAGGAACTCTTCATCTCCCCGAAGACCGCCAGCGTCCACGTCTCCAACATCCTCGCCAAGCTGGGCGTCGCGGGCCGTGGCGAGGCGGCGGCCCTGGCCCACCGGCTGCGCCTCTTCCCCGACCAGCCGGTGCTCGTCGCCCCGCCCGGCGCCGGCACCACGGGCTGACCCGTCTGCCGGGCGCTCCCGTACGCTGAAAGGGAGGCTCGGCAGCCACACCACCGGGAGATGCTGTGTTCAACATGTTCGAGGAGTTGTTCTCACCCGGTCGCAAGCACACCAACGACGAGCGCAAGCGCCTGGAGCTGACCCGCGTCGACCTGAACGACGGCGACCCCGGCCGCGGACCGATAGACCTCACCTCCGGCAAGGTGGTGGTCCGCCGCCCCGACCGGACCGATCCGCAGCCCGAGTCGGAGCCCGAGCGCGAGTCGGAGCCCGAGCCCGCGGATTCTGAGGCTGCGGATTCCGAGGCTCCGGAGAACTCCGACGGCCCCCAGGACGCGGCGCCACCGCGCGACTGACTGTTGCCCGCCTCCCGGCCGGCCCGACCTCAGCTCACCTTCAGCTCCAGAATCCGGTCGTCCCCCTTCCCCGGCGTGCCCCGTGTGTCCGTCTCGCTCGTGACCAGCCACATCTTGTCGCCGCCCGCGGAGACCACGGTGCGCAGCCGCCCGTACTTCCCCTGCAGGAACGCCTGCGGCGGGTGTGCCGTCTTGGTGCCGTCCAGCGGGATGCGCCACAGCCGCTCGCCCCGCAGCCCCGCCATCCAGATCGAACCCTCCGCGTAGGCGATGCCGCTGGGGGAGGCGTCCGCGGTGTGCCACTGGGCGATCGGGTCGTGGTACTTGGAGTCGTCGCCCTTGCCCTCGGCGTCGGGCCAGCCGTAGTTGTCACCCGCCACGATGTTGTTCAGTTCGTCCCAGTCGTCCTGGCCGAACTCCGAGGCCCACAGGCGCTTGTCCTTGTCCCAGGCCAGGCCCTGCACATTGCGGTGCCCGACCGTGTACACCGGGGAGTCGCCGAACGGATTGCCCGGTGCCGGGGCGCCGTCCGGGGTCATGCGCAGGATCTTGCCGCCCATGGACTTCTTGTCCTGCGCCAATTCGGTGTGGTACGTCTCGCCGGTCCCCGCGTACAGCAGTCCGTCGGGGCCGAAGGCGATCCGTCCGCCGTTGTGGTTCGTGCCCTTGGGGATGCCCTTGAACACCGTGTCCGGCGCGCCCAGCTGTTCCCCGGCGGGCTTCTTCTCGTCGTACAGCATGCGCGCGATGCGGTTGTCCGACTCCGTGGTGAAGTACGCGTAGACCATGTGGTCCGAGGCGTATGACGGGGACAGCGCGAGCCCCAGGAGGCCGCCCTCGCCGGCCGGGGCGACCCCGGGCACCGACCCCAGCTCGGTCTTCTTCCCGGTCTTCGCGTCGACCCGGGTGATCGTCCCCTCGTCCCGGGAGGAGACCAGCAGGTCCCCCTCCGGCAGCGGGGCGAGCCCCCACGGCGACTTGAGGTTCTCGGTGAGCGTGCGCACGACGGACACCGAGCCCTTCGCCGCCGGGGCGTCGCCCGACTTCGGCCCCGAGGATCCGCCGCCCGGGTCGCTCGCACCCGACGCGGACGTCGTGTCTTTGCTCGGCTGCCCGTCATCGCCGGACGAGCACCCCGCTGTGAACAGGAGCGCGGTACAGGCAGCCACGGCCAACGCGGGCCGCACAGCTTGACGTTGCACGATCAGGATCCCTTCGACGCGACGGTTCTACCGTTCATACACCGCCCGCGCCGTGCAGGTTCCCGATCTCTGCCGTCGGAACCGGCCCGGCCCCAGCGCGTCGCCCGGCCGCCGCAGGGCCGTCAGTCCCAGGAGCCCTGCGCCGCGGGCAGCTGCCCGATCTCCGCCAGGTCCGCGTCCGTCAGCTCCAGTGCGGCCGCGGCCGCGTTCTGCGCCGCCCACCGCTCGTGCTTGGCACCGGGCACCGGCACCACGCTCCGGCCCTGCGCGAGCACCCAGGCCAGCGCCACCTGCGCCGGCGTCACGTCCTCGCCGTGGCGCGCCGCGACCCGCCGCAGGCCCACCACGATCGGCTGGTTCGCGGCCATCATCTCCGCGGTGAACCGGGGGTGACGGGCCCGCACGTCGTCCGGCTCGAAGCCCTGGCCCGGGGTCAGCGTGCCCGTCAGGAACCCGTTGCCCAGCGGCATGGCCGCCAGGAATCCGACCCCGCGCGTCGCGCACCACGGCAGCAGCGCGCCCAGCGCCTCCGGCGACCACACCGACAGCTCGGCCATCACCGAACTCACCGGGAACACCTGCTGGACCCGATCCAACTGCCGGATCGTTCCGGCATGCAGCTCGGAGCGCCCGTCGCGGCGCGCGGCCCGCGCGCCCACCGCGCACAGTCCGAGCGAGCGCACCTTGCCGGCGCCCACCAGCTCCGCCATCGCGCCCCAGGTCTCCTCGACGGGGACCTCGGGGTCGGCCCGGTGCAGCTGGTACAGGTCGATGACGTCCGTCTGCAGGCGGCGCAGGGACGCGTCGCAGGCCCGCTTCACGTAACCGGGGCGGCCGTTGGCGACGATGTGCTGCTCCCCGACGAGCAGCCCCACCTTCGTCGAGACGAACGCGTCCGCCCGCCGCTCCTTGAGGACCCGGCCGAGCAGCAGCTCGTTGGTGAACGGCCCGTACATGTCGGCGGTGTCGACGAGTGAGCACCCCCGGTCCAACGCGGCGTGCACGGTGCGCAGGGACTCCTCGCCGCGCTGCCGTGATCCGGTGTACGCCCAGCTCATCGGCATGCAGCCGAGGCCGACCGCACCCACCTCGAGCGCCGCCGCCCCGATCGCCTTGCGCTCCACCTGCTCGTGACCCTCCCTGCGGCCCTCGCCGGCCCGCTCTCCCTGAGGTCCCCAACCTAACCTCTGCACGTCGGGCGCCTGACATAGCCTCCTGACCATGACTGGTGATGTATGGCTGCCCTTCCGCGCCGACGAGGTCCCCGGCCTTCCAGAAGGCCTCGACTACCGCTTCTGGGACGGTGGGGCGGACTTTCCCGCCGACCCGGCCGACTGCGCGTACTACGTCGTCCCCTACATGAAGGGCGCCGAGATCGGTGTGCGCCCCCTGTCGCAGATGCCGTCCCTGCAAGTGGTGCAGACTCTTTCCGCGGGCGTCGACCACGTCCAGGGCGGGCTCAAGTACCTGCGCCCCGGCGTCCAGTTGTGCAACGCACGTGGTGTGCACGACGCGAGCACCGCCGAACTCGCCCTCACCCTGATCCTCGCCTCGCTGCGCGGTATCCCCGACTTCGTACGGGGACAGGACCGGGGGGAGTGGCGTTCCGGGTTCCGGCCGGCGCTCGCCGACAAGAACGTCCTCATCGTGGGATACGGAGCCATCGGCTCGGCCATCGAGGACCGGCTCGTCCCCTTCGAGGTCGCGCGGGTGGCGCGCGTCGCGCGCTCCGCACGCACGACGGAGCGCGGGCCCGTGCACCCGCTCACCGACCTGCCCGATCTGCTGCCCCAGGCGGACGTCGTCGTCATGGTCACCCCGCTCACCGAGGACACCCGCGGCCTCGTGAACGCGGAGTTCCTCGCCCGTCTCCAGGACGGCGCACTCCTGGTGAACGTCAGCCGGGGTCCCGTCGTCGACACCAAAGCGCTCCTCACGGAGCTCGAGAGCGGCCGGATCACCGCCGCCCTGGACGTCACCGATCCCGAACCGCTGCCCCAGGAGCACCCGTTGTGGCAGGCTCCGGGAGTGCTCATTTCTCCGCACGTGGGTGGCCCCACATCCGCCTTCATGCCACGCGCCAAGCGGCTCCTCGCCGCCCAGCTGACCCGGTTCGCCGCCGGGCAGCCGCTCGACAACGTCGTGCTCACCATCAGCTGACCGACGTCAAGCCGGCCCCACGGACAACTCCCGTGCGGCCGCCCGCCGTCGGGCGCGCACGCTCCGCGCCCGTCCGGCTGCACCGCGTGCCCGCATCACCGCTGGTCGTCACGGAGAGTAGAGAGACTATGTCCCTGAGTGACGAGTCTGGTGTATCGTCCCGACTGGGGCAGCGCCGCTCGACATGCGGCGCCGGGGATGAATGACGGACTGCGAGGGGGGCGACGGGCGATGCACGGCCTATGGGCGAACGATCCGACGCGGCGGGGCCGCCGACGGCGACCCTCGCGCGCACCGATGCGCGGACGAAGTCCGGACCGCCGCAGGACCCCTGCGCACCGCAGCGGCCCCCGTGGCGGCCGCAGAAGGCATCCTGGCGCCGGGCACGGCGAGCGGGACGCC
>NZ_JAAGMG010001192.1 GCF_010548525.1 Streptomyces sp. SID14478
GGTGGCCAGCAGGCGGGGGCCGGCGAGCGCCCCCGCGTTCACGGCCTCGCGGATGCGGGCCTGTTCGTAGGCGAAGCCGCCCAGGGAGACGGCGGTCGTGATGCCGTACGCGAGTTGCAGCGCGGTCTGCCGGCCGCCGTAGGTGGACTGCCAGGGGTGGGTGTGGGAGTCCCACAGGCCCGGCAGGACCGTCCGGTCGGAGGCGTCGAGCCGGCGCACTGCGGGCCTGCGCGTCGCGCGGTGCGGGGCGACCTCGGTGATGCGGCCGCCCTCGACGCTGATGTCGACGTCGTCGCGGACACGGTCGCCGGTGCCGTCCCAGAGGCGGCCGGCGTGCACCACCGTGTCGGCGGGGCGGGGGCGGCGCTGGTCGAGCGGGACGCGGATCGTGCGGGTGGCCCCGTCCGCGAGGTCCAGGAGCCGGAGCTTGCCGGCGGACAGGTAGAGCAGGCGTCGGCTGTCCGCGGCCCAACTCGGGTGGTCCGCGGCCTCGTCGGTGATCTGGCGGGGCTCCCCGTCCGGGGTGCCGTCGGGGCGGACCGGGAGCAGCCACAGCGCGGATTCCACGACGACCGCCATGGTGCGGCCGTCGGGCGACCACACGGGTCCGGAGTCGTAGCGGTCGGCGAGCGAGACGTGCGGGGCGACGGCGTGCAGCTTCGCGGCGCCGGTGGTGGTGTCGACGACGCGGATGAGGTTGTAGCCCTCGCGGAAGCGCTGGTTGAGGCGGCCCCGGTCGCACAGGGCGACGTAGCGGCCGTCGGGCGACCAGGACGGTCTGCCGGGCAGGCCGCCGCTGCCGAGCGGCTCGGCGAGGACCTTCTCCGTCGCGGCGGCGAGGTCGCGGACCACGAGGTTGCCGGACATGTCGAGACAGGCGAGCCGGGTCCCTTCGGGCGACAGCGCGGGGAAGACCCGGCCGCCCTCGGCGAGGACGGTCTCCTTCCCGGTGGCCAGGTCGTGGCGGCGTACCGAGAACAGGCCCGCGCGGTCGTCCGCGTAGACGAGGGCCGTGCCGTCGGGTGTCCAGGTCGGGGCGAGGACGTAGCGCGTCGCGGGCGCGCGGACGATCCTGCGCGGGGCGCGTCCCCCGGAAGTGCCGGACACCCACAAGGAGTTGAGGGCGGCGAAAGCGACGGAACGGCCGTCGGGCGAGAGGGCCGGCAGATGGAGTGCGCGCACCGGGTGCACTCCCCCGGCCGCGAAGTCGTAGCGCTTGACCCGGTACCGGGGCCGGTCGAGCGGCAGGTGGGCGGTGAACGGGATCTGCTCGGCGTCCCCGGGCGCGTCGGGGCGCAGGATGCGGAACGTGCCGTCGACGGTGACGAGCAGACTCTTGTCGCCGGTCCAGCGCGGCGGCGCCGGGGCGAGGTCGCCGGGCACCGCGACGGGCGCGCCGTCGACGACGAGCGTGCAGCTCGCGGCGGGTGCCGGGGTGGTCCGCAGATACGCGAGCCGGCCGCGCGGCGAGAGCGCGGGGGTCATGACCTGGGCGCCGGAGTCGTCGGCGTGCTCGGTGGTGACGGCGCCGGTGCCGTCGGCGGCGACCGAGGCGACGGTGGACGTCTGCAGCGTTCCGGTGGCGGTCACGACGCCGCGCACGAACAGGACGCGGGTGCCGTCCGGTGACCAGGTGGGGTCGAAGTCCTCCCAGGCGCCGCCCTGCCCGGGCCCCGACTGCCCGGCAGCGCCGGTGAGTCGTGTGAGCTGTCCGTCGCGTACGTCGATGACCCAGATGCGGTAGGGGCCGGCGGTGACCGGGTCGCCGCCGCGCTCGGAGGCGAACGCGACGCGGGTGCCGTCCGGGGACCAGGCGGGGGCGCGGTCGTCCCACGGCCCGTCCGTCAGTTGTTCCGGCGCACCGCCGCCCGCGGCCAGGAGCCAGAGGTGGAAGCCGCCGCCTCGGTACGCGCAGACGACGAGGCGTCGGCCGTCGGGGCTGAACTGCGGTCGGGTGGGCTCGAGTTCGGGCGTGGTGAGGGGGGTGGCGGCGCCGCCCTCGCGGGGGATGGACCACAGCACGTTCTGGATCTCGGCGACGATGCGGTCGCCGGACGGGGCGAGGGTGGCGGCGCCGTTGGTGGCCGCGGTGAACGAGAGCGTGGCGGGGCGGGTCTCGGCCGCCGCGGCGGTCAGGTCGAGTGCGGCGCCCGCGGCGACGGCACCGGCCGTGACGGTGGTGGTCTGCAGGAAGCGGCGGCGCGAGAAGGAGGGACCGGAGAGCGGGGTGGTGTCCATGGAGGCTCCCGAGGCACGAGGGGGTGCGGGACCGGAGGGTTCGCGAGTCGAACAGGAGACCTACAGCAACATAGGGGGCCAGGTCGCGAATGAGCCCCGCCCCGCGCGACTACGGCCGGGTCACTGCTCCGTCCGTGTCCCATGCGGTCCCTTGCGCCACAGGTCCTCGGGACGCCACAGGTCATAGGGGACGCCACGGCTCCTCCGGGGCCGGTGACACGGGACCTGGGCTCCGGCGAGGGGAACACAGTCCGGCACGTGCGCGCGCCGGTCGCCCGTTCGGCCCGGCGCGCGAGGACCCCGACGCCGCTTCGCACGGGAAGCGGCGCTCCGAGCCGACCTGCGCCGATGCCCCGGACCCCCCAGGCCCGCCCTGCGGACCGGGGCCTGGGGAATATGCCACGGGAACGGCCCGTTGAGGGCGGCATGGAGGTAACCGTGGAGCAGAAGTACTACACGCACGGGACGGCCGCGGAGCGCTGGGAGCGGGCGCGGATGTTCTTCGACGCGAAGGAGTTCACGACCGCCGCCGGAATCCTGGACGGCCTCGTCGAGGAGGTCCCGGAGCAGGTCGGTCCGCGTCTGCTGCTCGCCCGCTCCTACTACCACTCGGCCCAACTGCGGCGGGCCGAGGCTCAGTTGCGCGTCATCGTCGAGCGCGACCCGGTCGAGCACTACGCCCGTCTGATGCTCGGACGGACGCTGGAGCGCCAGGGCAAGGACGCCGAGGCGGCGCCGCACCTGCGGATGGCCGCCGCGCTCGCCGGGGACTTCCCGGAGAGCTGAGCGACGAAGAGCCGAGCGTCGAGAGGTGCGGCCGGTGCGCGAAGCCCGGCCGCACCGCCTTGTGCCCGGCCGCACCGCCTTGCGTCCGGCCGCTCACCCTGTGCCTGGCCGCTCCACCCTGTGCCCCGCCGCACCGCCCTGCGCCCGACCGCTCCTCCTCGCATGCCGCCGCGACCGGCCCCCGCGCCGCACACCGGGCCTCGGTTAGCCTGGGCGGACGATGAACCGCACTGATCAGCCCGTCCCGCCGGCCCACCGTCTGAGCACGCCCTGGGGAGATGTCGACCTCACTCGTTTCCCCGCGGACCCCCGCGACTCCCTGCGCGCCTGGGACGCCGCCGACGCCTACCTCCTCCGGCACCTGGCCGGGAGCGGTGTCGGTCTGTCCGGCGCCGTCGCGGTGGTCGGTGACCGGTGGGGCGCCCTCGGCACGGCGCTGACCGGGAGCGAGGGCTGCGCGCCGACGCTGATCTCGGACTCGTACCTCGGGCAGTGCGCGACGGCGGAGAACCTGGCCCGGGCCGGACGCTCCGGTGCCCGCCTGCTCACCACACAGGATCCCGCACCGGACCGCGTCGACGTCCTGCTCGTCCGGGTGCCGAAGAGCCTCGCCCTGCTGGAGGACCAACTGCACCGGCTGCGGCCCGCCCTGCACAAGGACACCGTCGTCGTCGGCACGGGCATGGTGAAGGAGATCCACACTTCGACGCTCAACCTGTTCGAGCGGCTCGTCGGCCCGACGCGTACGTCCCTCGCGGAGAAGAAGGCGCGGCTCGTCTTCGCCACCCCCGACCTGTCACTGTCGCCCGGGTCGAACCCCTGGCCGCACCGCTACCAACTGCCCGACGGGATCGGACCGCTCGCCGGGCGGACCGTCGTGAACCACGGCGGCGTGTTCTGCGCGGAGCGCCTGGACATCGGGACGCGCTTCTTCCTCGGGCACCTGCCGCACGCCACGGACGCGCAGCGCATCGTCGACCTCGGATGCGGCAACGGCGTCGTCGGGACGAGCGCCGCGCTCACGGCCCCGGACGCGGAAGTGCTGTTCACCGACGAGTCGCACCAGGCGGTGGCGTCCGCCGAGGCGACGTACACGGAGAACCACGGCGACCGGCCGGGCAAGGCCGTCTTCCGGGTCGGCGACGGACTCGCGGGCGTGCCCGACGAGAGCGTCGACCTGGTCCTCAACAATCCGCCCTTCCACACCCACCAGGCCACCACGGACGCGACGGCCTGGCGGATGTTCACGCAGGCGCGGGCCGCGCTGCGGCCGGGCGGCGAGCTGTGGGTCGTCGGCAACCGGCACCTCGGTTACCACGTGAAGCTGCGCCGCCTCTTCGGCAACAGCGAACTCGTCGCCAGCGACCCGAAGTTCGTCGTGCTGAAGGCCGTGAAGCAGGAGGCGTCGCCCTCGCGCGGGCGGAGTACGCAGCGCGGGTGAAGCGGCGAGCGCAGACGGCGGGCCGGCCCGCCGCCGCGCACACCCCGCGAGGAACACCGGCGACGCACGGCGGCGGGCCCGACCTCGTCCGCGTACGGCACAGAGCA
Organism: Streptomyces sp. SID14478; assembly: GCF_010548525.1. Lineage (GTDB taxonomy): Bacteria > Actinomycetota > Actinomycetes > Streptomycetales > Streptomycetaceae > Streptomyces. Next base: position 4,573 of record NZ_JAAGMG010001192.1, read on the forward strand.
ACCGATTACTGCCTTTCGCACCGCACCCGCCATAGTAAAAAGCAGTAACTCCCCGCCACCTCTTGCCAGTTGACAGCAACCGCTTACATCCTGCCGCTCATGAGACTCCCCTCCGCACGAGTACGCCGCATCCTCACCACGCTGGGCGCCACCGCACTGCTCACCCTGGGCGCGAGCGGCCAGAGCTGGGCCTCCACCCCCACCGTCCGCTGGTCCAGCGGGGCACCGACCCCCGTCACGAAGCTGACGCTGCCGATGTCCTTCGAGGCGGCGCCCGACGCGTCCGGCATCTACTTCGCCTACTACACGACCCTGGAGAGCGGCACCCGCCCCTACGCCGGTTTCCAGCCCAAGCCCGTCGGGAGCAACGGAAAACCCCAACTCCAGGCGGTCTTCAGCTCGTTCAACGCGGACGCCACCACCACGGACGGCAACTGCCAGTACGGGGCCGACGGCGGCCCCGGCGTCAGCTGCGCGGTCCGCTTCGACTACACCAAGGGCACGATGTACGGCCTCGTCCTGCAGCGGGCGGGCGACGACGGCAGCACGCAGCTGATGACCGGCGACGTGGTGAACACGGCGACCGGCGCGACCCTCGCGCACATCGGAAGCTTCCGCCTCCCGGTGGCATCGGGCCGCTTCAAGGCCTCGGACTCCGGTTTCGTCGAGCCCTACCAGACGGCGGGGTGCGCACAGCGGGTCACCGTGACGTACGGGCGGCCGAGCGGCACAGAGGGCGGCGTCACCCACACCGGCGACCTGCCCGCGGTCACGGACCCGGCTTCGGGCAGTTGCCTGAGCAGTACGTCCACGGACACGGCGGCCGGACGGCAGGTGACGGTCACTGGCGACCAATACGCCGGGCAGTGAGCAGGGTCGGCAACCGCCGGCCCCTACCGGCCTGCCGCGTCGTGCTCGGCCTCGGCGCGCAGCGGAAGCGGTCGGGGCGGGTGGATCACTCCGTACACGCGGGCGAACCGGTTCGCGGGCGCCGCTGATCCACCGAGCCGCTCCAGGTAGAACGCGCGGGCCATCGACTGCATCTGCTCGCCGTCCACGTACAGGATCCACCGGTTGGAGGCGGCGTTGAAGCGGGCCGCGTCCACGGCCGCGCCCAGCCCCGGCGCCGGCCGGTGGCGCAGCCTGTCGCCCAGCTCGACGAATCGCTTGAGCACGTCGAGGTCCGTGCGGCGCAGGGCCACCCGCTGGAGGCCGGGATGCGGGGCCTCGGCGACGACGGGTGCGGCTCGCAGCCGCCCGTACAGCAGCGCGTCCCGCCCGTCGGCGGTGAGCTGCACCGCCCAGGCGACCGGTCTCCCCGACCGCGCGGAGAGTTCGGCCCGCTCTTCGGCGCGAGCCTCCCGGACCAGCCCGAGCGTGACCAGCGGCGCCGCGCCGCGGGCGTCGAGCCCGGGTTCCGCCGTGGCCCATCCCTCGGGCCCGCCCTGCCCGTCCGCCACGCGGTGCAGCAACGCGAGGTACCCCTCCCTGCGACCCATCCCCAGCCCCTCCCGCCGATGGTGCGATGGCGTGACGCTAGCGCGCGACGCGGCCGTCCCGGGCCGAAACGGCCCGAGGTTCACCACCCCCTCTTCCTGGAACGGCGTTCCAGCTTGACATCGCTGGAACGCCGTTCCAGGCTGGATGTCGGAACGACGTTCCAGAGAGGACCTGCCGCGCTTCCCCGCCCGGCGGGCTGCGACACGTAAGGAACCACCATGGCCACGCACGTCACGATCATCGGCGCCGGGCTCGGCGGGCTGACCCTCGCCCGCGTCCTGCACGTCCACGGAATCCCGTCCACCGTCTACGAGGCGGAAGCTTCCCCGAGCGCCCGCGCGCAGGGCGGAATGCTCGACATCCACGACGACACCGGTCAGCCGGCCCTGCAGGCGGCAGGCCTGACGGACGAGTTCCGCGGCCTCATCCTGGAGGGCCACGAGGCGACCCGGATCCTCGCTCCGGACGGGGGCGTGCTGTTCGACGACGACAGCGAGCGGGGACGCCCCGAGGTGATGCGCGGCGAGCTGCGGCAGATCCTGCTGGACTCGCTCCCGGCGGACACGGTCCGCTGGGACCACAAGGTCAGCGGGGTCCGCGCCCTCGGCGAGGGCCGTCACGAGGTGTCCTTCGCCGACGGCACCGCCGTCGTCACGAGCCTGCTGGTCGGCGCGGACGGCGCCTGGTCGCGGGTCCGGCCGCTGCTGTCCGACGCGGTGCCCTCCTACTCCGGGAGGTCGTTCGTCGAGACGTACCTCTTCGACAGCGACAACCGGCACCCCGCCACCGCGAAGGCCGTGGGCGCAGGCGGGCTCATCGCGTCGGTGCCGGGCAAGGGGATCCAGGCGCACCGGGAAAGCAACGAAACCCTGCACACGTACGTGGCGCTCACCAAGCCGCAGGACTGGTTCGACGCCGTCGACTTCACCGACTCCGCCACCGCCGCCGCGCGGATCGCGGCCGAGTTCGACGGCTGGGCGCCGGAGCTCACCGCACTGATCACCGACGGCGACAGCCCGCTGGTGCTGCGCACCCTCAACTCCCTTCCCATCGGCCACCGTTGGGACCGGGTGCCGGGCGTGACGCTGCTCGGCGACGCCGCCCACCTCGCGATCCCGAACGGCGAGGGCGCCAATCTGGCCATGCTCGACGGTGCCGAACTCGGCACCGCGCTGGCCGCGCACCCCGACGACACCGAGGCCGCGCTCACCGCGTTCGAGCAGGCCATGTTCCCCCGCGGAGCGGTGGCCGCCGCCGACGGCGTCGCACTCAACGAACTCCTTTTCGGCGCCGACGCGCCCCAAGGCCTGATCGCCATGTTCGACGGAGGCGAGTAGCCGCGCACGGGGGGCTTGTCGGAACGAACGCCTCCGGGCGACGATGCCCGGATGAAGGGTGATCTTTTCGCAAGTGAGTACATGGTGCAGGCCGCTGTCGCACCGGGCATGAGCGTGCAGAACGCCAAGTCGATCCGTTACGTGGTCGACGGCGAGATGCTCGCGCGACAGGGTTCGATGATCGCCTACAGGGGGAATCTGCAGTTCGAGCGCAAGGGCCAGGGCGTCGGCGGCATGCTGAAGCGGGCCGTCACCGGCGAGGGCCTGCCGGTGATGAAGGTGCGCGGGCAGGGCGAGGCCTGGTTCGCACAGGAGGCGCAGAACGTCTTCGTGGTCGACATCGAGCCCGGCGACGTCTTCACCGTCAACGGCCGCAACGTGCTGTGCTTCGACGCCACGCTGTCGTACGACATCAAGACGGTGAAGGGCGCGGGCATCTCCGGTGGCGGCCTGTTCAACAGCGTCTTCACCGGGCAGGGCAGGCTGGGCCTGGTCTGCGAGGGCAATCCGCTGGTGCTGCCCGTCTCCGCGCAGCAGCCGGTGTACGTGGACACGGACGCGGTGGTCGGCTGGAGCGCCAACCTCCGTACGTCGCTGCACCGTTCACAGTCCATCGGCTCGATGATCCGCGGCGGCTCCGGCGAGGCCGTCCAGTTGATGCTGGAGGGCGAGGGCTTCGTCGTGGTCCGCCCGAGCGAGGCGACACCCCAGAAACCGCAGCAGCATTAGGGCGGCCCGTCCGGGCCCCCGGTCAGGCCCTGACCGCCGTGCCGGGCGGCCCGCTCCCGTTCGCGTACCGCGATCCGGGCCAGCTTCGTCAGCATCATGCCGTTGCGGACCTTGACCAGGTAGTCGACGGGAAGGCCGTGCATGCGCACGCCGGGGCCGCGCAGGGGGTGCCAGTCGAGGACGAACAGGGTGTTCTCGCCCCAGGGGACCAGGTTCATGGCGATGCGGGCAGCGCCGAAGGGGTCCGCCTTCGCCTCCAGTTCCAGGCGGTGCTCCGGCTCGCAGATCCTGACGACACTGGTGTCGTCCAGGGTCAGCGGGCCGAGGCCGACCCGCACCTTGAGTGCGGCGCCGACCTGCGGCCAGTGCGGGTCCGCGGCCAGGACCTGCTGCGTCCCGGTCACCCACTCACCGAAGCGGTGGCCGTCGCACAGCAGGGCCCAGACCGCGGACGGCGGGCTCAGGATGAGACGGCGGGTGCGGGCCACGGCGATCACGCTCCTTCGGGGGGTGCGTCTTCAGCATCCCCCGAGGCGCCGTCAGCCGCGATACGTCTCCAGGAGCCGCAGCCACACCTCGCTCACCGTCGGATACGCGGGCACCGCGTGCCACAGCCGGTCGAGGGGGACCTCACCGGCGATCGCGACCGTCGCCGAGTGGATGAGCTCGCCGACGCCGGGGCCCACGAAGGTGACGCCCAGCAGCACCTCGCGGTCGAGGTCGACGACCATGCGGGCGCGGCCGGTGTAGCCGTCGGCGTACAGCCCGGAGCCGGCCACGTTCGCCATGTCGTAGTCGACGGCGCGGACGCGGTGGCCGGCCGCCTCCGCCTCCGCGAGGGTGAGGCCCGCGCTCGCGGCCTCCGGGTCGGTGAAGACGACCTGCGGCACCGCGTCGTGGTCGGCGGTGGCCGCGTGGGCGCCCCAGCGGTCGGTCTCCAGGAGCGGCACGCCGGCGGCCCGCGCCGTGATGGCGGCGCCCGCGATCCGGGCCTGGTACTTGCCCTGGTGGGTGAGGAGCGCACGGTGGTTGGCGTCGCCGACCGCGTACAGCCAGGTGCTGCCCTCGACGCGCAGCGTCTCGTCGACCGGCAGCCAGGAGCCGGGCTCCAGGCCCACCGTCTCCATGCCGATGTCCTCGGTGCGCGGGGCGCGGCCCGTCGCGACGAGGATCTCGTCGGCCTCCACGGTCGAGCCGTCGCCGAGGGTGACCGTGACGGTGGCGCCCCGGCGCTCGACGGCCTGCACCGACACTCCCGTACGCACCTGCGCCCCCGCCTCGCGCAGCGCGTCCGCGACCAGTTCCCCGGCGAACGGCTCCATCCGGTTCAGCAGCCCGTCACCGCGTACCAGCACGGTGACCTGCGAGCCGAGCGCCTGCCAGGCCGTGGCCATCTCAGCGGCGACCACTCCGCCCCCGACGATCACCAGGCGTCCGGGGGCCTTGTCGGCGCTGGTGGCCTCGCGGCTGGTCCAGGGCTTGGCCTCGGCGAGCCCCGGCAGGTCCGGCAGGGCGGCGCGGGTGCCCGTGCAGACGGCGACGGCGTGCCGGGCGGTCAGCGTGGAGACCGTGCCGTCCTCGGCGGTGACCGTGACGCGGCGCGGGCCGTCGAGGCGGCCGTGGCCGCGGATGAGGTCGACGCCGATGGACTCGATCCAGCCGACCTGGCCGTCGTCCTTCCAGTGCGAGGTGTAGTCGTCGCGATGCGCGAGCACGGCGGGGGTGTCCAGCGGGCCCTGCACCATCTGGCGCAGGCCCGGGACGCGGCGGGCGTCGGCTCGGGCGATCACCGGGCGCAGCAGGGCCTTGCTGGGCATACAGGCCCAGTACGAGCACTCACCGCCGACGAGTTCGCTCTCGACGATCGCCGCGCTCAGCCCGCCCGCCCGCACCCGGTCCGCCACGTTCTCGCCGACCGGTCCCGCTCCCACCACTACTACGTCGTACGTCTTGTCTTCCGTCATGGGCACCAGTGTGGTGGCAGGTGTGTGCGCGAGCCACATGGGTACGTGCGCGGAAATACTTCCGTCACCTCGACGGTTGTGCAGAGCGGCTTTGCCCCCTACGGCTTCGCCCCGGATCCAAGGAAGCAGGAAGAGGGAAACACCATGAGCAGCACCACCGTGGAGCTGACCAAGGAGAACTTCGATCAGACGGTCACGGAGAACGAGTTCGTGCTGATCGACTTCTGGGCGTCCTGGTGCGGGCCCTGCAAGCAGTTCGCCCCCGTCTACGAGAAGTCCGCCGAGGCCAACCCCGACCTGGTCTTCGGCAAGGTCGACACCGAGGCGCAGCCGGAGCTGGCCGCCGCGTTCGGCATCCAGTCGATCCCGACGCTGATGATCGTCCGTGACCAGGTGGCCGTCTTCGCGCAGCCCGGCGCGCTGCCGCAGGAGGCCCTGGACGACGTGATCGGCCAGGCCCGCAAGCTCGACATGGACGAGGTCCGCAAGTCGGTCGCCGAGCAGCAGGCTCAGGCGCAGCCGTCCGACGAGGCCTGAGACCCGTCCAGGGACACCGAGGCGGTCGCCGACGACGGCGACCGCCTCCGTGCTGTCCGCGTCAGGTCGACTCGCGCGCCACCACGGCCGCCTGCATCACGTCCCGCACCTCGGGCTCGGCCGCCGGGTCGCGCACCAGCCGGTCGACGAGTCCGGCGAGCTCCTCGCCCGAGGGCAGGTCGATGCGGACCGTGCTGAGGCGGGGGCGCAGCAGGCGGCCCAGCATCAGGTCGTCGGCGCCGATCACGGCGACGTCGCCGGGGATGTCCACGCCCGCGTCCTGGAGTGCGCGCATCAGCAGCATCGCGTACTCGTCGTTGTAGGCGAACACGGCGTCCAGACCCAGCTCCCGGACCTGTGCGGCGACGCGGGCCGCGTGCTCCTCCTCGTACGCGAGCGGCAGCTGCACCACGTCCGCGCCGCTCGCCCGTACGCCGTCGAGGCGCGGCACGGCGAACGCGTCGAGCCCTTCTTCGCGGGGCATGACGACGCCGAGCGCTCGGTGGCCCCTGGCCACGAGGTGCTCGCCCGCGACCCGGCCGACCTCGCGGTGGTCCATGAGCAGCGCGTGCGCGCCCTCGACGGGGGCGGGGCCCAGCGTGATGACGGCCTTGGCGCCGGACCGCTTCAGGACGGCGATGCCGTCGGGGCCCATGCCGATCGGGGCGAGCACGGCGACCGGGCGCAGTTCGGCCCAGGCGCGGGCCGCGTCGTCGCCGCCGACGCCGACACTGCCGTACTGCACGACGGTGTAGTCGAGGCGGCTCAGCGCCCATTGCAGCTCGTTGAGGAAGCCGCTGTAGAGCGGGCCGACGGGCACCTCGGGGGTCGGCATCAGCACGATGCGGGTGTGTCCGGCGCGCAGGCTGCGGGCCGCGGCGTGCGGGACGTAGCCGAGTTCCTTCGCGGCTTCGTGGACGCGGCGCCGGGTGGGCTCGCTGATGCGGACGGCGCTGGTGTTGTTCAGGACGTAGCTGACCGTGGCGCGCGAGACCCCGGCGAGACGGGCGACGTCCGCGCTCGTCGGCACGGCTCCCCGGGCGGGCTGCTGTTTCGGTATGCGATCCATGACGTACGGCATCTTTCCAGACGGCGCGGAACCGGTGTCCTCCGGGCGTACGGCGCCGCCCCCGCGGCCATCAGGTCGGCATCGAGCCCCGCCGCGCCTCGGGTCGCACGGCGTCCTGGACGGCCGGCGCACGATCGGGGGCGGTGTCCCGGCCGCCTCCCCTGGTCCCCGTCACGGCTCAACTGGCGGCGGACCAGGGGTTGTTCACCGTCGGCCGGTCGCTAACCGGCCGCCAGGGTCCCCCACAGCTCCGGCTGCTCGAAGCCCAGGGCCCACAGGACGGTGTGCTCCACCCCGTACTTGCGCAGCACCGGCAGGTGGGCGGCGGTGCCGCGGGCGTCCTGGTACCAGACGGTGCGGCGGGTCCGTCCGTCCTTGTACGTGAAGTGCGGGGTGCGGGAGTCCGGGTCGAGGGCGTAGGGCGCCTTGACCTTGCGGCGCAGCGCCTCGGCCTCGGTCGACGTCAGGTGCTTCGCCCGGGCCTTGCTGCCCTCGGCCCAGTCCCAGCCGTACGCCGGGAGCCCCATCTCCAGTTTGGCGCGCGGGACTTCGGTGGTCGCGCGGGCCAGGATCGTGTCGTACCACTGCGGTGACGACTGCGGTCCGGGCGGCCCCTCGGCGTGGTGCATGTTGTAGGCCATGATGCGCAGCCGGTCGGCGGCGGCGCCGAGCTTGCGGTAGTCCCAGACGCGGCCGGTGGCGGGGGTCTTGGGGGTGACCGTGACGAAGCACTGTTTGCGCAGGGCGTGCAGTCGGGCGCACAGGTCGGTGACGAAGTCCGCGTACCCGTCCCGCACGGCCGGGTACGCGGGCTCCGGGGTCGGCGCGATGGTCTCGTAGTCGAGGTCGAGCCCGTCGTAGGCGCGGCTGCGCACGACGGCGAGCAGGGCCTTCACATGGGTGGCGCGCTGCGCGGGGCTGGTCATGACGGCCGCCAGGGCGCCGGGCTTCAGCTGCTCCATGACGGTCGGGACGACCTGGATGCCCGTGGCGTGCAGGCCGTCGACGATGCGGCGTTCCCCCGCGCCGGGGTGGCCGTCGACGCGGCCGGCGGACTTGGTCTCGTACCAGAAGGGGCTGATGGTGCGGATCTGCGCGGCGTGTTCGAGGGCGTCGCGGTAGGCGGCCTCCTGGTCCCAGTACGGGAGCCAGGCCGAGACCGTGCGCGGCGGCGGCGCGGCGGGGCGAAGGGGTGCGGCCGCGCTCAGCGTCAGCACAACGGCGAGCAGGCACAGGGCGCTTCGGTGTATTCGGCGTGTTCGACGGTCCATGCGCCGAGCCTGTCGGGCATCCGGCGCACCCGCCGCGCGGATTGGGCCGTCCAGGCTCTAACGTGACCCGCGTGACTGCCTTTACGGATGACCACGCGTACGAGTACCCGGGCCGCAGCGGCGCGACGGCCACGGTGGAGGCCGAGCCGCACCAAGTGGGCGAGGTGCGTACCGAATACGCGCCCGCGCACGACGGCGATCCCGATCCCGGCGAGGTCGTGTGGACGTGGGTGCCGTACGAGGAGAACGACGGGCGCGGCAAGGACCGGCCGGTGCTCGTGGTCGCGCGCGAGGGTGCGGGCACGCTGCTCGCCGTCCAGTTGTCGAGCAAGCGGCACGACAACGACCGCGAGTGGGTGGCGCTCGGTTCCGGCCCCTGGGACAGCAGCGGCCGTGACTCGTGGGTGGACCTGGACCGCGTGCTGCGGGTGCACGAGCGCGGGATGCGGCGCGAGGCGTGCGCGCTGGACCGGGGCCGCTTCAACCTGGTGGTGCTGCGGCTGCGGGAGCGCTACGGCTGGAGCTGACCGGGCCGCAGGACGCGGGCGAAGGCGGCCCGTGTCGACGCTTCCCGCGTGCGGTCCAGCACGGCGAAGACGACCTGCTCGAAGCGGCCCGCGAAGCGGCCGTCGAGCAGGGCGCGGAACGCCTCGGCGACCTGCGCCGGATCATTGCGGAACACTCCGCAGCCCCAGGCCCCGAGGACGAGACGCCGGTATCCGAGCGCCGCCGCGACCTCCAGGACCCGCGCGGCGCGGGCGGCCAGCGCGGCGGGTATCTCCGGGACGCGCTGGGGGGTGTGCCGGGCGATCACCCCGGCGTTCGGCGCGGGCGAGGTCAGGAAACCCACCTCGTACGGTGCGTCGAGGAGGCGGCCCCGGTCGTCGCGGAAGACGGGCACGCCGGGTGCGTGGATGACGCGGTCGCTGTAGAACACGTCGCGGTCGGCGCGGTGGTGTGCGTAGAACTCCGGGACCTGTACGAGGCAGGTGTACAGCGCGGAGGAGCGGCAGAGCGCCTCCTCCTGGGCCTGCGCGCCGTTCAGGTACCCCCCGCCGGGGTTGCGGGCCGACGCGAAGTTCAGCACCGCCACGCGCTGCGGCCGCTCCCCGGTCATGCGCCGGGCCGCGTCCAGGCTGCTCTCCCCCGTGACCTCGGCCGAGGTGGCGACCCGGGGCGCGGCCGGCACCGCCACCGGGTCCGGACCGAACATCTCGGTGCCGGCCCTGGCCCGCGCCACGGCGTCACCGAGGGTGACCGTGCGGCCGTCCGCCGTCGCGTACTCCCCCGCCGCGACGATCCTCTCCGTGCTCTGCGCGATCTCGCGCAGCCGGGCGCTCACGCCCGCTCCCCCGCCGTCTTCATGAACAGATCGTGGGCGGTGGGTGACCGGTGCGGCAACAGGTTTTCGTGGCGCGCGGTGACACCCAGGGGCACTCTTGTGCGAAACGCCGGGAACGTCTTGGGTAGGACGAGCGTTGCCCACGACGGCCCGCCGCGTCGCGGGCCGAATCGACGCCGTGGCCCCCGCCGGGGACCATGGGATGCATGAGGGTCAGGAGGATCCCGGCATGAGCGAGGGAGACTGTACGACGCGCCTCGGTGACCTGGTCACCGAGGCAGAGGTGGAGGCCCTGGTACGGGGCATCTGCTTCAAGACGGGACCGCCCCGCACCGTGGGCGTGGAGCTGGAGTGGATCGTCCACGAGCCGCACCGCCCCCAGGTCCCCTTACCGCCCGAACGACTCGATGCGGCCTATGCCGCACTGCGCGCCCTGCCCGTGGGCTCGGCGCTGACCGTGGAACCCGGCGGACAGCTGGAGCTCAGTTCGCTCCCCGCCGCCACGCTGACGGAATGCGTCTCGGCCATGCAGGCCGATCTGACCACCGTCCGCACCGCGCTCCGCGGCCACGGGCTCGTCCTGTCCGGTCACGGCACCGATCCGTGGCGGCCACCGCGACGCGTCCTCCACCAGCCCCGCTACGACGCCCTCGAGGCCTGCCTCGACCAGGCGGGTCCCGCCGGGCGGTCCATGATGTGTTCCTCCGCCTCCGTGCAGGTGTGCCTGGACGCGGGGTACGAGGAGCCGGGCCCGCTGGGACACGGCCGGCGCTGGCGGCTGGCCCATCTGCTCGGCCCCGTCCTGGTCGCCGCGTTCGCCAACTCCCCGATGCTGTCCGGCCGCGCGACGGGCTGGCGCTCCACGCGGCAACTGCTGTGGGAGCGCATCGCGGTGGGCCGCTCGGGTGCGCCGCCCCTGGACGGCGAGCCGCGCGCGGCCTGGGCGCGGCACGTCCTGGACGCCCCCGTGATGTGCGTACGCACCGACGCGGGCCCGTGGCAGGTCCCGGAGGGCCTGACCTTCCGGGAGTGGATCCGCGGCGGCGCGCCACGGCCGCCCACCCGCTCCGATCTCGACTACCACCTGACCACCCTCTTCCCGCCGGTGCGGCCGCGCGGCCACCTCGAACTGCGCATGATCGACGCCCAGCCGGGGGACGACGGATGGATCGTGCCGCTCGCGGTGACGATGGCCCTGTTCGACGATCCGCAGGCCGCGGAGACCGCGTACCGGGCCGTCAAACCCCTTGCGGAGCGCGCCGGTTCACGGCCCGCCCCGCACAACCCGCTGTGGCGGGACGCGGCCCGGCTCGGCCTCGCCGACGCCGAGCTGCGCGAGGCCGCGACGGCCTGCTTCACGACGGCCCTGGACGCGCTGCCGAGGCTCGGCGCGGACCAGGACGTGCGCCGGGCGGTCGCGGACTACACGCACCGCTACGTCGTCCGCGGCCGCACCCCGGCCGACGACGTGCTCGACCTGCTTCCCGAACCCGCACAGGGGAGGACCGTCCACTCATGACCACCGAGGAGAACGTCACCACGGATCCCGAGGCCCTGCGCCGGCGGGCGACGGACGCCCTGCTGACCGCGCGCCGGCGCACCACGCTCCTGACGAGCTGCGTGGAGGGTCCCGAACTGACCGCGCAGCACTCGCCGTTGATGTCGCCGCTGGTGTGGGACCTCGCGCACATCGGCAATCAGGAGGAGCAGTGGCTGCTGCGGGCGGTCGACGGGCGCGAGGCGATGCGCCCGGAGATCGACCCGCTGTACGACGCGTTCGAGCATCCGCGCGCCGAGCGTCCGCGCCTGCCGCTGCTCGCGCCGCAGGAGGCGCGCGGCTATGCGGCCGAGGTGCGCGGCCGCGCGCTCGACGTGCTGGAGAAGGCCTCGTTCGCGGCGGACGGCGGTGCGCGCCTGACGCGCTCCGGCTTCGCCTTCGGCATGATCGCCCAGCACGAACAGCAGCACGACGAGACGATGCTGATCACCCATCAGCTCAGGACCGGCGCCCCGGCGCTCACCGCGCCCGACCCCGATCCGCTGGACGCGCCCTTCGGCGGCCCGGCCGAAGTCCTCGTCCCCGGCGGCCCGTTCACGATGGGCACGACGGCCGAGCCGTGGGCTCTCGACAACGAACGCCCCGCGCACACCCGGCACGTCCCGGCGTTCCACATCGACACGACGCCGGTGACGAACGCCGCGTACATGGAGTTCCTCGCCGACGGCGGCTACCGGGACGAGCGGTGGTGGGCGCCCGCGGGCCGGGCCATGCTCCGGGACGGCGGCATCGAGGCGCCGCGGTTCTGGCGGCGGGAGGGCGGCCAGTGGCTGCGCAGGCGCTTCGGCGTCACGGAGGCGGTGCCGCCCGACGAGCCGGTCCTGCACGTGAGCTGGTACGAGGCGGACGCCTACGCCCGCTGGGCGGGACGCCGCCTGCCGACGGAGGAGGAGTGGGAGAAGGCGGCCCGTTTCGACCCGGTGTCGGGCCGCTCGACGCGCTACCCGTGGGGCGACGCCGATCCGACGCCGCAGCACGCGAACCTGGGCCAGCGCCATCTTCGCCCGGCCCCCGCGGGCAGCTATCCGCTCGGCGAATCCCCTCTGGGCGTACGCCAGTTGATCGGCGACGTGTGGGAGTGGACGGCGAGCGACTTCCTGCCCTATCCCGGGTTCGTCGCCTACCCGTACCGCGAGTACTCGGAGGTGTTCTTCGGCCCCGACCACAAGGTGCTGCGCGGCGGCTCGTTCGCGGTGGACCAGGTGGTGTGCCGGGGCACATTCCGCAACTGGGACTACCCGATCCGCAGGCAGATCTTCGCCGGCTTCCGCACGGCACGCGACGCCTACCCGCAGGAGGCCTCCTGATGTGCCGTCACCTGGCCTACCTGGGGCCGCCGGTGCCGCTCGGCGAGATCCTGGACAAGCCGTCCCACAGCCTGTTCCGCCAGTCGTGGGAGCCGCGCAGGCAGCGGCACGGCACGGTCAACGCCGATGGTTTCGGGGTGGGTTGGTACGCGGAGGGGGACCCGGCGCCGGCCCGGTACCGGCGCGCCCTGCCCATCTGGGGCGACGCGGCCTACGCCGACCTGGCCCGTGTGGTGCGCTCGGGCGCGCTGCTCGCGGCCGTCCGCGACGCCACCCTC
>NZ_JAAGMG010001226.1 GCF_010548525.1 Streptomyces sp. SID14478
CGTGGCCACGGTGCTCGCCGTGCCGGAGGTCGAGCTCGTGGTGAACCTGACGGTGCCGGCGGCGCACGTCGAGGTGGCGCGGGCGGCGCTGCGCGCGGGCCGGCACGTGTACGGGGAGAAGCCGCTCGCGCTGGTGCCGGACGAGGCCGAGAAACTGCTCACGGACGCCGCGGAGCGGGGTCTCCTCGTGGGCAGTGCGCCGGACACGTTCCTCGGGGCGGGGCTGCAGTCCGCGCTGCGGGCGGTGACCGCCGGGCACATCGGGACGCCGGTCGCCGCGTCGACGGCGCTGCGCAGTCTGGGCCCCGAGGGCTGGCATCCGGACCCGGGGTTCTTCTACCAGCCGGGCGGAGGGCCGCTGTTCGACCTGGGCCCCTACTACCTGACGTCGCTGGTGGCGCTCTTCGGAGGCGTGGAGCGGGTCGCGGCGTCGGTGCGCCGGGCCCGCGAGGAGCGGGTGGCCGGCACTGGCCCGGCGGCCGGACGGGCCTTCCCCGTCGCCGTGCCCACCCATGTGTCGGCGCTGCTCGACTTCGCCTCCGGGCCGGCGGCGACGTCCGTGTTCAGCTGGGACTCGGCGCGCCCGCACACCCATTTCGAGGTCATCGGCACGGAGGGCACGCTCGCGGTCCCCGACCCGAACACGTTCGGCGGGCCGCTGCGGCTGCGACCCAACGGGGCGTCCGAATGGGCCGAGCTTCCCGTGCGGGGCCGCACGGACGGCCGCGGCCTCGGCGTCGTCGACCTGGCCCGCGCGATCCGCACGGGTACGGCTCCGCGCGCCTCGGGGGCGCTGGCGCTGCACGTGCTGCAGACGATGGCGGCGGTGACGGACTCGGCGCGGGCCGCGCAGTTCCGGGAGCTCACGACCCGGGTGCCGCCTCCGGCGCCGCTCCCGGCCGACTGGGATCCCACGGAGGTGACGGTGGCGGGCGCCTAGCCCGCCGGGCTCCCGTACGCGCTGCCGGGTCGTACGCGTCAGCGGTCCAATTCCGAGAGCGTCCGCTCCAGCCACTCCACCCAGAAGGTCTCCAGGTCGATCCCGGCCTGCAGGACCGCGCGCCGCAGGCGGTCCGGCACGGCGTCCCGCTCCGGCGGGAAGTCACGCTTCTCGATGTCCCGGTAGGTCTCCAACTGCTGCCGGTGCAGGTCGAGATGGCGGCGCAGTTCGGTGTCGACGCCGTCCGTGCCGACCACCGCCGCGGAGCGCAGCCGCAGCAGCAGTGGGTCCCGCAGCGTCTTGGGCTCCTGCGGCGCGGCGGTCCAGCGGGCCAGTTCGGCGCGCCCGTCGGGCAGGACCTCGTACTCCTTCTTCTGGCCGCGCGCCGGGACCGGGGAGGGCAGGGCGCGGATCAGGCCGTCGCGCTCCAGCTTGCCGAGCTCCCGGTAGATCTGCTGGTGCGTGGCCGACCAGAAGTAGCCGATCGACTTGTCGAAGCGGCGGGTCAGTTCGAGCCCCGACGACGGCTTCTCCACCAGGGCCGTGAGGATCGCGTGCGGCAGTGACATGACGCCAGACTAAGTGAGGGAGGTCACGCGGCCGGCGGGCCCGGCCACGTGACCTCCCGGTCCTCACAGGGCCGCCGCGACCTCGGTGCCCTGTTTGATGGCGCGCTTGGCGTCGAGTTCGGCCGCGACGTCGGCGCCGCCGATCAGGTGGGGCGTGCGGCCCGCGGCGAGCAGGTCGTCGTAGAGGGAGCGGTGCGGTTCCTGGCCGGCGCACAGCACGACCGTGTCGACGGGGACGAGACTGCGCTCGCCGTCGACGGTGATGTGCAGCCCCGCGTCGTCGATCAGGTCGTACGTGGCGCCCGCGACCATCGTGACGCCGCGGTGGCGCAGTTCGGTGCGGTGGATCCAGCCGGTCGTCTTGCCGAGGCCCGCGCCGACCTTGGACGTCTTGCGCTGGATGAGGTGGACCTCGCGCGGCGGCACGGGCCGCTCGGCCTTCTTGAGTCCGCCGCGGTCCGCGTAGTCCATGTCGACGCCCCAGAGCCGGAAGTACGTCGCCGGGTCCTGGCTCGCCTTCTCGCCGCCGTCGGTGAGGTACTCGGCGACGTCGAAGCCGATGCCGCCCGCCCCGATGACGGCGACGCGCTCGCCGACCGGGGCGCCCTCGCGCAGCACGTCGAGGTAGCTGACGACGCTCGGGTGGTCGACGCCGTCGATGGCGGGGGTGCGGGGGCTGACGCCGGTCGCGACGACGACCTCGTCGTAGGCGTCGAGGTCGGCCGCGGCGACGCGGGTGTCCAACGCGACGGTGACGCCGTGCAGTGCGAGCTGCGTACGGAAGTAGCGCAGCGTCTCGTCGAACTCCTCCTTGCCGGGGACCTTGCGGGCGACGTTCAGCTGGCCACCGATCTCGGACGCGGCGTCGAACAGCGTGACGTCGTGGCCGCGTTCGGCTGCGGAGACGGCGCACGCGAGACCGGCCGGGCCCGCGCCGACGACGGCGACGCGCTTCTTCAACCGGGTGGGCGCGAGGACGAGTTCGGTCTCGTGGCAGGCGCGCGGGTTGACGAGGCAGGAGGTGATCTTGCCGCTGAAGGTGTGGTCGAGACAGGCCTGGTTGCAGCCGATGCAGGTGTTGATGGCGTCGGAGCGGTCGGCCGCGGCCTTGTTCACGAAGTCCGGGTCGGCGAGCATCGGCCGCGCGAGGGAGACCATGTCGGCGGCTCCGTCGGCGAGCAACTCCTCGGCGAGTTCCGGCGTGTTGATGCGGTTGGTCGTGACGAGGGGGACGGACACCGCGCCCATGACCTTCTTCGTCACCCAGGTGTACGCGCCGCGCGGCACGGATGTCGCGATGGTCGGGATGCGGGCCTCGTGCCAGCCGATGCCTGTGTTGATGATCGTGGCACCGGCGGCCTCGATCTCCTTGGCCAGGTGCACGACCTCCTCCAGCGTCGAGCCGCCGGGGACCAGGTCCAGCATGGACAGCCGGTAGATGAGGATGAAGTCGTCGCCCACGCGCTCGCGCACGCGCCGCACGATCTCCACGGGGAAACGGATGCGGTTCTCGTACGCGCCGCCCCAGCGGTCGGTGCGGTGGTTGGTGTGCGCGGCGATGAACTCGTTGATGAGGTAGCCCTCGGAGCCCATGACCTCGACGCCGTCGTAGCCCGCGGCCCTGGCCAGCTCGGCGGCGCGCGCGAAGTCCTCGATGGTCTGCTCGACATCGGCGTCGCTCAGCTCGTTCGGGGGGAACGGGCTGATGGGCGCCTGGAGCGGGCTCGGCGCGACGAGGTCCTCGTGGTAGGCGTAGCGGCCGAAGTGCAGGATCTGCATCGCGATCCTGCCGCCCGCCGCGTGCACGGCGTCGGTGACCTCGCGGTGCTGCTCGGCCTCCGCCTCGGTGGTCAGCTTGGCGCCGCCGGCCCACGGGCGGCCCGCCTCGTTCGGGGCGATGCCGCCGGTGACCATGAGGCCGACGCCGCCGCGGGCGCGGGTGGCGTAGAACTCGGCCATGCGCGCGAAGCCGTTCTCCGCCTCCTCCAGACCCACGTGCATCGAGCCCATAAGGACGCGGTTGGGCAGGGTGGTGAAGCCCAGGTCGAGCGGGGCGAGCAGATGCGGGTAACGGCTCATGGGGCCCTCCGTGCGCGGCGGTCGTCGTCACTGTTCTAGACGACCCCCACACCCTTATGCAACAAGTTGCAAAAGAGAGCTGCGCCACGCAAGGCAAGCCTTACCCGAGGCGCGCCCGGCCCCCGCGCGGGCCGCTACCGGGCGTCGGCGACCTCGGCCACCCACCCGTACGGCAACTCCTCCCCGTCGACGGTCACCGCCTCCACCGTGCGGGTGCGCGGGTCGATGTCGGCCTGGACCCCCTCACCCTCGTAACGCGGATATCCGGACTCCCCCGCGCCGCCGGTGGCGGTCACCGTCACGGCGCGCAGGGCGTTGCCGTGATCGGTACGGCCCTCGGCGTTGGTCAGCCGGGGCTTGAGGACGACGGTGCAGCTCTCGGGCACTTCGGGCGTATCGCTCATGCTCCGGAATCTAGTGCGCGGCGCGCGGCCGCGCCCGCCGTAACGGTTTCCTCGCGACACCTCGGTTGTAGAGTGCAACGAGCGTCGGGGCGAGCGGCCGGCGTCTCGGAAAGGAACCCGCACGTGGCAGAGCCCGACCGTCCGGCCGACCGCGCATCGGCCGTGGAGACCATCCAGCGCGAACTGACGTCCTTCGCCCGCCGGGCGAGGGCGACGGCGGCCCGGATGCACCCCGAGCTGTCACTCGTCTCGTTCACCCTGCTCAGCCATCTCGACGAGCGGGGCGGCTGCCGCGCCACCGATCTCGCCGCGCACTACGCACTGGACAAGTCGACGGTCAGCAGACAGGTCTCCGCGCTGGAGCGGGCCGGGCTCGTGATGCGGCGCGTCGACCCGGACGACCACCGCGTCCAGGTCCTGCTCCCGACCGCCGCCGGGGCGGAGATCCTCGCGCAGGTGACGGAGAGCCGTCGGCAGATCTTCGGGGAGCGCCTCGCGGACTGGTCCGCGGCGGACCTGAACCGGTTCGCCGACTACCTGCTGCGCTACAACGAGGCGGCCCGCGAGGACTGAGCCCCCGGGGCCCGCCGCAGCGATCCCGCTCCACCTCTCGGGAGAGGGCAGCGGGACATCGCGTCCGCAGCGATCCGTCGGTGGCGATTGCCCGAGGTTCCGCGATCCGCTGCCGGGTGGGGGACGGCCTTCTCGCGGCGCCGCGGACCGGCAACTCCTAGGCGCGCACCAGCAGTTCGGGGGCCCGCGCCGCGCGGAAGCGGGTCGTGCGGCGCAGCCGGAAGCCGAGGGACTTGTACAGCCGGATCGCCTGCGTGTTGTGCTCCCCGGTGTGCAGGAACGGCGTCTGGCCGCGCTCCTCGATCCCGGCGGCGACGGCCCGCACGAGACGCCCGGCGAGCCCCTGGCCGCGCTGGTCGGCGTCCGTGCACACGGCGCTGATCTCGGTCCAGCCCGGCGGGTGCAGCCGCTCCCCCGCCATCGCGACGAGCACGCCGCCCCGGCGGATGCCCAGGTAGGTGCCGAGCTCGATGGTGCGCGGCAGGAACGGCCCCGGCCGAGTGCGGGCCACCAGGTCCAGCATCTCGGGCACGTCCGCCGGGGTGAGCCGGACCGCCTCGGGGTCGTGCGCCGCGTCCACCGCCTCGCCGACGAGCTGCACGCCGGGAATGTCCTGCGTCAGCGCCCAGCCGTCCGGCAGGGCGCGGGTGGTTCCGGGCAGCGGCACCTCCGCGCCGGGTCCGGCGAGCGCGGCGAGGTCCGCCCAGTCCTCGGGGCCCGGGTCGTCGGGCAGGGCCAGCCAGGGCGAGACGTCGAGGGGATAGCGCAGCACGCGGCCGCGGCGCTCGGCGAAGTGGGCATGGGGCCCGCTCAGCGCGGTGTACGCCGGGTTGTCCAGCGGATGCGCCGCCTGGCCAGGGGCGCGCACGGCGGCGCGCCCTTCGTACGTCTCCGTCATCCGGACCCTTCTCTCCTGCGTGCGCGACTGACGTCCCCAGCGCGACGTCCACACCATCGAACCCCCAGGTCAGGGCCGCGCATTCCCTGGCACACACAGTGTTCACGAGGTCGCAACGCGTTGACACGACCGCAATACGGCCGCAGGGTCCGGGCAACATCCGCCGTTGCCGCCCGTGATCGTTGTTGGCATGCTGGCGCGATGCCGTCCACAGCACTGAGTGATCACGTCGAGGCCCTGCTCGCCACCGAGGGGCCGCTGCCGATCGTCGCCGCGGGCGATCCCGTCCTGCGCCGGCCCGCCGAGCCGCTGGACGGGCAGCTCTCCGACGGCCTGCTGGCCCGGCTGATCGAGGCGATGCGCATCACGATGCACGCGGCGCCGGGCGTGGGCCTGGCCGCACCGCAGATCGGGCTGCCGCTCCGGCTCGCGGTCATCGAGGACGCGGCGAACGTCCCGGACGAGGTGAGCGCGGCCCGTGGGCGCGTCCCACAGCCGTTCCGGGTCCTGGTCAATCCGTCGTACGAGGGCGTGGGCGAGCGCCGGGCCGCCTTCTACGAGGGCTGTTTGAGCGTGCCGGGGTACCAGGCCGTGGTCGCCCGGCACGAGCGGGTGCGGCTGCGCGCCCTCGACGAGCGGGGGAGCGCGGTGGACGAGGAGTTCAGCGGCTGGCCCGCACGCATCGTCCAGCACGAGACGGACCACCTGGGCGGCACTCTGTACCTGGACCGCGCCGAACTGCGTTCGCTGTCGTCCACGCAGGTGTCGGTGGAGCGCTGGGCGCAGCCGACGCCCCAACTCGCCGCGAAGGAGCTGGGGTTCGCGCTTCCGGCAGCCGACTGACCGTCAGTCCAGCTGGGGCATCTCCCCCGTGGCCGCGGTGACGTCGATGACGGAGAGCGCGGCGCCCTGCGGGTCACCGACGGCCGCGAACCGGCCGAAGGGAGTGTCCAGCGGCCCGAAGTGCAGCTTCCCGCCGAGGCGTTCGACGGTGGCGACGGCCGCGTCGCAGTCCTCGACGACGAAGTACACGTTCACGTACGACGGCACGTGCTCGGGGAACTCGTCCGTCATCTGCATCCGGCCGAGGGCCGGCCGGCCCTCCAGCTGCCAGACGTTGAAGTCGATGTGCTCGTCGGCCATCTTCTTGACTTCGTACGGGAAGACGGACGTGAAGAACGCGTCGGTCTTCGCCGCGTCACGGGAGTTGACCTCGGCCCAGCAGAAGGCGCCGGGCTCGTTGACCTTCTCGAAGCCCTCGTGCGAGCCGGGCTGCCAGACGCCGAAGTAGCAGCCGGTGGGGTCCTGGGCGGTCACCATCGTGCCGAAGTCGCCGACCTGCATGGGGTCCATCGCGAGCGTGCCGCCCGCGCTCTTGATCCGCTCGGCGGCGGCGTCGATGTCGGACGTGGCGAAGTACAGGTTCCAGGAGGCCGGAACGCCTTCCATGCCGGGCATCTGCGGCGACAGCGCGGCGACGTGCTTGCCGTCCCCGTCCGTGGCCTGCGTGTAGTTGCCGAACTCCTCGGCGCTCGGGTCGTAGGACCAGCCGAACAGCTCGGCGTAGAAGCCCTTCGCGGCCTCCAGGTCCGGGAACATGGCGTCGGCCCAGACGGGCGCGCCCTCGGGTTGAGCGGGCATCGCGGAGACCCTTTCTCGGGTTCGCCGGACACGACGGGGCCCGGCGGCTACTGCTCCAAGCTAGGCCCGCGCGACGTGTTGCGCGATCCGTGGGGAAAGTTCTGTCGCACCTGTTGACGGCGGCCCGGTGCCGCCCCCACAGTGCTCGTTAATGCGCATTAGTAATGCGCATTAACAGCTGGGTGCGAGCGAGGGAGCGGCAGGCGTGGAGCAACCGAGGAAGCGGGCCAAGCCCGGGCGGAGTCCGGCGCCCGCGGGCCGTACGTCGCGGCCGCGGCAGGCCGAGGTGGCCCGGCTCGCCGGGGTCTCCCAGGCGACCGTGTCCCTGGTGCTCTCGGCCCGCGGCGACGGCAAGGGACCGACGATCTCGGACGAGACCCGGCAGCGGGTCCTCGACGCGGCGCGCAGCCTCGGCTACGTACCGGACCCGGCCGCCCGGCGGCTGGCCGCCGCCCGCAACAACCTGCTCGGCGTCTTCAGCTTCACCGCGACCTTCCCGACCGATGTGCAGCACTCCTACTACCCGTTCCTGGTGGGAGTGGAGCAGGAGGCGGCCGCGCGCGGCTACGACCTGGTGCTGTTCACCGGGTCGAGCAGGGGCGGTGCGGGCGACGCGGGACCGGACGCGCTCAGCCGGGTCCGGCTCGCGGACGGCTGCCTCTTCCTCGGCCGGCACGTACCGCGCGCCGAACTGAAGCGGCTCGTCGCGGACGGCTATCCGGTCGTGCACCTGGGCCGCCGCGAGGAGCTGGAGGGGCTCGCCTGGGTCGGCGCCGACTACGTGAGCGCGAGCCGTGAGGTCGTCGCGCATCTGGCCGAGTTGGGGCACCGCCGGGTCGTCCTCGTACGGGAGGACGACGACGCGCCCGCGTCGACGGACCGTCAGCAGGGCTTCCTGGAAGGCCTCGTGGCGGCCGGTGTCGATGCCGGACCGGAGGCGGTGCTGCGCCACGCCGACCCCGTGCGGGAGTTGACGCCGCAGCGGGTGCGGGAGCTGGTGGACGGCGGGGTGACGGCCTTCGTGGCCGAGGAGACCGACACCGGTTCCGCGTGGCGCGCCCTGAACGCGGCGGTCCGGGCGGCGGGGCTCTCCTGCCCGGGGGACGTCTCCCTCGGGCTGCTCGGGAGCCCGCCCGCCGACCTGGCCGGCGAACCGGCGCCCATGGGCTTCGACATCCCCCGGCACCAGCTCGGCGCCGCCGCCGTGCGGCTGCTCGCCGCACTGGTGGCCGGCGAGGACGCCGAGGAGCCGCTCGTGGCGTGCGAGTTCCGTCCGGGGCGGACCGCGGGCGCCGCACGCACATGACGAGCACGTCCCGTGGGTCAACGTGCCCAGTACGTACGTGAGTTCAAGCACGCGTAGCAGCAGCAGAAGCAGTACACGAACCAGAACAGGGAGCACAGTGATATCCGAACCGGACATCCTCATCGTCGGCGGCGGTCTCGGTGGCGTCGCCGCCGCGCTCGCCGCCTGCCGCGCGGGGCGGCGGGTCGTGATGACCGAGGAGACCGACTGGATCGGCGGCCAGCTCACGGCGCAGGCCGTCCCGCCGGACGAGCACCCGTGGGTGGAGCAGTTCGGCACGACCGCGACGTACCGGGCGCTGCGCGAGGGCATCCGCTCCTACTACCGGCAGTGGTACCCGATGCGCAGCGAGGCGCTCGCGCTCACCGACCTCAATCCCGGCGCCGGGCGCGTCAGCAAGCTCTGTCACGAGCCGCGCATCGCCCTCGCCGTCCTGGAGGCGATGCTGGCACCGCACCGGGCGTCCGGACTGCTGACCGTGCTGACCGAGCACCGGGCCGTGTCCGTCGAGGCGGACAACGATGTCATCACCTCCGTCACGGTGCGCGATCTGCGCGACGGCACGCCGCGGACGCTTGCCGCCCGGTACGTCGTCGACGCCACGGAGACCGGGGAACTCCTCGAACTGGGGGGCGTGGAGCACGCCAACGGGGCAGAGGCGCAAGGGGAGTTCGGGGAGCCGCACGCGCCCGCCGAGGCGCAGCCCGACAACCAGCAGGGCATCACGGTGTGCTTCGCGCTCTCGCACCACGAGGGCGAGGACCACACGGTCGACCGGCCCGAGGACTACGACTTCTGGCGCTCCTACCGGCCCGACTTCTGGCCCGGCCCGCTGCTCGGGTTCGAGGCGCCGGACCCGCGGTCGCTGGAACCGGTCCCGCGCACGTTCGTGCCCAATCCGGACCTGGACCCGCTGGCGGTCAGCGCCGATCAGAGCGCGGACGCCGGGGACAAGGAGCTGTGGGGGTTCCGCCGGATCCTGGCTCGCAAGCTGCACCGCCCCGGCGCCTTCGACTCCGACATCACGCTCGTCAACTGGCCCTTGAACGACTACTGGTTGAAGCCGTACATCGGGCAGGAGGCCGAAGCCCTGCGCGGAGCACGGCAGTTGTCGCTCTCCGTCCTGCACTGGCTGCAGACCGAGGCCCCCCGCGCCGACGGCGGCACCGGCTTCCCCGGTCTGCGCATCCGCCCGGACGTGACCGGGACCGCGGACGGCCTCGCGAAGGCGGCGTACGTGCGCGAGTCCCGGCGCATCAAGGCGGTGACGACCGTCATCGAGCAGGACGTCGCCATCGACGTGGTCGGCGCGTACGGCAGGACCCGCTACCGCGACTCGGTCGGCGTCGGCAACTACCGCATCGACCTGCACCCCTCCACCGGCGGCGACTCGTACATCGACATCGGGTCGGTGCCGTTCGAGATCCCGCTCGGCGCACTCGTGCCGCGCCGCGTGCGCAACCTGCTGCCGGCCGGCAAGAACATCGGCACCACCCACATCACCAACGGCTGCTACCGGCTGCACCCCGTCGAGTGGAACATCGGCGAGGTCGCCGGCGCGCTCGCGGCGCACTGCCTCGCCGAGGACCTGGAACCGCAGCAGGTGCAGGCCGAGGACAAGCGGTTCGAGGAGTTCGGGCGGGTGCTGGAACGGGCGGGCGTGCAGCGGCACTGGCCCGACGTCCGCGGCTACTGACCCTCACCCCGGCTCACCCTCTCCCCCCTCACTCCCCCACGCCTTCAGCACCGCACGCACGTCAACGCACAAGGAGGTGCCCTGACATGACCACTGACCGTCGCATCCGCGTCGGCATCGACGTGGGCGGCACGTTCACGGACGCCGTGGCGGTCGACGCCGCGACGCTCGCCCTGGTGGGCCAGGTGAAAGTGCCCACGAGCCATCACCACGAGGACGGTGTCGCACACGGCATCGTCGCCGCGCTCGAACGCCTCCTGGAACAGGTCGACCGCACGCCGGCCGACGTCACGTTCCTGGCGCACGGGACGACACAGGCCACGAACGCCCTGCTGGAGGGCGACGTGGCGAAGGTCGGGCTGATCGGGATCGGCGGCGGGGCGGGTGCCGTGTTCACGCGTCGCCTCGCCGCGCTCGGCACGCTCGAACTCACCCCGGGCAAGAACCTTCCGCTGGCCTACGCGCACGTGGCCGACCCGTTCGACGCCGACGCGGTACGGGCCGCGGTGGCCCGCGTCACGGCCGAGGAGGCCCAGGTCCTCGTCGCCACCGAGCCGTTCGGGGTGGACCGGCCCGAGGGCGAGCGGGCCGTTCTCGACGCGGCCCGGCCCACGGGGCTGCCGCTGGCGGCGGCGCACGAGATCACGTCCCTCTACGGGCTGCAAAAGCGGACGCGGACGGCCGTCGTGAACGCGGCGATCCTGCCCCGCATGCTGGCGACGGCCGACCTCGTCGACGCGTCCATCACCAAGGCCGGGGTGACGGCGCCCCTGATGGTGATGCGCTGCGACGGCGGCGTCATGTCGCTGGACGAGATGCGCCGCCGCCCGCTGCTCACCGTCCTGTCGGGGCCGGCGGCGGGGGTCGCCGGCGCGCTGATGCAGGAGCGGATCAGCGAGGGCGTGTTCCTGGAGACGGGCGGCACGTCGACGGACATCAGCGTGGTGCGGCGCGGCAAGGTGGCCGTGCGGCACGCGACGATCCTCGGCAGGACCTCGTACCTCAACGCCCTCGACGTCCGCACGGTCGGCGTCGGCGGCGGGTCCATGGTGCGGATCGGCGGGGGCCGGGTGAGTGGGGTCGGGCCGCGCAGCGCGCACATCGCGGGGCTGCCGTACGCCTGTTTCGCCTCGCCCGACGACCTGCGGGACGCGCGGGTCGCGACGGTGCGCCCCATGGCGGGCGACCCGGACGACTACCTGGTGCTCGACGCCGCGGGCGGGCGGTTCGCCGTGACGATGACGTGCGCGGCGAACGCGCTCGGGCGGGTACCCGAAGGTGACTTCGCGCGCTGCGACCAGGAGGTGGCACGGGCCGCCCTCGCCCCGGTGGCGGCCGCGCTCGGCACCGATGTGCCCGGTGCGGCGCGGGCCGTCCTCGACGCGGGAACCGCGCAGGTGAAGTCGGTCGTGGACGCGATGATCCGGGACTACCGGCTCGACCGGGACACGGCCGTACTGGTGGGCGGGGGCGGCGGCGCGGCCGCGGTGACCCCGCACCTGGCCGCGGACGCCGGTCTCGAAGGGCGCATCGCCCGCCACAGCGAGGTGATCAGCCCGATCGGCGTGGCCCTCGCCCTCGTGCGGGAGCAGGTGGAACGGATCGTCCCGGGGGCCACCCAGGAGCAGATCCTCGCGGTGCGGGCCGAGGCCGAGCGGGCGGTGGTCGCCCAGGGCGCCGCCGCCGAGGGCGTGGAGGTGGAGGTCACGGTCGACCCGCAGACCAGCACGGTGCGCGCCGTCGCCACCGGCGCCACCGAGCTGCGCACCCAGGACCGGGCGCACCGC
>NZ_JAAGMG010001270.1 GCF_010548525.1 Streptomyces sp. SID14478
CGCCGCGCTCGCCGCGCTCGCCGCGCTCGCCGCGCTCGCCGCGCTCGCCGCGCTCGCCGCGCTCGCCGCGCTCGCCGCGCTCGCCGCGCTCGCCGCGCTCGCCGCGCTCGCCGCGCTCGCCGCGCTCGCCGCGCTCGCCGCGCTCGCCGCGCTCGCCGCGCTCGCCGCGCTCGCCGCGCTCGCCGCGCTCGCCGCGCTCGCCGCGCTCGCCGCGCTCGCCGCGCTCGCCGCGCTCGCCGCGCTCGCCGCGCTCGCCGCGCTCGCCGCGCTCGCCGCGCTCGCCGCGCTCGCCGCGCTCGCCGCGCTCGCCGCGCTCGCCGCGCTCGCCGCGCTCGCCGCGCTCGCCGCGCTCGCCGCGCTCGCCGCGCTCGCCGCGCTCGCCGCGCTCGCCGCGCTCGCCGCGCTCGCCGCGCTCGCCGCGCTCGCCGCGCTCGCCGCGCTCGCCGCGCTCGCCGCGCTCGCCGCGCTCGCCGCGCTCGCCGCGCTCGCCGCGCTCGCCGCGCTCGCCGCGCTCGCCGCGCTCGCCGCGCTCGCCGCGCTCGCCGCGCTCGCCGCGCTCGCCGCGCTCGCCGCGCTCGCCGCGCTCGCCGCGCTCGCCGCGCTCGCCGCGCTCGCCGCGCTCGCCGCGCTCGCCGCGCTCGCCGCGCTCGCCGCGCTCGCCGCGCTCGCCGCGCTCGCCAGGAACGTACCCACGAACGCCCACACCCCCGTGCCGAGCAGCGCCAGCGACACCAGCGCCGCGATCCGCAGCACCACGAAGACACCGAGCCCGGTGGCCTTCGCCACGCAGCCCAGCAGCAGCGTCCAGGGCGTGTAGTACGGGCTGGGGGCGTCGGCCGCCACCAGTGGATCGCCGGGGTCGAGCAGGTCGTGCCGCAGTCGCTCGACGGTGGCCGCGTGGATGCCCAGGTCACCGGCCCAGGGCAGCCGTACGACGACGCCGAGCAGGAGGACGAGCAGCAGCAGCGCGGCGGCCCGCGCGAGCGCGCTACCCGCGACGCGCATCGTGCCGCCGGAACACCCACGTCCGGTAGACGAGGAAGCGGAACGCGGAGGCGAGCAGGATCGACAGGGTCTTGGCGAGGTTCGAGGCGAGCGGGCCGGTCATGCCGGCGCCGTGGTAGCCGGCGGAGAAGAGCGCGCTCTCCATGGCCACCCCGGCCCCGCTGAAGACGAAGAACAGGGCGATCTGGCGGCGGGTGCGGGCCGCGCGGTCGCGGTAGGCGTAGCAGCGGAAGCCGAGGTAGTTCGTGGCCATGGCCACGCAGCTCGCTGCCACCGTCGCCGCCATGGGGGTCCACCTCAGGGCGTGGAAGAGGAGGTTGAAGGCGAGCAGGTTGACGACGACGCCACTGCCGCCGACCACGCCGAACTTCACGATCTCGACGGAGAGGCGGCGCAGCCGCACCGAGACGGGGCGCGGCGGCGCGTAGGACGTGGTGGTCACCGGCGCGACCTCGCGCGCAGCTTCCACGGCATGGCGACGGACTCCAGCTGCACCATCAGGTTCATCTTGGACTCGCCGACGGTGCGGTCCTCGAAGTGGATCGGCACCTCCATGACGCCGTAGCCGCGGCGCAGCGCCCGGTACTTCATCTCGACCTGGAAGCTGTAGCCCGCGCTGTCCACGGACGCCAGGTCGATGGCGCGCAGGGCGTCCTCGCGCCACAGGTTGAAGCCGCCGGTGATGTCGCGGACCCGGGTGCCGAGGATGGTGCCCGCGTACGCGTTGGCCCAGCGGGACAGCAGGCGGCGGTGCGCGCCCCACGCGTCGGAGAGGGTGCCGCCCTCCACGTAACGGCTGCCCAGGGTCACCCCGGCGCCGGTCGCCAGGGCAACTCCCAGCATCTGCGGGACCTTTGACGCCGGGTGGCTGCCGTCGGCGTCCATCTGCAGGACGTACCGCGCGCCGTCGGCGACGGCCTGCGCCATGCCCGCGGCGTACGCCCGTCCGAGGCCCTCCTTGCCCGCGCGGTGCAGGACGCCGACGCGCTCGGGTCCGAACTCGCGGGCGTGCCGGTCGGCGATCTCGCCCGTGCCGTCGGGGCTGGAGTCGTCGACGACGAGCAGCCGCAGGCCGGGCAGGTCGAGCGCCATGAGCGCCCGGACCATCCCGGGCAGGTTGCCCGCCTCGTTGTAGGTAGGCATGACGACGGTCAGTGGTGTCGCGGCCCAGTCGGCGGGCAGTGCGACCGCACGACTCGCCGGATTCGCGTCCGGCCCGGACGGCTTCGACGGCATCGACGGCATCGGCTCTCCCTGATCTGTCAGACAATCAGGTCCACTTTAGACGTAATGCCCCACTTCAACGTGTATGGCGGAACCCTCGGTCCGGTCCGTGCCGCACGAGCAACCGGACCGCGACGCGGTCCGGCAGGGCGGCCGCAGCAGACACGAAGGCGCCCCGGGTCGATCGGCCCGGGGCGCCCTGATCCGCGTAACGCCTACGAATGCGTGCGCAGCAGCGTCCGCATCGTGCGCATCGCCACCGACAGGTTCGCCAGGTCGAAGGCGTCCGAGCTCTGGATCTCCTCCAGGGTGGAGCGCGCGCGGCCCAGGATCGGCGCGTTCTTCTCCTCCCACGCCTTGAACCGCTGCTCCGGCGTCGAGGTCCCGTTCCCCGCGGCCAGTACGTCGGCCGTCAGGGCGGCGTGCGCCGCGTACAGGTCCTCACGGATCGACGCGCGGGCCATGGACTGCCAGCGGTCGGCCCGCGGCAGCTCGATGATGCGGTCCATGAGCTGGGTGATGGAGAGCCGGTCCGCGAGGTCGTAGTACACCTCGGCGACGGCCAGCGCCTCCTTGCCCGTGCGGTCGGCGATCTGCACGATGTCGAGCGTCGGGAACGCCGAGGAGAACCCGGCGACGCGCGACGCCAGCTGCTCGGGCACACCGACGCCGGTCAGCTCGTCCACGATCGACTGGTACCACTCGGCGTCCGCGCCGCGCAGCATCTTCGGCATCGCGGCCCACACCTCGGCGACGCCGTCCTGGAAGAACGAGATCGTCTCCGCCAACTGCAGCGGCTGCGGGCGGTTGTTGAGCAGCCAGCGCGTGCCGCGCTCGACGAGGCGGCGCGAGTGCAGCCGGATCCGGGTCTGGACGTCGGCGGCGACGACGTTGTCGAGCGCCTCCACCGCGTCCCAGACCTCGCTCAGGCCGAAGATCTCGCGCGCGGCGAGCTGCGCCCGCACGATCTCCTCCAGGGACGCGCCCGTCTCCTCGCGCAGCCGGTGCAGGAACGTCGAACCGCCCGTGTTCACCGTGTCGTTGACGAGGACCGTCGTGATGATCTCGCGGCGCAGCGCGTGCGCGTCGATCGCCTCCCCGTACTTCTCGCGCAGCGGCCGCGGGAAGTAGGCGTGCAGCAGGCCGCGCAGGTACGCGTCGTCGGGCAGCTCGGTCTGGATGAGCTCGTCCGACGCCGTGATCTTCGTGTACGCGAGGAGGACGGCCAGCTCGGGCTGGCTCAGGCCGCGCCCGGAGTTGAGGAGCTCCTTGATCTGCCGGTCGTTCGGCAGGAACTCCAGGGACCGGTCGAGGTGGCCCTGCTTGCCGAGCCGGCGCATGAACCGCTGCTGGGCGTGGAGCAGGGACGACGACTGGGCCTCGGCGTTGGCCAGCGCGGTGTTCTGCGCGTAGTTGTTGCGCAGCACCAGGTGGCCGACCTCGTCGGTCATCGCCGCGAGGAGCTTGTTGCGCTGCTTGACGGTCATGTCCCCTTCCGAGACGAGACCGTTGAGCAGGATCTTGATGTTGACCTCGACGTCGGAGGTGTTCACGCCGGCGCTGTTGTCGATCGCGTCGGTGTTGACCTTGCCGCCGGTGCGGGCGAACTCGATGCGGCCCAGCTGGGTCGCGCCGAGGTTGCCGCCCTCGCCGATGACCTTGGCGCGCACGTCCTGGCCGTCGACCCGGATCGCGTCGTTGGCCTTGTCGCCGACGTCCGTGTTCGCCTCGACCGACGACTTCACGTACGTCCCGATGCCGCCGTTCCACAGCAGGTCGACCGGCGCCTGGAGGATGGCCTTCATCAGCTCGGCCGGGGTCATCTTGGCCTGGCCGGACGCGATGCCGAGGGCCTCGCGGATGTGGGCGTTGAGCTGGATCGACTTCGCGGAGCGGGGGAAGACGCCGCCGCCCGCGGAGATCAGCTCCTTGTTGTACTCGGCCCACGACGAGCGCGGCAGCTCGAACATGCGGCGGCGCTCGGCGTACGAGGTCTCCGCGTCCGGCTTCGGGTCGATGAAGATGTGCCGGTGGTCGAAGGCCGCGACGAGCCGGATGTGCTCGGAGAGCAGCATCCCGTTGCCGAAGACGTCACCGGACATGTCGCCGACGCCGACGACCGTGAAGTCCTCGGACTGGCTGTCGACGCCCAGCTCCCGGAAGTGCCGCTTGACGGACTCCCAGGCGCCGCGGGCGGTGATGCCCATGACCTTGTGGTCGTAGCCGGCCGAGCCGCCGGAGGCGAAGGCGTCGCCGAGCCAGAAGTTGTAGTTGTTCGCGACCTCGTTGGCGATGTCCGAGAACGTCGCCGTGCCCTTGTCGGCCGCGACCACGAGGTACGTGTCGTCCTCGTCGTGGCGCACGACGTCGGCCGGCGGCACGACCTCGCCGGCCACGAGGTTGTCGGTGATGTCGAGGAGCGCCGAGATGAAGGTCTTGTACGAGGCGACGCCCTCGGCCAGCCACGCGTCCCGGTCCACCGACGGGTCCGGCAACTGCTTGGCGACGAAGCCGCCCTTGGCGCCGACGGGCACGATGACGGTGTTCTTCACCATCTGCGCCTTCACGAGACCCAGGATCTCGGTGCGGAAGTCCTCGCGCCGGTCGGACCAGCGCAGGCCTCCTCGCGCGACCTTGCCGAAGCGCAGGTGCACGCCCTCGACACGCGGCGAGTACACCCAGATCTCGTACGCGGGCCGCGGCGCGGGCAGGTCGGGGATGGCCTGCGGGTCGAACTTCATGGAGACGTAGGCGTGCTGGGTGCCGCCGCCCGCCTCCTGGAAGAAGTTGGTGCGCAGGGTCGCCTTGATGACGGTGAGGAAGGACCGCAGGATCCGGTCCTCGTCGAGCGAGGCGACCTGGTCGAGCGCGCCGTCGACCTCTTCGAGCAGGCCGTCGATCAGCTCGGTGCCCGCGCGCTGGCGGTCCGGCGACATCCGCGCCTCGAAGAGCGAGACGAGCAGCCGGGTCGTGTGGACGTTGTTGCGGAGGGTGTCCTCCATGTAGTCCTGGCTGAACGTGGAGCCCGCCTGGCGCAGGTACTTGGCGTACGCGCGCAGCACCATCGCCTGGCGCCAGTTCAGCCCGGCCCGCAGCACGAGGGAGTTGAAGCCGTCGTTCTCGGCGCGCCCGGTCCAGGTCGCGGCGAACGCCTCCTGGAACCGCTCGCGGCCGTCGGCGCCGAGGTCGTCGCCGTTGCCGCCCGCCGACTTGGGCATGCGCAGACCGAAGTCGTAGATCCACGCCGTGGCCCGGTCCGAGCAGCGCAGCTCGTACGGGCGCTCGTCGGTCACCTCGACGCCGAGGCGCTGCAGCACCGGCAGCACGGCGGAGAGCGAGACGGGCGAGCCGGTCCGGTAGATCTTGAAGCGGCGCTCGCCGGGGGCGGCGCCCACCGGCTCGTACAGGGAGAGCGCGAAGTCCTGTGCCCCGTGGGACAGTTGCTCCAGGTGGACCAGGTCGGCGACGGCCGCGCGCGGCGTGTGGTCGGCCTTGTAGCCCTCGGGGAACGAACCGCCGTAGCGGCGCAGCAGCTCCGCGGCGCGCTCCTCGCCGCACTCGGCGTTCAGCGCCTCGGCGAAGCCGTCGGCCCAGGAGCGGGCGGCCTCCACGAGCCGGGCCTCGATGCGGTCCTTGTCGGCGTCGGACAGCTCCGGCAGCTCGGTGCCGGGTGCGACGCGGACGACGAAGTGCAGCCGGGAGAGGATCGACTCGGTGTTCCAGGCGGTGAAGTCGACGCTGGTGCCGGCGAGTTCTTCCTTCAGGATGTCGATGATCCGCAGGCGCACACCGGTGGTGTAGCGGTCGCGCGGCAGGTAGACGAGGGCCGAGTAGTAGCGCCCGTACTCGTCCTGGCGCAGGTACAGCCGCAGCCGGCGCCGCTCCTGCAGGTACAGGACGGACGTGACGATGGAGCGCAGCTCGTCGGGCGGCGTCTGGAACAGCTCGTCGCGCGGGTACGTCTCCATGATCTGCATCAGGTCGCGGCCGTCGTGGCTGTTGGGCGAGAAGCCCGCGCCCTTGAGGACCTCGGCGACCTTGCGGCGGATGACGGGGACGCGGCGCACCGACTCGGTGTACGCGGCGGAGGAGAACAGGCCGAGGAAGCGGCGCTCGCCGACGACGTTGCCCTCGGCGTCGAACTTCTTCACGCCGACGTAGTCGAGGTAGCTGGGCCGGTGCACGGTGGCACGGCTGTTGGCCTTGGTCAGCACGAGCAGCCGGTGCTCGCGGGCCTTGGCGCGGGCGTCGGCCGGCAGCCGGTTGAAGGACGGGGAGACCGGGTGGAGGTCGTCGCCCGCGTGCTGCGGGTCGGCCCGCAGGATGCCGAGCCCGGTGCCGGGCACGGCGGAGAGGGAGTCCTCGTCCGTCAGGTCGTACTCACGGAAGCCGAGGAAGGTGAAGTGGTCGGCGGCCAGCCAGCGCAGCAGCTCGCGGGCCTCCTCGACCTCCTGGTCGCGCAGGTCGCCGGCGGTCGGCTCGCTGGGCAGCTCGTCGGCGATGCGCAGCGCCGAGTCACGCATCTTCTCCCAGTCCTCGACCGTCTCGCGGACGTCGGACAGGACGCGGAGCAGGTCGGAGGTGATCTGCTTCAGGTCGGCCCGGTCGGTCTCGCGGTCCATCTCGACGTGGATCCACGACTCGGTGACCACGTCGTGGCCCTCCGCGGACGAACCGGCCGGCAGCACTTCCTGCAGCTTGCCGGTGACGTCGCGGCGGACGACGACCTGCGGGTGGATGACGACGTGGATGCCGCGGCCCTGCCGGGACAGCTCGTTGGTCACGGAGTCCACGAGGAACGGCATGTCGTCGGTGACGACCTCGACGACGGAGTGGCTGCAGGTCCAGCCGTTCTCCTCGACGGTCGGCGTGTGGACCTTGACGTTCGCGGTGCCCTGCGGCCGGTTCTCGGCGAGCCGGTAGTGCGAGTACGCGGCTCCGAAGACGTCGACCGGATCGCGGTCCGTGAGGTCCTCGGGTGCGGTGTGCAGGTAGTAGCGCTGGAGGAACGCGAGCACGGTGTCCCGGTCAGGAGTGCCCTCGTCCGTCGCCCCAGTCGGTAGGTGCCCCCCTACCGGGCTGTTCTCAGCTACCCGGGCGGCCCGTGCGAGCAGCTCGGCCTTGGCTTCGTCCAGCTTGGTCTGCATTGTCCTCTGGCTCCTGTCGCGCGCCGTTGCGAGACGTAGACGTGAAGGGAACGACATAACGCCGCGACGCGGGGTGTCCGGTCGACTTCGACGTTATGCCGGAATGAGAGAAGAGCGGACGGTAATGCGCCATTTTCAACGAACTGGCCATCCGCCGGAAATGATCAGCGGCTGCGAGCCCGCTCAAGGGCTCATCGCGCCGGGCACGGTCGCTGTGGCGACCCGTGAGCTCCCGGCGCGGGCAGGGGGCGACGATGCCCCCGCGAGATATCGCGCTGATCACGGGACAAGGCTATCGCTCCCCACCGGGGGCCCGTCATGAACCGTATGTGTACAAAACCTGCGGTCGAACTTTGACACTCTGCACAGAACCACGCCCCCTTGCCAGGGCCCACAAGGGCAGGCACGTTGGGCACGACGGCGGATACCGGCCCGCCCCGGTGAGGGGAGCGTGTGACCAATGGCACCCAAGATTCTGATCGTGACGGGCGACGCGGCGGAGTCGCTGGAGGTCCTCTACCCGTACCAACGTCTGCGCGAGGAGGGCTACGAGGTCCACATCGCGGCGC
The DNA here is from genome assembly GCF_010548525.1 of Streptomyces sp. SID14478. Classification (GTDB taxonomy): domain Bacteria; phylum Actinomycetota; class Actinomycetes; order Streptomycetales; family Streptomycetaceae; genus Streptomyces. The sequence goes on from NZ_JAAGMG010001270.1 coordinate 7,946, forward strand.
CGACCCGCAAGACGCTGCGCTTCGTGGTCCATGACTTCGAGCCGGGCTTCGACACGTACACGGAGAAGCCGGGCTACACCTGGCCCGCGGACCTGGCCTTCTCGGAAGTCGATCCGGGGCAGTACGCCGCCCTGGTGATCCCCGGCGGCCGGGCCCCGGAGTACCTGCGCGGCGACGGCGAGCTCCGCAAGATCGTCAAGTCGTTCTTCGACACGGACCGGCCCATCGCCCAGATCTGCCACGGCCCGCTCCTGACGGCGGCCGTCGACGGTCTGCGGGGCCGCCGCGTGACGGCGTACCCGGCGCTCGAACCCGACATCCAGGCGGCCGGCGCCGACTTCCAGGACGCGGAGACGGTCGTCGACGGCACGCTGGTCTCGGCCCGCGCCTGGCCGGACCACTCCGGCTGGATGCGGGAGTTCCTCACGGTGCTGCGGGCGAAGGCCCCGGTTCTCTGACGGCCCACGGGGTCCGGGTGCTCTGACGGCCCGCGGGGTCCGGGCGGGCCGTGCCGGTTCCTGTAAGAGGTGGCTGCCCCGCCGACGAGGGCAGCCACCGTGACGTGCCGTGCTTCCGGGCGCTGCGACGGGGAGTCGTTGCCACGACAGCCGTGGGGAGTTGACCATTACTGCCCGACGCTCCGCCGCGCGCTTCCTCCCGGAGCGCTCGGCACGGGTACAGCTTCGCGGGATTCCTCCGGCCGGGACATCGGTATGGCGGGAGACAGGTATACGCATGTCGGCGGGGTCGCGGGCTGTCCGTATACCTAGGGATCAACGTCGGCCCAAGGCCCGGCCCGGGGTGGCACTCTCACCGCGGCGCCGGCGCCCGGCGACCGGGTCGGCACCTGTGCGGCCCCTCCCCCGCGCACGAGACGCCCGGCCGCACCACGGCCCCG
>NZ_JAAGMG010001315.1 GCF_010548525.1 Streptomyces sp. SID14478
TCGCCACCGCCGCCCAGGCCGTCGGCGTCGGCCGGGCCCTGCTCGACCGGACGGTCGCGTACGTGAAGCAGCGCACCCAGTTCGGGACGCCGATCGGCGCGTTCCAGACGGTCAAGCACCGCCTCGCCGACACCCTGATCGCCCTGGAGTTCGCCCGCCCACTGGTCCACGGCGCCGCCCTCACGCTGCGCCCCGACGACCTGGCCGCCGCGAAAGCGGCCGCGGGCGAGGCCGCGTACACGGCGGCCCGCACGGCACTGCAACTGCACGGCGCCATCGGCTACACCGCCGAGTTCGACCTGAGCCTGTGGCTCACCAAGGCGCGAGCCCTGCGCACCGCGTGGGGCACGCCCGGCCGCTGCCGCGCGGAAGTCCTCGCCGCCTTCTGAGGCGGCAGCGCGAAAGGGGCCGCACCCACGGGGTGCGGCCCCTTCGCACAGGGAGATCCGGACGCTCAGAGCCAGTCGCTCAGCACCTCCGCCGGTGCGTCCGGCGCGAAGTTCCCCGTGCCGAAACCCGAGCGGTAGAACAGCAGCGGGCGGCCGGTGCCGCGGGCGCGGAGGTCCGTGACGCGGCCGACGACGATGTCGTGGTCGCCCGCCGCGACGGCCTCGTCCACCGTGCAGTCCAGATGGGCCAGGGCGCCCTCGATGCGGATCCCGCCGTCGCGCGTCACCGCCAGGGGGACACCGGCGAACTTGTCCGGGCCCGGCCGGCCGAGCGCGGCGCACACGTCCTTCTGGTCGTCCGCGAGGATCGACACGCTGAAGCGGCCCGTGGGCAGCAGGCGTGCCCAGCTCGTCGACGTGCGGGCGATGCAGGCGAGCACGAGCGGCGGGTCGAGGGAGAGCGACGCGAAGGACTGACAGGCCAGGCCCGCCGGGTCCCCGGCCGCGTCCAGGCCCGCGATCACCGTGACGCCGGAGGCGAACCGGCCCAGCGCGTCACGGAAGGCGCGGCCGTCGAACCGCTCCCGCACCGGGGCTGCGCTCAGCCGTTCCACTCGTGGCCCCACAGGCTGTCCGACGTGATCTCCTTCGCGGTCCAGGACGCCGGGTCGACGACGAGGCCGTCCCAGCCGTACTCGACCTGGAAGCCGCCGGGAGCCTGCGCGTAGAAGGACACCATGTGGTCGTTCGAGTGGCGCCCCAGCGTGGAGGCGATCGGGATGCCCGCCTTCTTCATCCGGTCCAGGCCGTACCCGACGTCGTCCAGCGTCTCCAGCTCGACCATGAAGTGCACGATGCCGGGCGGCAGCGCTCCCGGGTACAGGCCGAGACTGTGGTGACGGGCGTTGGGGGACAGGAAGTGCATGCGGTACGTGTCCAGGCCCGGCCTGCCCGAGGGCACGGCGGCCGGCGGCAGTTGCATGGAGTCCCGCAGCTGGAAGCCGAGGACGTCCTCGTAGAAGGCGAGGGTCTCCTCGGTGTCGACCGCGGGCAGCACGACGTGCCCGAGGCCGAGCGCGCCCGGCCTGCCGGGCAGCCCGGTCACGAACCGGTTCCCGTACGGGGTGCCGAGCGGGGAGTGGTCCTGGGCCTGGCCCCAGTACAGCTCGACCGGGTTCCCGGCGGGGTCGTCGAAGAGGAGGGCGCCCCGCACGCGGCGGTCGGCCAGGAGCGCCGCGTCCGCCTCCTTCACCGCGACGCCGTGGCGCTCCAGTTCCTCGCGCGCCCGGCGCAGCGCGCGCTCGTCCGGCATCTCGAAGCCGGCCGCGAGCAGCCGGTCGGTGGCCCCCGCCACGAACTGGAGGCGGTGCACACGGTCGTCGATGCGGACGTTGAGCTGCGTGTCCGTCGAGCCCTGGGCCTCGACCATGCCGAGGATGTCCAGGACGTAGGTGCGCCAGGCGGGCAGGTCGGTGGTCTCGATGCGCAAATAGCCGAGTGCGCGGATGTCCATGGCAACGTCCTTGAAGGAAGGCGGAATGGGGTGACCGGCGGGCTCGATGGGCCTGGTGGGGCCCACTGCTCACGGGGAGAAGAAGTCGATCGCCAGCCGGTTGAAGGCATCGAACTGCTCCGCCTGCGCCCAGTGCCCGCAGTGCGGGAACACGTGCAGCCGGGCGTCCGGGATCGTCTTGAGGGCGACGAGCGCGCCGTCGAGCGGGTTCACCCGGTCCTCGCGCCCCCACGTGAGCAGCACGGGCTGGGTGAGCCGGTGGGCCTCGCGCCACAGCATCGTCCGCTCGGCCCATGCCGGGTTCGCGAACGCGGCCCCCATGCGGGCCGCGCCGAGCCGCGCCTCGGGGTCGGTCGCCTGCGCGTAGCGCTCCTCCACGAACGCGTCCGTGACGAGCGAGGAGTCGTACGCCAGCGTGGTGAGGAAGTCCCGCATCTGCGCGCGCGTCGGCTCGGCCGCGGAGTTGAACGCGAACAGCTGCTTGATGCCCTCCGTCGGATCGGGCGCGAAGAGGTTCACCGAGATGCCGCCCGGGCCCATCAGCAGGAGCCGGCGGGCGCGGCCGGGGAAGTCGAGGGCGAGGCGGGTCGCCGTGCCGCCGCCGAGCGAGTTCCCGACGAAGCCGGCCTGAGCGACGCCGAGTTCGTCGAGCAGCGCCACGACGGCGCGGGCCGCGAACGTGAAGTAGTCGGTGTCCGGCTCCGGCTTGTCCGACCGGCCGAAGCACGGCTGGTCGACGAGGAGCGTACGGAACCCGGCCGCGGCGAACGGGGCCAGGTTCGGGCCGAAGTTGGACCAGGCGGAGGCGCCCGGGCCGCCGCCGTGCAGCATCACCACGACGGGTCCCTCGGCGGGGCCCGCCTCGTGGTAATGGAGGCTCATGTCCTTCAACTGGGCGATGCGTGAGGTCGCCTGATAGGTCGTCACAGCATCGTGTCCTGAATCTCGAGGCCCAGCGTGATCTGCCCGTGCATCATCAGCGCGCGCTCGGGGTCGTTGGCGGCGTGCCCGCGCCCGGTGTGGCAGTCGCGCCAGGCGCGCTGCACCGCATTGCCGCCGATGCGCATCGCGTTGCCGCCCGCGTTCTCCATCAGCAGGTCCACCGCCGACGTGCAGCGCTCGGTCGCCAGGACCTGGTCGCGGCGGGTGCGGCCGCGCAGTTCCAGCGGCAGCGGCTCCCCGCGCTCGGCAAGCGCGTACAGCTCGGCGATGTTGCGGCGCAGCAGCAGCCAGGCCGCGTCGATCTCGCTGCCCGCCCGCGCGATCCGCACCTGCGCGAAGGGGTCCTCGGCGACCTTCGTGCCGTAACTGACGCGGATCCGCTCCCGCGTGGCGTGCACGTACGAGGCGTACGCGCCCCGCGCGATCCCGGTGATCGGCGCGGAGATCGTCGTGGTGAACACCGACGCGTAGGGGAGCTTGTAGACCGGCTCCGGGTTCACCGCGTGGCCCGGCACGTCCAGCGCGGTGACCGGGCCGAACGACAGGGCGCGGTGCTCGGGCACGAACACGTCGTCCACGACGACGTCGTTGGAGCCCGTGCCGCGCAGGCCGACCGTGTCCCACACGTCGTCGATCGTGTACGCGTGGCGCGGCAGCAGGAACGTCCGCATGTCCACCGGGCGGCCCTCGGCGTCCGTGACCAGACCGCCGAGCAGCGCCCACTCGCAGTGGTCGCAGCCGGACGAGAAGTGCCAGCGCCCCGAGATCCGAAAGCCGCCGTCGACGACGGTGACCCTGCCCGTCGGCGCGTACGAGGAGGAGATCCGGGTGTCGGCGCGCTCCCCGTCCTCGCCCCACACCTCGGCCTGCGCCCTCGGGTCGAACAGGGCGACGTGCCAGGGGTGCACGCCGACCACGGACGCCACCCAGCCCGTCGAACCGCAGGCCTCGGCGATCTCGTGCACCGCGTCGTAGAAGAGCGTGGGGTCGGCCGCGTACCCGCCGAAGCGGCGCGGCTGCAACAGCCGGAAGAAGCCGGTCGCGGCGAGGTCCTTGATGCTCGACTCGGGCACCTTGCGCTGTGCCTCCGCGTCGGCGACGCGCTCGCGCAGCGCCGGCAGCAGGGCGCGGACGGCGTCCAGGACGGCGGCGGAGTCCTGACTCATATGCCCCCCTCGGGGTGTGGTGGATCGATGTGCAGCGAACGTAGGCCGGGCGAGCAGGCCCCAGAAGCGGTGGTTCCCGGTGAGCGGGAAGGGCCCCCGGCGGCGGTCACGGAGCAGCCCACACCGACACGAGGTATTTCTAATAGAAATACCTCGTGCGCGGTGCTTCCCTGCGCGCCGAAGGCCGTGGCATCGTCCGGACAAGGCCGTTCATGCGGCCGAACAGGATCCGGAATCCCGCTGAACCGGGGGTTTGCTGTGCGCGAAGCCGTCGTCGAGGACCCGGCCGTCGAGGAGCCGGCCGCGGCCGTGCCGCTGTCCCTGCTGGAGAAGGCCGAGGCGGTCCTCGGGGCCTTCGACGGCACCCACCCGAGGCTGTCCCTGACCCAGGTGATCCAGCGTTCGGGGCTCAGCCGCTCCTCCGCGCACCGCATCCTCGACCAACTGGTGCAGCTGCGCTGGCTGGACAGGGAGGGCCGCGACTACCGCATGGGCATGCGCATCCTGGAGCACGGCGGGCTCGCCGCCCATCACAACCGGCTGGTGCGCGCCGCGCTGCCGCACCTCGACGAACTGCACGACGCCACCGGCAAGTTGGTGCAGCTCTGTGTCCTCGACGGCATCGACGTCGTCTGCCTGGAGCGGATCGGCTCGCTCGACGACCAAGGGCCGGCCGCACGCGTCGGGGCCCGCCTGCCCGCCCACTGCACCGCCGCGGGCAAGGCCCTGCTGGGCTTCGGCGACCCGGCGGCCGTCGACCGGGTCGTCGCCGCCGG
>NZ_JAAGMG010001351.1 GCF_010548525.1 Streptomyces sp. SID14478
ATCACCCAGCAGTACGTGAAGAACTACTACCTCACGCAGGACCAGACCGTCACGCGCAAGCTGAAGGAAATGGTCATCTCGCTGAAGGTGGACCGCAAGAAGTCCAAGAACGACATCCTCGCGGGCTACATCAACACCAGCTTCTACGGACGCGGCTCCTGGGGCATCCAGGCCGCGTCCCAGGCCTACTACGGCAAGGACGCCTCGAAGCTGAGCGTGGCGCAGGGCGCCTACCTCGCGGCGCTGCTCCAGGCCCCGAACCAGTACGACTGGGCCGTCGCCTCCGACACCGGCAAGCAACTGGTCAAGCAGCGCTGGAACTACGTGCTCGACAACATGGTCGACATGCACTGGCTCAGCGCGAGCGAGCGGCAGGACATGAAGTTCCCCAAGCCGATCGCGCCGAAGGCCGCCGCCGGGCTGCAGGGCCAGGAGGGCTACCTCTACGAGGCCGCCAAGGCGCAGGTCAAGAAGGACCTGAACCTCACCGACGAGCAGTTCGACGCCGGTGGCTACACGATCACCCTCAACATCGACCGCAAGAAGCAGAAGCAGCTGGAGAAGTCGGTCAAGGAGCAGCTGACCGACAACCTGGACGCGAAGAAGAAGGCCGACTCGCGCGTGCAGGCCGGTGCCGTCTCGGTCGACCCGAAGACCGGCAAGGTCCTGGCCCTGTACGGCGGCCCGGGGCTCAGCAAGCACTACGTGAACAACGCGACCCGCGACGACTACCAGCCGGCCTCCACCTTCAAGCCGATCATTCTCGCGGCCGCGCTGGAGAACAAGGCCAAGACGCAGACCGGCCAGTCGATCAAGGCGAGCACGATCTACGACGGCACGAGCAAGCGCCCGGTCGTCGCGGACGGCAAGAAGGTCGGGTTCGCGCCGCCCAACGAGGACAAGCACAGCTACGGCCCGGTCAGCGTGCAGACCGCGACGAACAAGTCCATCAACTCCGTCTTCGCGCAGATGGGCGCCGACGTCGGCATGGACCAGGTCATGGCGACGGCCAAGAAGCTCGGCATGAACGACGACGACCTCAAGCCGTACTTCGCGCAGACCCTGGGCACCATGGGGGCCAGCCCGATGGAGATGGCCGGCGTCTACGCGACGCTCGACAACCACGGCAAGCAGGTCACCCCGCAGATCGTGAAGTCGGTGTCCAAGCAGGGCCAGCAGGTCGAACTGCCGAAGGCGATCGGTGACCAGGTCATCAGCCGCGGCGCCGCCGACTCGGTCACCTCGGTGCTGACCGGCGTGGTCGACGACGGCACGGCGCAGACCTCGGTCCGCAACAATCCGGCACGTGACGGGCAGAAGGTCGCGGGCAAGACCGGTACCTCCGACGACAACAAGTCGGCCTGGTTCACCGGGTACACGCCGGACCTGGTCACGTCGGTGGGCCTGTTCGGTGAGGGTGCGCTGAACACGTCGGAGGCGGGCAAGCAGCTCTCCATGAAGGGAGCGGGCGGCCTTCCGCGCGTCGACGGCGGCAATTTCCCGGCCAAGATCTGGGCCCAGTACACCTTCAACTCCTCCAGCCCCAACAAGACGTTCGACCTCGACACCGACATGGGCGCCGGCGTCGAGCCCACGACGACGGCCCCCATCACGCCGACCGAGCAGCCGCAGGACACCCCGACGGCGCCGACCAGGACCCCGTCGACGAAGCCCCCTTCGTCCCCGTCGACGCCGACCGACACGCCGACCACCGGCCCGCCGACGGACAACCCGACGCAGACGCCGGACCCGCCCACCGACACCGGTTCGCCGACCTGGGGCATCCCGGACCCGGAGAACCCGATCGACGGGAACAACGACAACGGCAGAGGCGACGACTAGGGGCTGTCCGGCCCACCGGGGGACGCACGCAGGCCGACGCGAGGGGCGCCGGGAACCGCGGAGGTTCCCGGCGCCCCTCGCGCGTGCTCACCCCATCCCGTCGGCCCCGTCGGCCCCGTCGGCGAGCCAGGTGCGGGCCGCGCCCAGCAGGGCCCGCACCCCCAGCTCGATCGTCGGATCCTGCAGCGGGGCGTAGCGCGGGGAGTGGTTCACGGCGACCTCCGCGGGCAGGCCGCGCGCCGCCAGCGTCTCGGCGTCCAGGCCCGCGAACGCGGCCGGATCGACGCCGCCGAAGTGCCAGAACACCGACGGGGCGCCGAGCGCGGTGCCGAACAGGCCGAAGTCCTCGCTGCCGTTGATCGGCTGCGGGAGCACCAGCACCGCCTCCTCGCCGAGCACCCGGCGCAGGCCGGTGAGCGTGGTCGCCGTGGCGTCCGCGGTGTTCACGGTGACCGGGAAGGAGCCGAGCGAGGTGAACTCCGGTTCCTCGGGCGCCCCCGACGCCTCGGCCTCCGCCCGGACGATCCTGCGCACGGCGGCCAGCACCCGTTCGCGCACGACGGGGTCCACGGAACGGATGTTGAGCTTCAGCTCGGCCTCGTCCGGGATGATGTTCTCCTTCGTGCCGGCGTGCAGCGAGCCCACCGTCACCACGGCGGCCTGCGAGGCGCCGACCTCCCGCGCCACCACGGTCTGCAGGCGCAGCACCACGGCCGCCGCCAGCACCACCGGATCGACCGTCGACTCGGGCGTCGAGCCGTGCCCGCCCCGCCCGAAGAGCCGCACCCGGTAACTGTCGGAGGCCGCCATCACGGGGCCCGGCCGGGTCACCGCGACACCCGCCGGGAACGGGCCCACGTGCTGGCCCAGGCACACGTCCGGCGCCGGGAAGCGCTCCGCGAAGCCGTCCGCGAGCATGTTCCGCGCGCCCTCGCCGGTCTCCTCCGCGGGCTGGAACACCGCGACGACCGTGCCGCGCCAGCCGCCCCGGTCCGCGGCGAGCAGCGCCGTCACACCGAGCAGACACGTGACGTGCATGTCGTGGCCGCAGGCGTGCATCACCGGTACGTCGTTGCCGTCGCGGTCGGTGCCGCGCGCCTTTGACGCGTACGGCAGCCCGGTCGCCTCCAGGACGGGCAGCCCGTCCATGTCGGCGCGCAGCAGCACGGTCGGGCCCTCGCCGTTGCGCAGCACGCCCACGACGCCGGTGCCGCCGACCGCCTCGGTCACCTCCCAGCCGCTCTGCGCGCGCAGCCGCCCGGCGACGACGCCGGCGGTGCGCGTCTCCTGGAGGGACAGCTCGGGGTGCGCGTGCAGGTCCCGGTAGAGCGCGCGCAGGGAGGGCAGCAGGGCGTCGAGGCCGGGCACGGTGGTGGTCATGGGTTCTCGCTCTCTACGGTGACGGGGGTGGCGGGCAGGGGGGCCGGCTCGGGCAGCCGCAGCGCCCGGCGGAAGGAGACGGTGTCCTGCGGGGTGACGCAGGCGAGGACCGCGGCGAGCACCGCGCCGACGACGAGGAAGCCGAACGCGGCGCCGAATCCCGCCGCGTCCGCGAGCAGCCCCATGGCGGTCGGCGCGACGACCCCGCCGAGCTGCCCGCCAAAAGTGATCAACCCGGCGGCGGCGCCGGTCAGTTCGGGCGGCAGGCTGCGCAGCGGCACCGCGAAGACGGGCATGTAGGACAGGGACGCCGCGGCGATGGCCACCGTCATCCAGGCCACGAACGCGAACGTGCCGGACGCCGTCGCCATCAGCAGCAGCGCGACCGAGGAGACGGTCATGGCGGGGACGACGACCTTGCGCTGGTGTCCCTCGAAGCGGTCCGCGAGCCGCCCGCCGACGATCACGGAGACGGTCGCCGCGGCCGCCGGTACCACCGCGAGGGCGCCCGCCGAGGTGAGGTCCAGCCCGCGCTCCTCGTTGAGGTACGACGGCACCCAGGTGTTCAGGCCCCACACGATGATGTCGTAGCCGAAGAACATCCCGGCGAACGCCCACAGGGTCCCCGACCGTACGACGGTGCGCGTGCCGCCCGCCGGGGGTGCGACGCGGGGCCCGTGCGGCTCGGGCAGCCACAGCCGTACCGCCGCGTACACGAGGACGCCCACGGCGGCGACGCTGAAGAACGCCGAGCGCCAGCCGAAGTGGGCGATGAGCGGGGCCGCGGCCAGCGGGGCGACGACGGCCGCCACCGCGTTCGAGGACTGGACCAGGCCGTTGGCGCCCATCCGCTGCCCCGGCGTGGTCCGCTCGCTCACCGCCTTCATGGAGGCGCCCGGGAAGATCCCCTCGGCGACGCCGAACAGGAACCGCACCACGAGCAGGATCGCGAACGACCCGGCGAGCCCGGTCAGCGCCGTGAACACGGACCAGACGATCAGCGCCCAGCAGGTGACCCGCTTGGCGCCGAACCGGTCGGCGAGCATCCCGCCGGGGATCTGGCAGACGGCGTACGCCACGAAGAACACCGAGACGGCGACGCCCTGCTGGGCCCGGCTCAGGTCGAACTCGTCGCCGATCGAGGGCAGGGCGAGATTGATGACGAGCCGGTCGACGTAGTCGGTCAGCCAGGCGGCGAAGAGCAGCGCGACCGTGATCTTGGCGCCTCGGTCGAGGCGTTCCCTGCCGGGGGCCGGGGACGGTGGAACCACAGGCACTCCTTCTAGAGTGGGCGTGCTGGTGTGGGGAGCGGCGCGGAAGTGGGGACAGAATCCGGCCGCCGCGCGGGAGAGGGCCGCAAATGCAGGAAAACGGCAGGGTGCTCGCTCCGGCGCCGGAATCCGCCGCCTTCGAGGAGGTGGACCTCGCCCTCATCGACGCCCTGCAGACCGATCCGCGCGCCCCCTGGTCCCGGATCGGACCGGCCCTCGGCATCGACGCGACGACGGCGGCCCGCCGCTGGGCCCGCCTGGAGCGGGACGGGCTCGCCTGGGTCACGGCGTACGCGGGCCCGGCCACGGCGACCGTCGCGTACGTGGAACTGACCTGCGCCCCGGGCGAGGTGGAGGAGCTGACCGCCCGGCTCGTCGCGCTGCCCTGGGTGTTCAGCGCGGAGCACGTGGTCGGCGACTACGACCTCTTCCTGTCCGTCGCCGCCCCCGACCTGCCGTCACTGGGACGCCGCGTCACCGACGGGCTGGGCCGGCTGCCCGGCGTCCGCGCGACCCGGACCCGGCTCAGCATGCGGCTCTACCAGGAGGGCAGCGGCTGGAAGGTGCGCGCGCTGGAACCCGCCGGCCGCGCCCGGCTCGGCCCGGC
>NZ_JAAGMG010001389.1 GCF_010548525.1 Streptomyces sp. SID14478
CAGCAGCAGATGGGCGGCCCCATGGGTGGTCCGCCGCAGCTGCCGAGCGGTGCCCCGCAGCTCCCGGCCGGCCCCGGTGGACACGGTCCCCAGGGCCCGGGTCCGCAGGGCCACGGCGGTCCGCAGGGTCCCGGCCCGATGGGTCAGGGTCCGATGGGCCAGCAGCCGCAGCTCGGCGGTCCGATGGGCGGCCCCATGGGCGGCCACGGCGGTCCGCAGATGCCGCAGCCCGGTCAGGGCCCCGGTGGCGACAGCGCTGCCCGTGTCCTCTCGCTGGCCCAGCAGACCGCCGACCAGGCGATCGCCGAGGCCCGCTCCGAGGCCAACAAGATCGTCGGCGAGGCCCGCAGCCGCGCCGAGGGTCTCGAGCGTGACGCCCGTGCCAAGGCCGACGCCCTGGAGCGGGACGCGCAGGAGAAGCACCGCGTCGCGATGGGCTCCCTGGAGTCCGCTCGCGCCACGCTGGAGCGCAAGGTCGAGGACCTGCGCGGCTTCGAGCGCGAGTACCGCACGCGTCTGAAGTCGTACCTGGAGTCGCAGCTGCGCCAGCTGGAGACCCAGGCCGACGACTCGCTGGCCCCGCCGCGTACCCCGGCGACCGCGTCGCTGCCGCCGTCCCCGGCGCCTTCGATGGCTCCGGCCGGTGCGGGTGCCCCGTCCTACGGTGGCAACCAGAACATGGGCGGCAACCCGCAGCAGGGCGGTCCGTCCTACGGTGCCCAGCAGCAGATGTCGCCCGCGATGACGCAGCCGATGGCGCCGGTGCGGCCGCAGGCGCCGCAGCCGATGCAGCAGGCCCCGTCGCCGATGCGCGGGTTCCTCATCGACGAGGACGACAACTAGGGGCGCCCCGCGCGCCTGAGAAGGCGTCGGCGTTCATTCAGGCCCTGGCCCGGATCGTTTCTGCGATCCGGGCCAGGGCCTTTTCGCGGCTCGGGGAGCGGGCGTCCCGGTGGGGCCCCGCGCCACGACGCCGAAAGGGGTCGGCCCCGCCAGACAGACTCTGGCGGGGCCGACCCCTTTCCCGGGCGCAGCCGGTACCCGCTGCCTACGCCTTGCGCAGGCGGAAGACCAGGCTCAGGCCCTCGTCCGTGAACGCCTCCCCGTACGCGTCGTCCGCCTCGCCCTGGGCGAAGTCCGTGGCCAGGACCTCGTCGGCGATCAGGCCGGAGTGCTCGGACAGGGCCGAGATCACCGCCGGGTCCGTGGACGTCCAGCGCAGGGCGATGCGGTCCGCGACGTCCAGGCCGCTGTTCTTGCGGGCCTCCTGGATCAGGCGGATCGCGTCACGGGCCAGGCCCGCCTGCCGCAGCTCCTCCGTGAGCTCCAGGTCGAGGGCCACGGTCGCGCCGGAGTCGGAGGCCACCGACCAGCCCTCGCGCGGGGTCTCCGTGATGATGACCTCGTCGGGGGCGAGCGTGATGGTCTCGCCGTCGACCTCGACCGACGCGGTGCCCTCGCGCAGGGCGAGGGAGAGCGCGGCAGCGTCCGCCGCCGACACCGCCTTCGCGACGTCCTGGACGCGCTTGCCGAAGCGCTTGCCGAGCGCCCGGAAGTTCGCCTTCGCCGTCGTGTCGACCAGGGAGCCGCCGACCTCGGAGAGCGAGGCCAGGGAGGAGACGTTCAGCTCCTCGGTGATCTGCGAGTACAGCTCCGGGTCGAGTGCGTCGAAGCCCGTCGCCGCGACCAGCGCGCGCGAGAGCGGCTGGCGGGTCTTGACGCCCGACTCCGCGCGCGTGGCGCGACCGAGCTCCACGAGACGGCGCACGAGATCCATCTGCGTCGACATGCCCGGATCGATCGCCGCGCGGTCCGCCTCGGGCCACGTCGACAGGTGCACCGACTCCGGGGCGCCCGGGGTGACGGGGACGACCAGGTCCTGCCAGACCCGCTCCGTGATGAACGGCGTGAGCGGGGCCATCAGCTGAGTGACCGTCACCACCACGTCGTGCAGGGTGCGCAGCGCGGCCTTGTCGCCCTGCCAGAAGCGGCGGCGCGAGCGGCGCACGTACCAGTTGGAGAGGTCGTCGACGAACGCCGACAGGAGCTTGCCGGCGCGCTGGGTGTCGTACGCCTCCAGGGACGTGGTGACCTCGTCGGTGAGCCGGTGCAGCTCGGACAGCAGCCAGCGGTCGAGGACACTGCGCTCGGCCGGGGCCGGGTCCGCCTCGCTGGGCGCCCAGTTCGACGTACGGGCGTACAGGGCCTGGAAGGCGACGGTGTTCCAGTACGTGAGGAGCGTCTTGCGGACGACCTCCTGGATCGTGCCGTGGCCGACGCGACGGGCCGCCCACGGGGAGCCGCCGGCCGCCATGAACCAGCGCACCGCGTCCGCACCGTGCCGGTCCATCAGCGGGATCGGCTCCAGGGTGTTGCCCAGGTGCTTGGACATCTTGCGGCCGTCCTCGGCGAGGATGTGGCCGAGGCAGACCACGTTCTCGTACGACGACTCGTCGAAGACCAGCGTGCCGATCGCCATCAGCGTGTAGAACCAGCCGCGGGTCTGGTCGATGGCCTCCGAGATGAACTGCGCCGGGTAGCGCGACTCGAAGAGCTCCTTGTTCTTGTGCGGGTAGCCCCACTGCGCGAACGGCATCGAACCCGAGTCGTACCAGGCGTCGATGACCTCCGGGACGCGGACGGACTCCAGGGAGCAGCCGTCGTGCGTGCAGGGGAACGTGACGCTGTCGATGTACGGGCGGTGCGGGTCGAGCGACGACTGGTCGGTGCCCGTCAGCTCGGACAGCTCCTCGCGGGAGCCCACGCACGTGAGGTGGCCCTCCTCGCAGCGCCAGATCGGCAGCGGGGTGCCCCAGTAGCGGTTGCGGGAGAGCGCCCAGTCGATGTTGTTGCTCAGCCAGTCGCCGAAGCGGCCGTGCTTGACGGTCTCCGGGAACCAGTTGGTCTTCTCGTTCTCCTGGAGGAGGCGGTCCTTGACGGCCGTGGTGCGGATGTACCAGGACGGCTGCGCGTAGTACAGCAGCGCGGTGTGGCAGCGCCAGCAGTGCGGGTAGCTGTGCTCGTACGGGATGTGCTTGAAGAGGAGACCGCGGGTCTGCAGGTCCTCCGTGAGCGCCTCGTCGGCCTTCTTGAAGAAGACGCCGCCGACCATGGGGACGTCCGGCGAGAACGTGCCGTCGGGCAGGACCGGGTTCACGACCGGCAGTCCGTACGCGCGGCAGACCTTGAGGTCGTCCTCACCGAACGCGGGGGACTGGTGCACCAGGCCCGTGCCGTCCTCGGTCGTCACGTAGTCGGCGTTCACGACGTAGTGCGCCTCGGCCGGGAACTCGACGAGCTCGAACGGTCGTTGGTACTTCCAGCGCTCCATTTCGGCGCCGGTGAAGGACTCGCCGGTGGTCTCCCAGCCCTCGCCGAGGGCCTTCTCGACGAGCGGCGCGGCGACGACGAGCCTCTCCTCGCCGTCCGTCACGACGACGTACGTCACGTCGGGGTGCGCGGCGACCGCCGTGTTCGACACCAGGGTCCAGGGGGTCGTCGTCCAGATCAGGAGCGACGCCCGGCCCGCCAGTGGACCGGAGGTGAGAGGGAAACGGACGTAGACGGAGGGGTCGACGACCGTCTCGTAGCCCTGGGCCAGCTCGTGGTCGGACAGGCCGGTGCCGCAGCGCGGGCACCAGGGGGCGACGCGGTGGTCCTGGACCAGCAGGCCCTTGTTGAAGATCTCCTTCAGCGACCACCAGACCGACTCGATGTACTCGGGGTCCATCGTGACGTAGGGGTCGTCGAGGTCGGTCCAGTACCCCATGCGGGTCGTGAGGTCGGCGAAGGCGTCGGTGTGCCGCAGCACGGACTCGCGGCACTTGGCGTTGAACTCGGCGATGCCGTACGCCTCGATGTCCTTCTTGCCGCTGAAGCCGAGCTCCTTCTCGACCGCCAGCTCCACCGGGAGGCCGTGGCAGTCCCAGCCCGCCTTGCGGGCCACGTGGTAGCCGCGCATCGTGCGGAAGCGGGGGAAGACGTCCTTGAAGACGCGGGCCTCGATGTGGTGGGCGCCCGGCATGCCGTTGGCCGTGGGCGGGCCCTCGTAGAACACCCACTCGGGGCGTCCCTCGGACTGGTCCAGGGTCTTGGCGAAGATCTTCTGCTCGCGCCAGAAGTCGAGCACGGCGTGCTCGAGGGCGGGCAGATCGACCTGGGCGGGCACCTGACGGTACTGCGTCATCAGTCTTCCTCCGGCGGATGTGCGTCCTTCCGTCGGAGGGACGAGAGCGCTGGTGCTCCCGCGGTACCACCCTCCTTGGCCCTCCGGTGCGTGGTGTGCTCCGGTGAGCCCCCTCATTGGGGTCGCGATGCCGGGTCTACTGGCCGCTGCAGGAGTGCTGCGGGGTTCTTCCGACGGCTCCGGGGTGATCTTCGCCGCGCGCTCGCCCCCGGGCTTCCACCGTCCCCGGATCGCTCTTGGCTGCGTACGCCGCTACTCGGCCCCATCCACGCTTCTCGCTGTGCCCAGTGTACGGGGCCCGGCGAGGCGCGGCCGACCGGTTTTCGCGGGGTCGGAGCACCCGGCGCCGGGCCGCGTCGGGTGACCCGAATGGCGACACGCGCGCCGACCGATCCGGCCGGGCCTCCCGGACGCGGATTTACCGGGCGGGGAGCTGGGCACAACGCTTGCAGGCCGGTCGCGGCGGGGGCGCGGGGTGCGGCGAACGGAGGCGGATCGGGGCGTGCGCCCCGTTGCCGCGGCCTCCGAGTCGATTTATCGTCCCAGCACGATTCGCGTGCAAGATCACACATTGTGAAGGGGCCGCGGCCATGGTGGCGAAAAAGACCGCCGTTCAGCAGTCGACGTCCGACAGATCCACGGGCGCGGGTGCCTCCGGCGGGGCGGCCCGCGCCACTGCCTCCCCCGGCGGTGCCGGGAAGGACGTGGCGGGCAAGAAGAGCGCCGGGGCGGCCGGGAAACCGGCGGCCGGCGCCACGAAGGCGGTGAAGTCGACGTCCAAGGCGACGACACCGAAGAAGACGGCCGCGAGCAAGGAATCCGCGGCTACGGAGTCGGCCACGGGGAGAGCCGCGACCAAGAAGGCGGCGGAGACGAAACCCGCGGCCAAGAAGGCGGCAACGAAGACGACCGGCGCCAAGAAGGCGGCGGCCACGAAGAGCGCGACCAAGAAGGCGGCCGCCGCACACGCGGACGCCACCCCCGCCGGGGAAGACGCGAGTGCCGTCGAAGGTGCCGCGAAGGCCGCGACGGGGAAGCGTACGACCAAGAAGGCGGCCGGTACGGCCAAGAAGGCCGATGCCGCGCACGCGGCAGAGGCGCAGGGCGCGGAGAGCGCCGGACGCAAGGGCGCGGCGAAGAAGACGGTCGCCTCCGCGGCCGAGGGCGCGGCCGAGGCCGCGAAGACGACGGGAGCCACGACAGTGGTTGCGAAGAAGACTCAGGGCACGGCCACCGCGGCGAAGAAGCCCGGCGCGGTGCCCAAGGCGCGGGTGTCCGCCGCGGTCCCCGGTGAGCTGGCCGTCCGGCCGGGCGAGGACCCCTGGACCCCGGACGAGGTCAAGGAGGCGCGCGCCGAGCTGCAGAGCGAGGTGCTGCGGCTCGGGAGCGAGATCGCGGCCGCGGAGGAGGGCCTCGCCGGTCTGATGCGCGACTCGGGGGACGGCGCGGGGGACGACGACGCCGACACCGGGACGAAGAACATCACGCGCGAGCACGAGATGTCGCTGGCCGCCAACGCCCGGGAGATGCTGGAGCAGACGGAGCGGGCCCTGGAGCGCCTGGACGCCGGCACGTACGGGGTCTGCGAGAACTGCGGCAACCCCATCGGCAAGGCGCGTATGCAGGCCTTTCCGCGGGCGACGCTCTGCGTGGAGTGCAAGCAGAAGCAGGAGCGCCGTTACTGAACCGTCCCCGTGGGGCCGCACGGTCGTGCCGTACTCTCGTCCTCAGTCAGGTACTAGGTTGAGGGACTCACGTGGCAGAGGCGGAGCGCATCATCGGTACGCCGGATTCCCCTGAGACGGGGGCAGCCGAGCCGGAGAAGGCCGACCGGGCCCCGGCTCAGGACGCCGACGAGGCGGTCGCCGAGCGGCCCAGGGGCAGGCGGCGCATCGCCGTACTGTTCGCCGTGGCCGCTCTGGCGTACGCCCTGGACCTCGGCAGCAAGCTGCTCGTGGTCGCCAAGCTGGAGCACCGCGACTCCATCCGGATCCTCGGGGACTGGCTGCAGCTGGAGGTCATCCGTAACCCGGGGGCCGCCTGGGGCATCGGCGAGGCGTTCACGATCGTCTTCACGCTGATCGCGGCGGCGGTGATCGTCGTGATCGCGCGCCTCGCGAAGAAGCTCTACAGCACTCCGTGGGCGATCGCGCTCGGGCTGCTGCTCGGCGGGGCGCTCGGCAACCTCACCGACCGGGTCTTCCGTGCGCCGGGCGTCTTCGAGGGCGCGGTCGTCGACTTCATCGCGCCGAAGAACTACCCGGTCTTCAACCTCGCGGACTCCGCGATCGTCTGCGGCGGCATCCTGATCGTGCTGCTGTCCTTCCGCGGCATCGACCCGGACGGGACCCTCCACAAGGACTGAGGCCGCGGCCCTGGTGACAGGGCTGCGGTACGGGGCTGTCGGTGCGCTCCTGCATACTCGATGCGTGAGCACCATTCCCGAGATCCGAACCCTGCCCGTGCCCGACGGCCTGGAGGGCGAGCGCGTCGACGCCGCCATCTCCCGCATGTTCGGCTTCTCCCGCACCAAGGCCGCCGAACTCGCCGCCGCCGGGAAGGTGACGGTGGACGGCTCGGTGGTGGGCAAGTCCGAGCGGGTGCACGGCGGGGCCTGGCTGGAAGTGGAGATGCCGCAGGCGGCCGCTCCGGTGCAGATCGTCGCCGAGCCCGTCGAGGGCATGGAGATCGTGCACGACGACGACGACATCGTCGTCATCGTGAAGCCGGTGGGCGTCGCCGCCCACCCCAGCCCGGGCTGGACCGGCACGACCGTGATCGGTGGCCTCGCCGCCGCCGGGTACCGGATCTCCACCTCCGGTGCCGCCGAGCGGCAGGGCATCGTGCACCGGCTGGACGTGGGCACGTCCGGGCTGATGGTCGTCGCCAAGTCCGAGCGCGCGTACACGTCGCTGAAGCGCCAGTTCAAGGAGCGCGTGCCGGACAAGCGCTACCACGCGCTCGTGCAGGGCCACCCCGACCCGATGAGCGGCACCATCGACGCCCCGGTCGGCCGGCACCCGAACCACGACTACAAGTGGGCCGTGACGGCGGACGGCAAGCCGTCGGTCACGCACTACGACCTCATCGAGGCGTTCCGGGCCGCCTCCTTGCTGGACATCAAGCTGGAGACCGGGCGCACGCACCAGATCCGCGTGCACATGTCCGCGCACCGGCACCCCTGCGTCGGCGACATGACGTACGGCGCCGACCCGACGCTCGCCAAGCGGCTCGGGATCACGCGGCAGTGGCTGCACGCGGTGCGGCTCGGGTTCGAGCACCCGTCGGACGGGGAGTGGGTCCAGTTCGAGAGCGCGTACCCCGAGGACCTGCAGACCGCCCTCGACCGGGTCCGGGCGGAGAGCTCGTGAGCGGCGGCGCGGAGTACGCCGTGCGCGTGGCCGAGGGGGACGCGGAGCGCGCGGCCTGTTTCGCCGTGCGCAAGGAAGTCTTCGTCGGCGAGCAGGGCGTTCCCGAGGACCTCGAGTACGACGCGTACGACGCCGACGCGGTGCACGTGCTGGCCGTCCGGGAGGACGGGCTGCCGCTCGGTACGGGCCGGCTGCTGACCGGCGACGCCGCCGCCGCGAAGAACGGCGGCGCAGCGGACGTCGGTGCGCTCGGGCGACTCGCCGTGGCGAAGCCCGCGC
>NZ_JAAGMG010001432.1 GCF_010548525.1 Streptomyces sp. SID14478
GGCCCTGCCGGACGGGCGGTTCGTGGACGCGGCGGTGGTGGCGGGTGCGGAGCGCGTGCTGGCGCTGGCCCGGCGCGGGGTGCCGAGCCCGTCCGCGTGAACGCCGGAGGTCCGTCCGCGTGAACGCCGGAGGGCGCCGACCACTCGGTCCGGCGCCCTCATCGACGTACAGCCGACAGCTGTCAGGCCTTCTTGGCCCCCGCGTCCACATCGGCGCCGGCCTCGGCATCGGCCGACTTGTCCAGCTTCACGGAGTCCTCCGAGCCGGAGCCCTCGGAGCCGGAGCTTTCGGAGCCGGAGTCCTCGGAGGAGGCCGAGTCCTTGGCGGGAACGGAGTCCTCGACGGAGGTCGCATCCCCTGACGCGTCGCCCTGGTCCCCGTCGGAGGCGCCCGGCTCGACGATCTCCTCGCGCCCCGGCCGCATCCGCGCCGACAGCACCAGGTAGACCACGGCGAGCAGGAAGACGAAGATCGCCGTCCAGTTGTTGAGGCGCATCCCCAGGATGTGGTGCGCGTCGTCCACGCGCATGTACTCGATCCAGAACCGGCCCACGCAGTACGACGCGACGTACAGCGCGAACGCCCGCCCGTGTCCGAGCTTGAACTTCCGGTCGGCCCAGATGACGAGCAGCGCGACGCCGATGCACCACAGCGACTCGTAGAGGAAGGTCGGGTGGTAGTAGCCCGGCACCCGCCCGTCCGTGTCGGAGGTGATGTGCAGCGCCCACGGCACGTGGGTCTCGCGGCCGTACAGCTCCTGGTTGAACCAGTTGCCCCAGCGGCCCGCGGCCTGGGCGATGGCGATGCCGGGCGCGAGCGCGTCGGCCCACGCCGGGAGCGGGATGCCACGGCGGCGGCAGCCGATCCACGCGCCCACCGCGCCGAGCGCGATGGCGCCCCAGATACCGAGGCCGCCCTCCCAGATCTTGAAGGCGTCCACCCAGTCACGGCCGTCGCTGAAGTACAGCTCGTAGTCCGTGATCACGTGGTAGAGCCGCCCGCCGACGAGGCCGAACGGCACCGCCCACACGGCGATGTCGGCGACCGTCCCGGCGCGCCCGCCACGGGCGATCCAGCGCCGGTTGCCCAGCCAGACGGCCAGGAAGACGCCGATGATGATGCAGAACGCGTAGCCGCGCAGCGGGATCGGTCCGAGGTGGACGACCCCTTGCGACGGACTGGGGATGTAGGCAAGTTCCATGGCAGGGTCGACGCTACCGTGCCGGGCCGTGGACACGTCCAGCAGCCCGGCTACGTCTCCATAACAAGCCTCGCCTGATGAGCCCTGCCTTTATGCGCGGCCTACTTGGCGGCCTCCTGCACCTGCGTCTTCAGCTTCTCGGGGGTCATCGTCTTGTCGTCCATGATGTTCTTGCCGTTCAGCAGGACCGTCGGCGTGCCGGAGTACCCGGCGTCGCCGAACGCCTTGTAGCTCTTGTTGATCCAGCCGTCGTGCGTGCCGTCGTCCACACAGGACTTGAAGGTGTCGGTGACGAGCCCGTCGACCTTCTTGGCCAGGTCGATGAGCTTGCCGTTGTCGGCGAACGCGTCGTCGCTCTCCTCCGGCTGGTTCTCGTACAGCACGTCGTGGTAGCCGGAGAACTTGCCCGCGCCCTGCGCGCACGCCGCCGCGTTGCCCGCGCGCAGGGAGCCGGTGCCGCGCATGTTCGCGTCGATCAGGGTGACCGTGTGGTACTCGACCTTCAGCTGGCCGGAGTCGGTCAGCTCGTGGATCGTCGACCGGTACGTGTCCTCGAAGGACTTGCACGCGGGGCAGCGGAAGTCCTCCCACACCGTGAGCGTCGACTTGGCGCTGTCCTTGCCGACGGGGATCGCCAGATCGTCCTTGCCGGTGGCGCCCTTCGGCGCGACCACGGCGCCCGAGGTGTCGCTGGAACTGTCGTCGCCGGAATTCGCCGCGGCCACTCCGATCACGGCGGCCAGGCCGAGCACGCAGACGACGGCCGCGCCCACGATCAACGTCCGGCGCCGCTTCTCCGCGGCCTTCTGCTTCTCGCGCTCCGCAGCCAGCCGCTCGCGGGCCGCACGCTTTCCCTCACGGTTCTTGTCGCTCACACCGCGCCAACGAACCGGGGAGGCACGAGCGTGCCTCCCCGGTCCCACTTCCACCCATACGGGTTACCCGACTACGCGTCGCCCCGTACGCCGGCGGCGAGTTCGGCGGCGAGCGCGCGCACCGCGGCGAGCCCGGCCTTCTCGTCGTCGGCGTCCAGCATCCGCTTCACGAACGCCGAGCCGACGATGACGCCGTCCGCGAAGCCGGCGACCTCCTTGGCCTGCACGGCGTTCGAGACGCCGAGGCCGACGCAGACCGGCAGGTCGGTGGTGGCCTTGGTGCGGCGGACGAGGTCCTGCGCCTGGTTGCCGACGGACTCGCGGGTGCCGGTGACGCCCATCAGCGAGGCGGCGTAGACGAAGCCCGAACCGGCCGCCGTGATCGTGGCGAGCCGCTCGTCCTTGCTGCTGGGCGCGACGACGAAGACGGTGCCGAGACCGTGCTTGGCCGCGTGCTCCCGCCACGTCGCCGACTCCTGGACCGGCAGGTCGGGCAGGATGCAGCCCGCGCCGCCCGCCTCGGCGAGTTCGGCGGTGAAGCGCTCGACGCCGTAGATGTAGATCGGGTTCCAGTACGTCATGACGAGCACCGGCTTCCCGGTGGCCTCGAACGCCTCGCGGACGGTCCGCATGACGTCCTTGATCTTCAGGCCGCCGCGCAGCGCGATGTCGTCGGCGGTCTGGATGACCGGGCCGTCGAGGACGGGGTCGGAGTGCGGCAGGCCCACCTCGACCACGTCCGCGCCGCCGTCGAAGGCGGCCTTGACCGCCTCGATGCCGCCGTCGATCGTCGGGAAGCCCGCGGGCAGGTACGCGATGAGGGCGGAGCGGCCCTCGGCCTTGGCGGCGGCGAGGGTCTCGTCCAACAGCCGGATGTTCCCGCTCACTTGGCGTCCCCCTCGATCTCGGCCCGCTCGCCCTCGGCGTCGGCGGCCACGACTGCGTCCGTCTCGTACAGCCCGAAGTAGCGGGCCGCGGTGTCCATGTCCTTGTCGCCTCGCCCGGACAGGTTGACGACGATCAGCCCGTCCTTGCCGAGCTCCTTGCCGACCTCGAGGACGCCCGCGAGGGCGTGCGCCGACTCGATGGCCGGGATGATGCCCTCGGTGCGCGACAGCAGGCGCAGCGCCTGCATCGCGGCGTCGTCGGTGACGGCGCGGTACTCGCCGCGCCCGCTGTCCTTGAGGAAGGCGTGCTCGGGGCCGATGCCCGGGTAGTCCAGACCGGCGGAGATCGAGTACGGCTCGGTGATCTGGCCCTCCTCGTCCTGGAGGACGTAGGAGCGGGACCCGTGCAGGATGCCGGGCTCGCCTGCGCTCAGCGTGGCCGCGTGCTCGCCCGTCCCGATGCCGTGCCCGGCGGGCTCGCAGCCGATCAGGCGCACGTCCGCGTCCGGGATGAAGGCGTGGAACAGGCCGATGGCGTTGGAGCCGCCGCCGACGCAGGCGATCGCGGCGTCGGGCAGGCGCCCGGCGCGCTCCAGGATCTGGCGGCGGGCCTCGACGCCGATGACGCGGTGGAAGTCGCGGACCATGGCGGGGAAGGGGTGCGGTCCGGCCACCGTGCCGAAGAGGTAGTGCGTGCGGTCGACGTTGGCGACCCAGTCGCGGAACGCTTCGTTGATGGCGTCCTTGAGGGTGCGGCTGCCGGACTTCACGGCGACGACCTCGGCGCCGAGCATGCGCATCCGGGCCACGTTCAGGGCCTGGCGCTCGGTGTCGATCTCACCCATGTAGATGGTGCATTCGAGGCCGAACAAAGCGCAGGCCGTGGCCGTGGCGACGCCGTGCTGGCCCGCTCCGGTCTCGGCGATGACGCGGGTCTTGCCCATGCGCTTGGTGAGCAGGGCCTGGCCCAGCACGTTGTTGATCTTGTGCGAGCCGGTGTGGTTCAGGTCCTCGCGCTTGAGGAAGACCCGTGCGCCACCGGCGTGTTCGGCGAACCGGGGCACCTCGGTGAGGCTGCTGGGGCGGCCGGTGTAGTGGACGAGGAGGTCGTCGAGCTCGCGGGCGAACTCCGGGTCGTACTTGGCCTTGTCGTACTCGACGGCGACTTCGTCGACGGCGGCGACGAGCGCCTCCGGGATGAACTTGCCGCCGAACGCGCCGAAGTAGCCCTCGGCGCTGGGGACGTGACCGTCCGGGTCTGGGTGGAAGTACTCGGGCATGCGTTTACCTCACGTGGCGCGAATGGGTGATCTGCGATGCGATCGACCCCGCCAGGAGCGAGGGAACCGCGCGAGCAGCCCCACCGAGGTGAGGACGGCTACGCGCCGTGGTGGGCGGACGATTCGTCCGGCCGGCGCGACGACGTGGCCGCTCGCGCCGTTCCCCGCGCCCCTAGCGGGGCGCCTGCCATCGCATCCCGTTCACTTGGCCCGGCTCGTCACCGATGACGTAGCGGACCCGCCGACCGTGCAC
>NZ_JAAGMG010001465.1 GCF_010548525.1 Streptomyces sp. SID14478
ACGAACTGGGCATGCCGATCGCGCTGCGCACGAGCGCGATCGGCGTCGCGGCGGCCGGCGGGCCGCTGGTCGGCGGCGCCCTGACGGCACACTTCGGCTGGCGTTCGGCGTTCTTCCTCGGCGTACTGCCGGCGGTGGCGATCGCCCTGCTCGTCCTGCTCGTACGGGAACCGGAGCGTGCGGCGCCACCGCGTCCTGCGGGGCTCGACCCGGGCGGAGTGCTGCTGCTCGGCACGGCCCTCGCCTGCCTGGTCACGGCGCTGGTCACGCTGCCCGGCGCGGGATGGTCGGCGGGCAGCGTGCTCGCCCTGTGCGGGACGGCACTGGCCGGCGTGCTCCTGGTCCGCCACGAACGCCGGGCGCCGAGCCCGCTGCTGCCGCCGTCCTTCGTGGGCTCACCGGCCGTCGTCGCGGCGCTCGGCATCCTGCTGGCCGCGTCGGCGGCACTGTTCGGTGCCCTGTTCGTGGCGTCGTACTTCCTTCAGGACGTGCTCGGACTCGACGCGCTGGACACGGCGCTGCGGATGCTGCCCGCCGCGCTGTGCATGATCCTCGCGGCGCCGCTCAGCGCGAAGCTGCTGCGCCGGTACGGGGCGCGGGCGTCGACCGGCGCCGGGATGCTCGTCCTGGCGCTCGGCGTCCTCGGCTTCGGCCGCCTCGACTCCACGGCCACGGCACCGGCCGTCGCGGCCTGCGCGTTCGCCATGGGTGCGGGATTCGGCACCGTCATGGTCAGCGCGACGGAGGTCCTCGTGCGCCGGGCCGCCGAGGGCGAAGCCGGAGTGGCGGGCGGCCTGCAGCAGACGGCGATGAACGTCGGCCCGACGCTCGGCGTGGCCCTGGCCACGATGCTGCTCGCCTCCGGCAGTGACTTCACCGCCTCGATGGAACCGACGCTGACGGCCCTGGCGGTGCCGGTCTGCGCCGGCGCGGTGGCGGCACGGTGGCTGCCCTCGCGCGTCAGTGCGCGATGCCGTCGATCAGCTCCCGCGCCCCCTGCCGCAGCAGCGCCACCGCCACGGACATCCCCAGCGTCGCCGGGTCCAGCGGGCCCGCCCACTCCTGGGCGTTGAGCACCCGCTTGCCGTCGGGGGTGAACACGCAGGCCCGCAGGGCGAGTTCGCCGGTGCGCCCGACCCGGGCGTACCCGGCGACCGGGGAGTTGCAGTGGCCCTGCAGCACGTGCAGGAACATGCGCTCGGCGGTCGCCTCCCGCCAGGTGTCCCGGTCCCCGAGCCCGCTCACCGTGTCGAGGGTCGCCCGGTCGTCCTCGCGGCACTGCAGCGCCAGGATGCCGGCCCCGATCGGCGGGCACATCCGCTCCGTCGACAGCACCTCGGTCGCCAGGTCCGGGCGGCCGATCCGTTCGAGGCCCGACACGGCGAGCAGCAGCGCGTCCGCGTCGCCCGCCGCGAGCTTGTCCAGTCTCCGGTTGGCGTTGCCGCGCATCGGAACGCAACTCAAGTGCGGGTGCGTGGACGCCAGTTGGGCCACCCTGCGGACCGCCGACGTGCCGATCCGGGTGCCCTCGGGCAGTTCGTCGAGCGTGCGGCCGGCCGGGTCGATCAGCGCGTCCCGTACGTCGTCACGCTTCAGGTACGCCGCGAACGTGCACCCTTCGGGCAGCGGCCGGTCCGCCGGAATGTCCTTGAGGCAGTGCACGGCGAGGTCGGCGTGCCCGTCGAGCAGCGCCCGGTCGACCTCCTTGGTGAAGGCGCCCTTCCCGCCGAGCCTGGCCAGATCGCCCATCCACCTGTCGCCGCTGGTCGTGACGGGGACGACCTCGGTGCGCACGCCCGGGTGGAGCGCGGCGAGCTCGGCGCGGACGCGCTCGACCTGGGCCAGTGCCATCGGCGAGGAGCGGGAGACGATACGGATCAGCTCGGCAGCCATCCCGCCACGATAGCCCCTGCGCGCACGCCCGTTGACCGACTCAGGCGGCCGTGCCCAGCGGGCAGGACCGCGCGTGGTGCCAGTACCTGCGGGTCTGCTCGCTGTCCTCGTCGTCCCCGGTGGGCGACCCGCACGTGCACTCGCCCGCACGCGGGTCGATGAGGTCGGCGGCCTCGCGGTGCCCGGTCTCCCGCAGCTCGACGGCGAGTTGGTGCGCGTAGTCCGCGACCAGCAGCGCCGCCGACTCCTTGGTCTGCCCGCCGCGGCGCAGCTCCTGGATCAGCTTGGAACGCGCCATCAACGGCTGAACACCTCGAACGGCACGGCGGGCTTCCCGTCGAACCGGTCGGCCGCCGCCTGCACGTTCTGCGTCAGGAACGTGCGGCAGTACGTCTCCGGATCCTCGTCGGTCAACACCTCGATGTACGTGCGGTGTTCGAGCAGGGAGCGGATCGAGCGCTCCAGGCCGGGCGTCGCGTCGACGGCGTGCGTGGGCCGGTCGGAACCCGCGACGGCCACCCACCGCACGCCGCCCCACGACTCCAGGCCCTGCTCGGTCAGCTCGGGGAAGATCCACCGGTTGCCCGCGTCGGCGACGGCGTCGAGCGTGGCGCGGCCGACGGCGACGTGGTCGGGGGTGTTCCAGTAGAGGCCGCCCCAGGTGTCGCGGTAATTGAGGGTGACGACGAGCTCCGGACGGTGGCGGCGGATCGCGGCCGCGATGTCGCGGCGCAGCGCCGTGCCGTACTCGACGACACCGTCCTTGTGGTCGAGGAACTCGACGGCGTCGACGCCGACGACGGCCGCACTGGCCCGCTGCTCCTGTTCGCGCAGCGGGCCGCACTCGTCCGGCTCAAGGGTGTCGATGCCGGCTTCGCCGCGGGTCGCGAGGACGTACGTGACCTCGCGCCCCGCGTCGGTCCACGCGGCGATCGCCGCGGCGCAGCCGTACTCCAGGTCGTCGGGGTGGGCGACGACGGCGAGGGCGCGCTGCCAGTCCTGTGGCAGGGGGTCCAGCGGGGGTTCGGACTTCGACTCGGGCATGCTCATGTGCGGCAGCGTATGCGCCCTCGCGGCGAGGTGCTTCCCTTGCCGGGCGACCGCGGGTGGGCGGGACCCTCACGGCGCGCTACACGTCGCCGCGCACCATCCCGAGCAGGCGGTCCAGGACGCGCGGTCCCCCGGCCCGGAGGCCGTCGTGCTCGAACTCGTTCGTCACCCACGGCCGCAGGCCCCGGATGGCCCGCGCCGTCCGCAGGGCGTGCTCCGTGTCGACGTACATGTCGTCGTGGTACACGGCAGCGGCCACCGGCACCTCGTTGGCGGCGAGCCGCGCCGTGTCGTACAGCGCCGGCCACTCGGTGCGTGCGGCCAGCAGGTGCGCCGCCTCCCGCAGCGGCCGCAGTGCCGGGTCGCAGTCGAACTGCCAGGGGTGGACGGACTCGCCGGTGAAGAACAGCGGGCCGCCCGACGCCAGCGCCTTCGCCCCGTCGAACTGCGGGAACTCCCCTCGCACGCGCTGCGCCGACCAGTCGGTGGCCGGGCCGCCCTGCCCGTAGATGGACTCGTGCACGAGCGCGTACAGGGGGTGGGAGGCGTACGAGAGCGCTCCCGCCACCTGTTCGCGGAACGCGTCCGACAGTTCCCGCCCTGCCGGGGTGCGCACGAACGCGTCCTCCAGGAGGAAGTGCAGCCGGTCGCTGCCGTCGCTCGCGCCGAGCCAGATGCCCAGGGACTGGAACGCCTCCAGGGTCAGGCGGTAGCCGTTCGGGAGCACCGGCTCGTGCTCCAGGACGTACGCGCCGATCTCCCGCGCCCGCTCGACGTCCATCGGGTAGCGGGCGTAGTGCGCCCGGACCTTGCGCTCGACGCGCGGGTAGGCGGCGCGGTAGACGTCGTCCGCGTGCCCGTCCAGGGTCGGCAGGCCGCCCGTGATGAGGGCCGCCGCCAGGCCCTCGGGCGCCGACGACAGGTAGTGGACGGCGCAGAAGCCGCCGAAGCTCTGGCCGAGGACGGTCCAGGGGGCGCCGCCGGTCACCTCGCGGCGGATGAGCTCGCAGTCTCGGACGATCGCGTCGGCGCGGAAGTGCGTGAGGTACTCGGCCTGGGCCCGGGCGTCGCCGCGCAGCGGCAGCGTCTGCCGGTTCACCGTCGCGGAGGCGCCCGTGCCGCGCTGGTCCAGGAGCAGGACGCGGTAGTCCTGCACGGCGCGGCCGAGCCAGGCCTGGGTACCGGAGAACCGGTTGGCGCCGAAGCCGGGACCGCCCTGCAGGTAGACGAGCCAGGGCAGTTCCTCGTCCTCGCGGCCCGCGGCGACGGCCTCGCGCGCGTACAGCTCGATGCGCTCCCCGTCGGGGGCGGCATGGTCCAGCGGGACCAGGAAGCGGCGGTCGGTGAGGACCACCCCGGCCTGTCGGTAACGCGCGGCGCTCAAATCGACTCCAGTGCGGAAGGCGGTGCGGGCGGCCCGGTATGCGGACGCGGGCCCGCCGCCCAGTTCAGCACACGGCCGCGGCCGGGGTCAGCGCGGGCCCAGGCTGGAACCGCGGACGACGAGCTCGGGCTGGAGCACCACCCGGCGGTGCTCGTGCGCGGTGCCCGGGTTGTCGGCGGCGTGGATCTCCTCCAGGAGCAGCTCCGCGGCCAGGGCGCCCATGGTGACCGCCGGCTGGCGGACCGAGGTGAGCGGTACCGCGGCGGCCGCCGCGAACTCGATGTCGTCGTACCCGACGATCGCGACCTCCTCGGGGACGCGCACCCCGGCCGCGTACAGGGACTGCAGGACGCCGAGGGCGAGCAGGTCGTTCGCGCAGAACACGCCCGTCGGACGGTCGGCGAGGCCGAGCAGCCGGGCGCCGGCGTCCCGTCCGGCGGAGACGTCGAGGCGCTCGGTGGGCAGTTCGTGCAGGGCCGAGGCGGGCAGACCCGCCTCGTCGAGGGCGCGCAGGGCGCCCTGCCTGCGGTCCTTGACCTGGTTGAGGGCGGGCGGCCCGCTGACGTAGGCGATCCGCCGGTGGCCCGCGTCGAGGAGGTGGCGCACGGCGAGCGCGCCGCCGGTCTCGTCGTCGACGGAGACTGAGCACTCGGTGGCGCCCTCGGCGACCCGGTCCACGAGCACGAACGGGATGTCGTGGCGCCGGAACCCCTCCACCGTGGGGCCGGTCGCCTCGGCGGGTGTGAGCAGCACGCCGCGCACCCGCTGCTCGGCGAAGAGCGAGAGGTACTCGGCCTCCTCGGCGGCGCTCTGCGCGCTGTTGCACACCATCACGCCGAGACCTGCGGCGCGCGCGGCACGCTCGGCGCCGCGCGCCACGTCCACGAAGAACGGGTTGCCCATGTCGAGGACGAGCAGCCCCATGATGCGGCTGCGGCCCGCGCGCAGCTGGCGCGCGGACTCGCTGCGGACGTAGCCGAGCCGGTCGATGGCGGCGACGACCCGGGCCCGGGTCTCGTCGGCGACGGTGTCGGGCCTGTTGATGACGTTCGAGACGGTGCCCACGGACACCCCGGCGACGCGGGCGACGTCCTTGATCCCCACGGACTGTGCCATCGGGTGCGGACCTCCAGGTGAGCGGGTGCGGCAGACGGAGTGTACGTGGGCGGACCCGGCCGGCGTTCGACCGGCCGGACAGGGGTCACTCCGGGAGGGCGAAGTCCGCGACGCGGATCGGTGAGGGCGTCGTACCGGTCGACGCCTGCTGGTAGAGGACGGACAGCGTGCCGTCGGCCTTCAGGCGGAGCTCGTCGATGAGGACCTCGCCGAAGGCGTTCAGCTCCGTGCCCGCGAACAGGACCCGCCAGTCGGTCCAGCCGCTCGCGGCCGACGCTGCGACGATCTTCCCGCGCGGCATGATCGCGTACGCGTTGTCGTACCGGTCGAGGGCGAGCCGGCTGCGCTGGGTGGAGCCGGGCGGCTCGGGGATCTCCGTCTTGTGCCAACTCCCGGCGGCATCCCGGTACATGTGGAAGGTGCGGGCGTGCGCGACGCGGTCGGCGGCGTAGTCGGTGGTGCACTGGCCGAAGCGGCCGGGGACGTACGACCACAGGGCGTGCGGGCGTCCGGCGGAGTCGACGGCCTGGCTCTCCTGGTTCATCAGGGAGTGGTCGGGGCCGAGCGCCTCGACGACGGTCGCGGTGTCGGTGACGGCGACCCGGTCGCCGGTTCCGGTCACCGCGGCGAGCGCGCCCGAGGCGGCCCGCCAGGTGCGGCCCCGGTCGGTGCTCGTCACGTACGCCATCTCGTGGTTCGACAGGCCGCCCGGGCTGCACATCACGGCCGCGTCCTGCTCGCGCCAGGTGAAGAAGACGTGCAGTGCACGGTCGGGGCCGTAGTCGAAGCCGTTCACGTACATGCTGCGGGCGGTGCTGCTGCCGTGCTCGCTGGTGTAGGTGCCGGCGGCGTCGGACCACTCCCCCAGGTTGCGCCAGACGGACCCGTCGTACTCGGCGAGCGCGGCCTGGCCGTTGCCCGACACGCCTGTGCGGTACAGGAGTTGGAGGCGCCCCTCCGGAGTGGCGAGGAACTGCGGATAGGTGAACCGGTCGGTGAGCGCCTCCCCGTCGAGGGTGTTCTGTACGTCGCCGAAGCGGGCGGCGCTCCAGGGGAACCGCCCGGGCTCGGAGACGAGGCGGGGCGCGGACTTCAGGTAGA
This sequence comes from Streptomyces sp. SID14478, assembly GCF_010548525.1. GTDB lineage: Bacteria > Actinomycetota > Actinomycetes > Streptomycetales > Streptomycetaceae > Streptomyces. Next base: position 6,545 of record NZ_JAAGMG010001465.1, read on the forward strand.
AGAAGGCGTCGCTGTGCGAGTCCATCAGGACGTGCAGCCGCCCGTCGAGCGGGGACACGCCGAGGCTGATGACGTTGTGGGAGTCGTCGTAGCGCAGCCGGTGCGGCAGCCGCAGGGTCTGCCACGGCCCGTGCGGCAGCCGCCTGCGGGCGAGGACGGCGGTGCGGTCGGCCGTGTACCAGGCGGCGTACTGGTACCCGCGGTACGTCAACACACCGCTCTTTTGGAAGGAGTTGTTGTTGACGAGGCCGTCGTAGGACAGGAAGTAGAGAGCCTTGTCGTCGAGCAGGGTGTCGGCGACGAGGCGGGCGGAGGGGCCCGGGCGGGCGGCTG
>NZ_JAAGMG010000340.1 GCF_010548525.1 Streptomyces sp. SID14478
GTGCGGTCGCGGCGGCGCAGGCTGGCCAGCCACAGGTGGTCGTCCTCGGTGACCGAGCGGCGGGCCAGCGCGGTCAGCGCGGCCTGCGGGCCGACCTCGATCAGGGCGTGCCGGCCGCGCCGGGCCACCGCCCGGATGCCGTCCATGAAGCGCACGGGTTCACCGATGTGCCGCACCCAGTAGTCGGGGTTGCCTATCTCGCGGAACCGGGCGAGGCGTCCGGTCACGTTGGAGATCAGGCTGATCTTCGGCTCGTGGAAGGCGATGCCGTCGAGCGCGGCCCGGAAGTCCTCGTAGACCTCTTCCATCTGCGGCGAGTGGAAGGCGTGCGAGACGGCGAGGCGGTCCACGCGTACGCCCTGCTCGCGCAGGATCCCGCTGACCTCCTCCAGGTCGGCGGTGGCACCCGAGACGACGCACTGGTCGGGGGCGTTGACCGCGGCGAGCGCCAGTTCGGGGCGCCCTTCGAGGAGCGGGGCGACCTCTTCGGCGGGCGCGGCGACCGCGGCCATGCCGCCCTCGGCGCGCACGGCCTGCATCAGCCGGGCCCGCGCGGCCACCAGGCGTACCGCGTCGGGCAGGTCGAAGAGCCCGGCGACCGCGGCCGCGGCGACCTCGCCGATGCTGTGCCCGATCAGCACGTTGGGGCGTGCGCCCCAGGCCAGCCACTGCTGGGCGAGCGCGTACTCCAGGGTGAACAGGGCCGGCTGGGTGTACTCGGTGCGGTCGATCGCCTCGGGGTCGTCGATGCCGCCGAGCAGCAGCGCGCGCACCGAGCGGCCCAGGTGCGGGGCGAACAGGCGGTCGCAGTCGTCGACATGGGCGCGGAAGACCGGGAACGCATCGTAGAGGGCGGCGCCCATACCGGCGTACTGCGAACCCTGGCCGGTGAACATGAAGGCGGTCTTGCGGATACCGGCGGGGCCCTCGTGCTCCGCGTCCGCGGCCCGGTCGAGCAGCCGGGCGAGCGCGGCGCGGTCCGCGACGGGCGCGGCGAGGCGGTAGGGGTGGTGGGTGCGGCCGACGTGGCCGGCGTGGCACAGGTCGGTGAGCGGGAGGTCGGGCCGCTCGTCGATCAACTGCCGGTATTTCGCCGCCTGTTCGCGCAGCGCGGCGGCGCTCTTGGCGGACAGCGTGAACAGCGCGGGGGCCGGCTCGGCGGGCGGCTCGGCCGGGGTCTGCGCCTGCGCCGGCGCCTCCTCCAGGACCACGGCCCCGATGGTGCCCGCGAAGCCGAAGCTGTTGACCACCGCGCGCCTGACCTCTGCCCGCCACGGCTCGCATGCGGTGGGTACCCGCAGCGGGTACACGTCCCAGGGGATGCGGCCGGAGGGCGTGTCGAGGTTGAGGTGGGGGTAGAACGTGCCGGACCGCATCTGGAGCACGGTCTTGACGATGCCGACGATGCCGGAAGCCGGCTCCATGTGGCCCAGGTTGGTCTTCACCGAGCCGATCAGGACCGGGTCGTCCGAGGTGTGCGAGTCGCTGAAGACGTCGCCGATGGCGCCGAACTCGATGGGGTCGCCGAGCGGGGTGCCGGTGCCGTGCGCCTCGACGTACTGGATGTCCTCGGGCGCCAGCCGGGCCGTGGCGAGCGCGGCACGCACGACCTTCTCCTGCGCGGGGCCGTTGGGCACGGTCAGACCGGCGCTGTCGCCGTCCTGGCCGACGGCGGTGCCGCGCACCAGGGCCAGCACCCGGTCGCCGTCGCGGGTGGCGTCACTGAGCCGCTTCAGGACGAGAACACCGCAGCCCTCGGCGCGCGCGTAGCCGTCGGCGGACTCGTCGAAGGTCTTGCACTGCCCGTCCGGCGCGAGCATCTGGGCGTTGGAGAACATCACCGGGATCCGCGGGTGGTGCAGGGCGTTGACGCCGCCGCACAGCGCGATGTCGCTCTCCCCCGCGCGCAGCGCCTGCACCGCCAGGTGCAGGGCGACCAGGGAGGAGGAGCAGGCGGTGTCGACGCTCATGCTCGGGCCGCGCCAGCCAAGGAAGTACGAGAGCCGGCCCGACAGCGGGAACATGGTGATGCCGGAGGCGAGGTGCCCGTCCATCTCCTCGTACGGCAGCGAGTCCAGTTCGAGGGCGTAGTCGATGGAGCTGGCCCCGACGTACACACCGCCGTTGCCGCGGCGCAGCGGCGCCGGGTCGATGTTGGCGTGCTCCAACGCCTGCCAGGCCGTCTCCAGGAGCATCCGCTGCTGCGGGTCGATGTAACGGGCCTCCTTCGGCGAGATGTTGAAGAAGGCGGCGTCGAAGAGGTCGACGCGGTCCAGGAAGCCGCCGGCCGTGGCGTGGATCTTCCCTTTGTCCTCGGGCGTCTCGGGCGTGAACGCGGCCACGTCCCACCGGTCTTCGGGCAGGGGCCCGATTCCGCTGCGCCCCTCCCGCAGGAACGCGTCGAATTCGTCGGGCGTGGTGCTGCCGCCGGGAAAGCGCAGACCGATTCCGACGATCGCGACCGGCTCGGGCGGCTGAGGGGATTCCGCACGCGGCATGGAACGACTCCTTAACGGTTTAGCGGTCCTGGGGCGAGCTGTCCGCGACGGCCTGGGTCAGATGACCCACGAGATGGGCGATCGTCGGCTCGTTGAAGAGCACGTTGACGTTGATGGACAGATCGAGGAGTTCCTCCAGGCTCTGCCGTATCTCGATGAGCTTGAGCGAGGTGAGACCGAGATCGAAATAGCTGACGTCGAAGGCGAGATCCTCGGAGTCGTCCATGAGCAGAACGGACTTGAACCTCTGCAGGACCAACGTCTCGATTTCCTCAGCGAGTTCATTGCGCGGCAGTTCGCGCAAGTAATCCAGCGTGCTGTCGGCGGTTGGCATGCAGCCATGCAAACAGCGTCTGCTGACGCCCCGCTGACAGGTCGTCGGCCCCGGCCCTGAATCAGTCCGGCGTCAGCGCCGAGTCAGATTCGGCTGCCAGGCTCGCAGTGCTTCATGAAATCCACTCGCCCATCTGAAAGGCAGAAGATGCTTCGCGAAGCCGCGCAGGAGGAGGGTGCCGAGGCACCTTCCGGATTCAAGAGCTACGACCTGTACATAGCGGGCAAGGATGTCGGCGGCGACGGCTGGGTCTACACCGTCAGCGGCCGCTCGCTGCTCGAGGACGTGTTCACCAGCGTGAGCCTCAAGCGCACCCTGGAGCAGGACCCCGAGTCCGAGGCGGCCAAGCACCCCTATGTCGTGGGGCGCTGCGCGATCGCGGACGACGCCTCGATCGATCTGGCCACCCAGGCCGCCGCCACCGCCGCACCCGACTGGGCCGCCGTACCGCTGGAGCGGCGGATGGAGCTGGGCACCCGGTTTCGCGAGGAACTCCTCAAGCACCAGGACGAGTTCCTGCGCATGCTCGTCGCCGAGTCGCACCCGGTGAAGCTGGCCCGCTGGGAGCTCAGCTGCCTGCTGCAGATCTACTCCCCGGGGTCCCTGCGCTGGTACATGAAGCAGATGCGGGTGGAGAAGGAGTACGCCGGCCGGACCCTGCTGCTGCACCGCCAGCCCGACGGCGTGGTGGCCTTCAACCCGCCGCAGAACGCCCCGCTGCCCAGCGCGGCCCTGTGCGTCCTCGCGCTGATGGCCGGCAACGCCGTGGTGGTGCGTGCGCCCCGCAGCATCGCGCTGAGCACCATGTGGCTGCTGCGCGAGATCGTGGCCCCGCTCCTGAAGGAGCTGGACGCGCCCGCGGGCGTGCTCAACGCGGTGTGCAGCAACCCCAAGCAGACCATGGACCGTTGGATCGCCGACCCGCTGATCGACGACATCTTCTACATCGGCGGCAGCCAGGAGGGCCTGCGCTTCGAGCAGCAGTGCGTGGCCCACGGCAAGAAGCCGATCCTCGAACTCGCGGGCAACGACGGCATCGTGGTCTGGAAGGACGCCGACGTGAAGTGGGCGGCCCAGGCGATCACCGAGGCCTTCTACGGCTCCGGCCAGATCTGCATGGTCCCCAACTACGTACTGGTCCACCCGGACGTCGCCGACGCGCTGATCGCGCAGGTGCAGGAGTACGTCAAGGGCATCAGGCCGGGCCTGCCCGAGGAGGAGGACGTCCTGCTGTCGCCGGTGCGGCGCAGCGAGCGCTTCTTCCGGCTGCTGCGCCAGGCACTCGACAACGGCGCCGAGTTGATCACCGGCGGCCAGCGCACCGAAGTGGACGGCACGGTGTCGGAGACGGGCGTCTTCCTGCAGCCGACCGTCCTGCGGGTGGACGGTCTGGACCGGGCCCGCACCTTCGACGTGGTACGCGAGGAGACGTTCTTCCCGCTCATCCCCATCGTGGTGGCCGAGCGGGACGGGGACGACGCCCTCCTGCAGTCCTTCGTCCGGTTCGTGAACGCCAACGAGTACGGACTGCGCAACTCCCTGTGGTCCCGCTCCGACCACGTCATCGACACCTTCGTGCGCCGGGTCGTCAACGGCGGCCTGCTGAAGGTCAACGACTCCCACATCGGCTTCCTGCCGTACCTGCCCAGCCACGGCGGCACCGGCCGCACCGGCGGCGCGTTCGGCGAGGCCAACTACCCGATGCTCAAGACCTCCCACGTGCAGGGGGTCTCCATCGCCCGTGACGTCAGCCCGTACGAAGCGGTGTTCGGCGACTGAGGCCGACCGACCCCACACGTCCTTTCCGGAGGTTTCCCGTGCGTTCACTCGACACTGCCCGCTCCGTGTGCGAGCGCTTCCACCCGGGGCTGCTCAAAGAACTGGAGGAGAGCCCCTACCGCGAGCGCGAGCGGCCCGGAAGCCCGGCCATCGACCTGTTCCGCATCCACGGCGGGGTCGGTCTGCTGATCCCCGAGGAGTTCGGTGGCCACGGTGCCGAACCGCTGGACGCGCTCCGCGTCCAGCTGGCGCTCGGTTCGGTCTCGCCCTCGCTGGTCGCGGCGGTCTCCATGCACCACTTCACCGTCGCCATGCTGTACTCGCTCGCGGGCACGTCGGGCCGGCTGACCGAGGAGCAGACCACGCTGCTGCACCGGATCGTGCCCGACCAGCAGGTGTTGGCCTCGGGCTGGGCCGAGGGCCGCACCGCGCAGAACGTCCTCAAGCCCGCGGTGGTCGCACGCCCCGTGGAGGGCGGGTTCCTGCTGTCCGGCGCCAAGAAGCCGTGCAGCCTGTCGCGTTCGATGCGGCTGCTCACCGCGAGCGTCGCCCTCTACAGCGACGACGACGCCGAGCCCGAGCTGGCGCTCGCCCTGGTGCCCGCCGACTCGCCCGGGCTGAGCGTGCACCCGTTCTGGGCCAACGAACTGTTGGCAGGTGCGGAGAGCGACGAGGTGCGTCTGACGGACGTGTTCGTCCCCCACGGACTGATGGTGCGGGCAGGCGCCGACGACCCGGGCCGCCTCGACGACCTGCAGTCGGCCGGGTTCGTCTGGTTCGAGATGCTGATCTCGGCCGGCTACCTGGGCGGCGCGATGTGGCTCGTGGAGCAGGTGCTCGACCGCGAGCGCGGCACCGCGATGGAGCGCGCCGCGCTCGCGGTCGACCTGGAGGCCGCCGTCGCGCTCCTGGAGGGCGTCGCCCGGGCGACCGGCCCCGGCCCCGGCGACGAGGACTCGGTGGCCCGCGTCCTGGTGGCCCGGTACGCCGTCCAGAGCGCCCTGCCGGACATCGCCTCACGCGCCCTGGAGCTCCTCGGCGGGCTGGAGTTCATCCGCGGCGGCGAGGCGACCCAGATCGCGCCGGCCCTGCGTGCCCTCGCCTTCCACCCGCCGTCCCGCTCCTCGGGCGCGGAGCCGCTGCTCCAGTACTTCGACGGCGGCTCCCTCGTGCTGGCCTGACCCGGCCGGCCCCCACCCCACCTGCGTACGGAGTGAGCAACACGTGACTGTCACCCACGAACCACCCGCGGCGTCCGCACCCCACGCGGCGCCCACCACGGACGCCGAGATCCTCGGCCTGTACCGGGCCCACCTCAGCAAGGGCCGGGCCACCCTCGCCGAACTGTTCGGCAGCCACATGGAAGTGGCGTCCGAAGGGGCCTGGCTCACCACCAGCGACGGTGAGCGCTTCCTCAACGCCGGCGGCTACGGCGTCTTCATCATGGGCGCGCGCCACCCGATCGTCATGGAGGAGGTGGAGCGCCAGCTGCGCACCCACCCCACCGCCACCCGCATCCTGCTGGAGCCGTCCGTGGCGCTCGCCGCCGAGGCGCTGGTGTCGGTGATGCCGCCCGGCCTCGACCGCGTGCACTTCGCGCTGTCGGGCGCGGAGGCGGTGGAGACCGGCCTCAAGCTGGCCCGGGCCGGCGGCTTCAAGCGCACCGTCTCGATGCTCGGCGGCTACCACGGCAAGACCATGGGGGCCCTGTCGGCCACCGCCAAGGAGGTCTACCAGCAGCCGTTCCGCCCGCTGGTGCCGGACTTCGTACACCTGCCGTACGGGGACGAGGACGCCCTGCGGGCCGAGCTCGCCGCCCACCCCGGCGAGGTCTGCGTGATCCTGGAGCCGGTCCAGGGCGAGGGCGGCGTGATCATCCCGCCGAAGGGCTACCTCAAGCGCGTCGAGGAACTCGTGCGCGAGTACGACGGCTTCCTGATCCTCGACGAGGTGCAGTCCGGTTTCGGACGGCTCGGCGAGTGGTGGGGCGCCGACATCGAGGGTGTCACCCCGGACGTCCTGCTCACCGGCAAGGCGCTCGGCGGCGGGGTGATGCCGGTGTCCGCGGCCGTCGCCACCCGCAAGGCCTTCCGCCCCTTCGACAAGGACCCCTACGTCCACACCGCCACCTTCTCCGGACAGCCCGTGCTGATGGCCGCGGTCCAGGGCGCCATCCGCGCCGTCAAGGAGGAGCGCCTGGTCACCCGGGCCATGGACCTCGGCGCGCGGCTGCTGCCGCGGATCACCGAGATCGCCCGGCGCAACATCCCCGACCTGGTGGTCGAGGTGCGCGGCCAGGGCCTGCTGATCGGTGTGGAGCTCGTCGAGGCCGGTCTGGCCGGCGAGCTGCTGATCGAGCTGTTCAACCACGGAGTGGTCGCCAACCACTCCATGAACGGCAGCTCGGTGGTGCGGTTCACGCCGCCCGCCGTGCTGAGCGACACCGATGTGGAATTCCTCCTCAACTCCTTCGACCTGGCCACCCGCGATCTCGTCAAGGGCGCGGCCACGATGCCGAAAGGCGGTAACTGACCGTGCGACACGTCGAACTCGACGCCCTGATACCCGCGCAGCAGGCCGAGCCGGTGCTGCACGCCGTGCGGCGCTTCGAGCGGTACCCGGACCTGGCACCCCACGTCAACGCGACCACGGTGCACGCCGCTCACCCCGATCCGAAGGCCTCCTCCAGCTGGGAACTGCACTTCCGCAGCGGACTGCTGCGCTGGACCGAGGACGACTCGGTCTCGGTGGAGAACGGCGAGATCCGTTTCGAGCAGAGCGACGGTGACTTCGACTCGTTCAGCGGGACCTGGGCGTTCACCCAGTCCGGCGACGACGTCGCGCTCCGCTTCGACGCCGACTTCGACTTCGGCATCCCGAGCCTCGAAGGCATCCTCGACCCGATCGCCGAGCGGGTCATCAAGGAGACCGTCGCCTGGGCCGTGACCGGCCTGTTCCCCGACGCCCGCATCCAGGGCGGCATCGACCTCACCACACCCGCCGCCGTCGGCGCCTGAGCCGAGTCCGGGAGCTGACCATGGACCAGGCAAATCCCTTCGAGACACCACGCACGTACTCGCTGCACCGTGCCGAGTACCTGGTGGGCCTCGCCGTCACGACCGGCATGATCGTCGCGCACTTCGGTGACATCCGCTGGCTGCCGGCGGTCGGGCTCTTCCTCTACATCGACGTCATCGGCTATCTGCCGGGCGCACTGGCCTTCAAGCGCAGCGCCGGACGGCCGATCCACAAGGCGTACTACGTGCTCTACAACGTGATGCACAGTCTGATCACCCAGGGCGCGGTGGCCGCGCTGTGGTGCTGGCTGGTCCGGCCGGAGTGGGCGCTGTTGGTGCTGCCGTTCCATCTCTTCGGCGACCGCGGCCTGTTCGGCAACTTCATGAAACCGTTCGCGCTGCCCTTCGAGCCGGTGCGTCAGCAGGGCTATCTGCGGCTCCTCGACGACCTGGGCGTGGCCCACCCCAAGCCCGTCGGCCACGTCCAGGACCCGGTGCCGGTGGGCCACATCCCGGCCGCCGCCGAGCGCCCGGCGAGCGGAGCCGAGCTGCGCGCCGTTCCCGCCGAGCAGGACGTCAGGGAACCGGAGGCCGTGCGATGACCACCGCCTCCCTGCTGCCCGCCCGCCGCCGCGTCCGCCAGGACCCGGCCGAGCGCCGCCGGGCGCTGTACCACCTGTCCTCGCCGGTGTCGGTGCTGACGACCGGCCCCGAGACCCGGATGCACGGCACCACCGCCAGCACGGTGACCCTGGTCTCCCGCGAGCCGCTCCTGGTGGGCGTGGCACTGGCCGCGGGGTCGTCGTTCGCCCAGCGCGCCGCTGCCGAGGGCCGCTTCACGGTCAACGTGCTCGACGGCGAACAGGCCGATGTGGCACGCCGGTTCGCCGACCACGCACGGCCCGACGGCAACGCCCAGTTCGCGGGCCTGGCCTGGACGACGGACCCGTACGCGAAGGCCCCGCTGATCGAGGGCGCCCTGGCCCACTACGTCTGCCGCTTCCACTCGGCGCACCCGGCGGGCGACAGCGAACTGCTGCTCGGCTACGTCGTGCGCGCCACGGCGGACGCGGGCACCGGCTCCCCCCTGTTCCACTCCCCTCTGCTCAGCTACGCCGGCGGCCTGTACGCCGGTTCCCTGCGCCCGGCGAAGGAGACCGCCGCATCATGACCGCATCCGTGGCACCCGAGGCCGACTGGGAGAAGGCGCCCGGTCTGCTGGACGGCGCGAAGGAACTCACGCTCGGCCCCGAGGAGTGCGACCTCGCGTACTGGATCACCTCCGTGGCGCAGGGCACTTTGCGCGACCGCGGCACCACCGGCCACCACGAGAACGCCCGCGTACCGGACTTCCTGAAGCGTCCCGGGCCGCTGCGCGAGGCGCTCACCCTGGAGTTCGGCTTCCGCGCACTGGCCGAGGAACTGGCCACGCGGCTGCTCGGCCACTACGTGGCGATCGCCCCCGGCATCCCGGAGATGGAGTTCTACGCGACCCAGCTCCTCGACGAGGCACGGCACGCCCGGGTCTTCCGCAACCACCTGGTGGAGCTGGGCACGGCCGGACCGGACACGCTGCTGCGGGACATCGACGCGATGGCCGCGGACTACCGCAAGCGCGTCCTCGACCCGGTGGTGGACTTCACCCACGACATCGTCCGCGACCAGGCCGACTTCCCCGGCGGGGTGGCGGTGTTCGCGATCGTCATCGAGGGCGTCCTCGCCCCGGCCGCCGAACTGAGCGAGCGCAAGTGGACCCCGCTGTCGCCGGCGACCGGCGAGATCTCCCGGGGCACGGCGATCGACGAGATCCGTCATCTGACCGTGGCCAGCACCATCCTGCGCGACCACGTGGCGGCGCACCCCGAGTACCGCCCGCGTCTGCTGGAGATCCTGCGCGCCGGGGCCCGGCTGTGGGACGAGATCCCCGACCGGGAGTTCGTCATCCACCGCGAGGAGCTGTTCCAGGAAGGCATGGCCCAGCACGCGGACAGGATCGGCGACCACGAGATCTGGCCCGGCGTGCGGATGCTCGACACCACCGCGGAGCAGCGTTACGACATGGCCGAGCAGTGGACCGACGAGATGGCCGCGGCCCGCATGGCCTACATGGGGCTGCCGCTGGAGGTCCTCAGCACCGCGACGGCGGACGCATGAGCACCGCGCGGGCAGCCGTGCTCTCGGGCATCGGGTCCTACCTCCCGCCCGACCGGGTCACCAACGACGACCTCGCCCAGCGTCTGGACACCTCGGACGCCTGGATCCGCTCGCGCACCGGGATCGCCGAACGCCGGGTGATCGCACCCGGCGCCGCCACCAGCGACCTGGCGGTCGAGGCGGGCCAGCGGGCGCTGAAGTCGGCGGCCGTGGACACCGTGGGCGCGGTGGTACTCGCCACCACGACCCCGGACCAGCCGTGCCCGGCCACCGCGCCGCAGGTGGCGGCGCGGCTCGGGCTCGGCCGGGCGCCCGCGTTCGACGTCGCCGCCGTGTGTTCCGGCTTCGTGTACGGGCTCGCGAGCGCCGCGGGTCTGATCGCCGCCGGTATCGCCGACGACGTACTGCTGATCGCGGCGGACGCGTTCACCACGATCATCGACCCGGAGGACCGCACCACCGCGGTGATCTTCGCGGACGGTGCGGGTGCGGTGGTGCTGCGCGCGGGCGACGCCGACGAGCCGGGAGCGATCGGCCCGCTCGTCCTGGGCAGCGACGGCGAGCTGAGCCATCTCATCGAGGTGCCGGCCGGGGGTTCGCGGCAGCGTTCGACCGGGCAGCCGGCCGGACCGCGGGACCAGTACTTCAGGATGCAGGGCCGCGACACCTACCGGCACGCGGTGAACACCATGACCGCCACGTCGGCGCAGGCGGCCGAGCGGGCCGGCTGGCAGTTGGCGGACGTCGACCGGTTCGCCGCCCACCAGGCCAACGCCCGCATCCTGGACGCGGTTTCGGAGCGTCTGGGCGTCCCCGAGGAACGCCGGCTGAGCAATATCGAACGGGTCGGCAACACCGGGGCGGCCTCGCTCCCGCTGCTGCTGTCCGAGGCGGCGGCGCAGGGCGACCTCGCGGCCGGCCACCGCCTGCTGCTCACCGCGTTCGGCGGTGGTCTCTCCTGGGGTGCGACCACCTTGACCTGGCCCGAACTGCAAGCGTTCTGACACTCGAAAGGAATCGTCATGCTGGATCAGCTCAAGGAAATCCTGTCCAACAAGCTCAAGGTGTCGCCCGAGGCCATCACCCCGGAGGCCACCAGGGAGGACATCGAACTGGACTCCCTGGCCGTGGTGGAGCTGTCGCTGCTGCTCAAGTCCGAGCTGGGCCTGGACATCAGCGACGACGACCTGCTGGAGGCCGAGACCGTGGCCGACATGGTCCGGCTCATGGACGAGCGGAGCGCTACGGTCTGATGGCCGCCATGGACATCGCCGTCACCGGGCTCGGCCTGGTCACCCCGGGGGGCATCGGGGTCGGGCCGAGCTGGGCGGCGGTCTGCGACGGCAGGCCGGCCGCCGCCCTCGATCCGGTGCTGGCGGACAACCCTGTACGCATTTCCTGCCGCGTGCCCGGCTTTGATCCGGAGCAGCTGCTCAGTGCCCGGCGGGCGCTGCGCCTCGACCGTTTCGTCCAGTTCGCGCTGGTCGCCGCGCACGAGGCGGTGGCCGATGCGGGTCTCGATCCGCAGACCTGGGACGGGGCGCGGGTGGGCGTGGTGCTCGGCTGCGCCGACGGCGGCCCGGGGACGGTCGAGGAGCAGCACCAGGTGCTGCGGGAGAAGGGCGCGGGCCTCGTCTCGCCGCTGCTGCTCCCCATGCAGCTGCCGAACATGCTGGCGGGACAGACCGCCATCGAGTTCGGTGCGACCGGCCCCAACCTGGTGGTGGCGACGGCCTGCGCCTCGGGCTCGACCGCCATCGGGACGGCGCGCGACCTGCTCGCCCTCGGCCGCTGCGACGTCGTCCTCGCGGGCGGCAGCGAGGCCATGATCACTCCGCTGGTCATGGCCGGCTTCGCGCAGATGGGAGCCCTCTCCAAGCGGCACGACGATCCCGCGTCCGCGTCCCGTCCCTTCGACATCGACCGGGACGGATTCGTCGCCGGGGAAGGCGCCGGGATCCTCGTCATGGAGCGGGTGTCCGACGCCCGCGCCCGGGGAGCCCATGTGCACGGCCGGATCATCGGCTACGGCGCCACCGCCGACGCCCACCACATGACGTCACCGCATCCGACCGGCGCGGGCATCGAGGCGGCCGTCCGCGCGGCCGTCGCCGACGCCGGCGCCGATCCGGACGATGTGCAGCACGTCAACGCCCATGGCACCTCGACGCCGTTGAACGACCTGGCCGAGGCGCAGATGATCCGGCGGACCCTGCGCGGGGACCCGCTGGTCACCTCCACGAAGGGAGTCACCGGACACCTGCTGGGCGCGGCCGGAGCGGTTGAGGCCGCGTTCACCCTGCTCAGCATCGAACACGAACTCATCCCGCCGGTCGCGAACCTGGTCACGCCCGATCCCCGGGCCGACATCAAGCTCGCCCAGACAGCCACGTCCATGCCCATCGACCTCGCCGTGAGCAACTCCCTGGGATTCGGCGGCCAGAACACGGCGCTGGCCATCGCACCGGCCTGAGCCGACCCGCCCCACCAGCAGCCGTCCGCACGGATCCCGAGCGGACGGCTGCCGCTCGTGCCCCATGTCCCGTCCCTCCCCGTCTCCTTCCTCCATGCCCTGGAGCACCCATGTCCACCAGCGGTTCCCCTCCCCGTGCCGGACGACTCGGCACCGGACACATCCTGTTCCTGATCGTCGCCGCGGCCGCACCGCTGTCGGCGATGGTCGGCACCGTTCCCCTCGCCTTCGCCTTCGGCAACGGCGCGGGCGTACCGGCGGCCTTCCTCTTCGCCGGTGTCACCCTGCTGTGCTTCTCCGTCGGGTACGCCGTCAGCGCACGCCGCACCGGCGGCAGTGGCGGCTTCTACGCCGCTGTCGCCGACGGCCTGGGCCGGCCGCCCGCCGTCGCCACGGGCTTCACCGCGCTGCTCGCCTACAACTGCGCGACCGTCGGCCTGACCGGGGCCCTCGGCTACTTCACCCAACTCGTCCTGGCCGCCCATGGGTTCACCGTCTCCTGGCAGTGGTGCGCGGCGGCCGGCCTGGTCCTCACCGCCGCCCTCGGCTACCGCGACATCGCGGTGAGCGCGCGTGTGCTCGCGCTGCTGATCCTCGGCGAGATCGGTGTCCTGCTCGCGCTGGACGCGGCGATCCTGGTCCGGCAGGGCGGTGCGGCGCTGCCCACGGCCTCCTTCACCCCGGACACCGCGATGGGCCAGGGCCTCGGCGTCTCCCTGATGTTCGCGTTCGTGTCCTTCATCGGTTTCGAGTCGGCGGCCCTGTACGGGCGCGAGGCGAAGGACCCGCGGCGCAGCGTGCCCCGGGCCACCTATGCCGCGGCCGTACTGATCGCCGGCTTCTACGCCCTCACCAGCTGGCTGGCGGTGGGCGCGGTGGGCAGCGACCGCCTGCACCAGGTCGCCTCGCGGCAGATGGGCGATCTGTTCTTCGTCCTCGGCGACGACTTCCTCGGCCCCGTGGGCAGCACCGGCCTGCAGATCCTACTGTGCACCAGCCTGTTCGCCGCGACGCTGGCCCTGCACAGCGCGGCCAACCGCTATGCCCAGGTGCTCGCCGAGGACGGCCTGCTCCCCGCCGCACTGGGCGCCACACACCCCAGGCACCGCTCCCCGCACCGCGCCAGCATCGCCCAGACGGTGCTGACCACTGTGGTCGTCGCCGGATTCGCGGTCGCGGGCCTCGATCCGTACGCCGATCTGACCACCAGCATGCTGGGCCTCGGCACCCTGGGCATCGTCGCCCTGCAGGCCCTGGCCGCGCTGTCCGTGCTCGGCCTGAAGGTGCGCGGGGCCGTCCCGCGGGGCGACTGGTGGCGCACCTGTGTCGCCCCGCTGCTCGGCTTCGCGGGCCTGACCGCCTCCGTCTGGCTCGTGGTCGGCAACTTCGACATGCTCACCGGCTCCTCGTCGGCCGTGATCGGCGCCCTTCCCTGGGCGCTCGTGATCGTGGCTGCCGCCGGGTTCGGCCATGCCGCCTGGCTGCGCGCGGCCCGCCCGGCCCGCTACCGCCTGCTCGGCACCCGCCACCTGCCGGCCGCGGCACCCGAGCCCGTCCACGTAACCCCCACCACGTCAGGAGCCGTCCATGAACAATCTCGGTGAGCTGCTGCGGGACGCGCCCGCGACGGTACGACGCCTCGCCCGGCGGCGTCACGACTTCGACCCGGTCGCGCTGGCCGACGCCCAGCAGGTGCGGGCCGCGGCCCAGGCGGAGGTGACACGGTTGCGCACCGAGCTGAACCGCGGTGCGAAGGCCCGCCGTTCGAGTCCTCCCACCGAGGAGGAGAAGGAGGCGGCCCGCGCGCTGCGCACCCAGGTGCAGCAGGCCGAGGCCGCCGCCCGGGTCGGCGCCGCCCGGCTGACGGAGCTGCTGCTGTCGATACCCAACGTCCCGCTGGACCCGGTTCCTGACGGCGACTCGGAGAAGGAGGCGGTGGAGATACGGCGGGGCGGCCCGGCCCCCCGGCCGGTCGACGGCGCGGTCCACCACGCCGAGATCGGTGAGACCCTCGGCATCCTGGACGCTCCGGCGGCGGCCCGCCTGTCGGGGTCCCGCTTCAGCGCCGCCCGCGGTGCGGGGGCCCGCCTGGAGCGGGCCCTCGGCGACTTCTTCCTCGATCTGCACACCCGCGAGCACGGCTACACCGAGCAGTCGGTGCCGTTCCTCGTCAGCCGGGACACCATGACGGGAACGGGCCAACTCCCCAAGTTCGAGGAGGACTTGTTCCGCACGCAGGTCGGCGGCCGGGAACTGTTCCTCATCCCCACGGCCGAGGTGCCGCTGACCAATCTGGTGGCCGGGGAACTGCTCGACGCCCGCGAGCTGCCGTACGCGTTCACCGCCCGCACCCCCTGCTTCAGGGCGGAGGCGGGCGCGTACGGCCGCGACACCCGCGGCATCCTGCGCCTGCACCAGTTCGAGAAGGTGGAGCTGGTCCGGGTCTGCGACCCGCAGGACGCGCAGGACCAGCTGGAGTTGATGGTGGGCCACGCGGAGGAATGCCTGCGCCGGCTCGAACTCGCCCACCGGGTGGTGCTGTTGCCGGCGGGCGACCTGGGTTTCTCGGCGCGGATGACGTACGACATCGAGGTGTGGCTGCCGGGCAGCGGCGCCTACCGGGAGATCTCCTCGGTCTCGGACTGCGGAACCTTCCAGGCGCGCCGCGCGGACATCCGGGTCAAGCACCCCGACGGTCACAAGACGCAGGCCGCCACGCTCAACGGCTCCGCGCTGCCGATCGGCCGCACCGTGGCCGCCCTCCTGGAGCAGGGGCTGCAGGGTGACGGTTCGGTGCTGCTGCCCGAGGCGCTCGCGGCGTACACCGGTTTCCGCCGGATCCTGCCGGGCGGCGCCACCGAGTGAGGCGCCGGGTCCGCATTGCACGGGGGCGGGGCCGGGACAGTGTCCCGGCCCCGCCCCCGTGCAATGCGGCTCACGCGCCCATCATGTGCACTCCGCCGTCCACGTGCACGATCTCCCCGGTCGTACGCGGGAAGAAGTCCGAGAGCAGCGCGACGACGCCCCGTGCGGCCGGGTCCGGGTCGGTGAGGTCCCAGCCGGCCGGCGCCCGGTGGTCCCACACCTGGGCGAGTTCGGAGAAGCCCGGGATGGACTTGGCCGCCATGGAGCGCAGCGGTCCGGCGGCGACGAGGTTGCAGCGCACACCGCGCTCCCCCAGGTCACGGGCGAGATAGCGGCTGGTGGACTCCAGCGCGGCCTTGGCGACTCCCATCCAGTCGTAGTGCGGCCAGGCGACCGCGGCATCGAAGGTCAGGCCGACCACCGAGCCGCCGCGCGGCTCCAGCAGCGGCAGACAGGCGACCGTCAGCGCCTTCAGCGAGTACGCCGACACCTGCACGGACGTGGCCACGTCCGCCCACTCGCCGTCGAGGAAGGAGAAGGCGCCCGGCGGACCGTACGCGATCGAGTGCACGACGCCGTCGAGCGAGTCGGTGTGTTCACGGACCCGGTCCGCGAGGGTGTCCACGTGCCCCTGGTCGGTGACGTCCAGCTCGATCACCGGGGCGGGCTCGGGCAGTTTGCCGGCGATGCGCTCGATCAGGGAGAGCCGGCCGAAGCCGGTCAGGACGACCTCGGCGCCCTCCTCCTGGGCGATGCGTGCCGCGTGGAAGGCGATGGAGGCGTCGGTGACGACCCCTGTCACCAGGATCCGCTTGCCCTCGAGCAGTCCGCTCATACCGGGTTCACCTCCTTCGCGAGTCCCCGCACCAGCGGGGAGTCGTCGTCGACGGCGCCGAGCGCGGCGGCGCCACCGGGCGAACCGAGGCCGGCGAAGAAATCGGCGTTGGACGCCGTGTGGTCGCCCCACTCGGCGGGGACGTCGCCTTCGAAGCGGATGGCCTCGACCGGGCAGACCGGTTCGCAGGCGCCGCAGTCGACGCACTCGTCGGGATGGACGTACAGGGCGCGGCGGCCCTCGTAGATGCAGTCCACGGGGCACTCGTCGACGCAGGAGCGGTCCTTGACGTCGACGCAGGGCAGGGCGATGACGTAAGCCACCGGCACAACTCCTCTTCGTCACAGGGGGGATGAACACGGAAGGAGAACAGGGGGATGAACACGGAAAGAGATGGACACAGAAAGGGCCGGTCACGCGCCGGGGGACTCGTCGATCGCGATTCCGGTGGTGCGCTCGCCGAGCAGCATGACCGTCGCGGCGAGGACGGCCATGGCCGCGGCGATGACCGCGAACAGGGGGCCGGGACCGTACGCGTGCAGCACGGGCAGCAGCGTGAACGGCAGGGCGGCGGCGCTGAGTTTGGACAGCGAGTAGGCGATGCCGGACGCGGTGGCGCGGATGGCGGTCGGATACTGCTCGGACAGATAGACGTGCGAGACGCTGGAGAACACGTTGCTGCACAGCGTGTAGAGGAAGCCGAACACGACGATGAGAGCGGCCGATCCCGCGGCGGCGAAGCCGAGTCCGGCCGCCATCATCGCGGCCGCGGTGAGCGCCACCAGTGTCCGGCGCTCCACCCGGTCGACGATCGGCAGAGCGAGCGCCGACCCCACCGGGTAGCCGAGGAAGGACAGCGCGGTGAAGCCGAGACCGGCGACGACTCCGTACCCCTTGGCCGCGACGACCTGCGGGGCGAGCGTGCCGAAGCCGTAGTACCCGACCACGGAGAGCGTGCAGAAGATCCACAGCATCGTGGTGCGGCGGCGCATCCCGGGCCGCAGTACGTCCCTCAGGCCCGCCTTTCGGGCATCGGGCCGGGGCTCGGGCGCCTCGGACCGCGGGGCCGGCACTGAGGCCCGCGCCGCTGCGGGCACCTGTGCCTCCATCGAGGCCACCAGTGCTTCCGCCTCCGCGGTGCGCCCCTGCTGCGCCAACCAGCGCGGGGATTCGATCAGTTGGCGCCGCCACACCCACACCACGGCCGATCCCAGCGCGCCGATGACGAACAGCCAGCGCCAGCCGGCCATGCCCAGCGGAGTCAGCGGAACCAGCCACAGCGCGGCGAAGCCGACCACTGGCACTCCGCAGAAGGCGAGGGTGTAGGCCCAGGCGATGTACCGGCCGCGCTTCTTGGCGGGCAGCACGTCGGCCAAGTAGCAGTCGGACAGCACCTGTTCGGCGCCGATGCCGATGCCGGCCAGCAGCCGGGTGACGATCAGCCAGGTGGCGTTCGGCGAGAAGGCGCCGAGCAGGGAGAAGGTCGAGTAGATCGCGAGATTGATCAGAAAGGCCCGGCGCCTGCCGTACCGGTCGGCGATCCGGCCGAGCACCAGCGAGCCGATGAACTGGCCGATGAACACGGAGGCCAGCACCAGCTTGAGCGAGGTCACCCCGATGGCGAAGTCGCCCCGGAGCACCTCGGCGAGGGTGCCGGAGAGATTGTTCTCGAAGGTGTCGAAGAGCAGGCCGACACCGATGACCGCGGTCAGCCTGCGGTGCATCGGCGTGATCGGCATGCGGTCCAGACGGACCCCGATCGCGGCGGGGGCCGCTGCGCGGGCCGGCGCCGTGGCGGTCTGGGACATGCACGGACTCCTTGGAACTCATGGGAACGGAGAGGGCGGGGGCTCGGGTCTCAGGGCTCGGGGCTCAGGACTCGGGACTCAGGCTCAGAGCTCGGGACTCAGAGCTCAGGGCTCGGGGCTCGGGGCTCGGGGCTCGGGGCTCGGGGCTCGGGACTCAGAGCTAAGGGCTCAGAGCTCGGGGCTCAGGGCTCAGGGCTCGAGACTCAGGGCTCGGGGCTCAGAGCTCAGGGCTCAGGTGACCGGATCGCCCGGGCCGGCGGTCGGCCCGGGCCCGCGTCCGGTCAGGAGGCCCCGGCCGCCTGACGCCGGATCTCCTGTGCCACGTCACCGCGGCGCACGGGCGCGCTGACCTCGTGCAGATAGCCGGCGACCTCCCGGTACGAGGCCCAGAACCCGACCTCGTGGTAAGGCACCCCGCGCTCGGCGCAGTACTCGCGGGTCAACTCCCGGGCGCGCGCCAGGTTCTTCTGCGGCATGGCGGGGAAAAGGTGGTGCTCCACCTGGTAGTTGAGGCCCCCGTAGAGGAAGTCGACCAGCAGGTTGGGCCGGATGTTGCGGGAGGTGAGGACCTGGCGCTCCAGCCAGTCCAGGGTCTCCTGCTCTCCGTCACGTACGTCCATGCCCTTGTGGTTGGGCGCGAAGATCATGCCGAAGTAGACGCCCAGGACGGCGTGTTGGACGAGGACGAAGACGACGGCGAGGACCGGGGAGAGCACCGTGAAGGCCAGCGTGAGGTAGGCGGCGGTGCGCAGCAGGAGCAGCGCCGACTCCAGAACCGGCCGCTTGGTCTTGCCCTGTGCGATGGACACCACGGCCGTCCTGAGCATCTTGAAGCCCTCGAGGACGAGCAGTACGAAGAAGAGGACGCTCTGGTAGCGGACGATGAACTTCTGGACGCCCCGGCGGCTCGGGTACTGCTTGATGTCGAAGATGGCGGTGCGCCGGCCGATGTCCGGGTCCATGTCCAGGTGGTTGGGGTTGCTGTGGTGCCGGTTGTGGTGGTTGACCCACCAGCCGTAGCTGACCCCGTTGACCACGTTGGCGTGGAAGTATCCGACGGCGGACGCTGCCTTCTTGCCGCGGAACATGGCCTTGTGCCCGGCGTCGTGCCACATGAACGCGGACTGGCCGCCGCACAGGCCGAGCCACATCGCCGTCACCAGCTGCCACCAGGAGTCGCCCAGCGCGAAGAACGCGGCGAAGCCGATCACCAGCAGGCCGGTGTTCAGGGCCAGCCTGCCCACGTAGTAGCGCGGGTCGAGGTCGAGCAGCCCCTCCGCCTTGACCCGCTTGAGGAGCTCGGCGAAGGTCGCCGAGGCCCCGGGGCGCGGCGCGTCGGCCACGGCGGCCCCGGCTTGCTGTATCTGCGGACTCTGCATGCGTTGCTCTCCTTGGGAGAAGTACCCGGATCGGGCGGCGCCGCTGCCCCGCGGAGCTGCGGGCGCCGCTGGTCGGCAGTGCTCCCGCGGGCCGTCACGAACGCGCGGGTGACACGGCGAACGTGCGACCAGCGTGCGGCGCCACACTGATGTGGCGCTGATACCGGCCTGACCGGCGCCCGGCAGCGCGCTCAGACGGCGTGGGCCCGCAGCCGTTCGTCGAGCGCGCGGACGGCGCCATCCGCGGCGTCGGCCACGTCCTGGTCGTCCGGCGCGCCGATGACGGCCATCAGCTGCTCGACGACGGCGTGCTGGAGATCTTCGATACCGGCCGCCTGGGCGGCAGCCGTCTCCTGCTGGTTGTCGGACATCACTCGACTCCTGTTCTGGAACCTGTCGGGGAGGGTGGGGGACCTGTGGGGGGACGGGACTTCGAAGGCCGGTCGGAGAACCGGTCGGAGAACCGGTCAGAAGGCCTTGCAGGCGCGGAAGACGTGGGCGAAGCCGGGCAGCGAGGCCTCCGGCCCGTCGAAGGCCACGTACTCGGGGATGACCACGTCGGGGCCCCACTTCTGCTTGTACGAGAGCTGCGTCTGCGCCGGGTACAGCGCCGCGCCCTCGGCCCACAGCGCGTGCATGAGCCACTGGAACGCCGGGCTGTGGCCGTCGAGTTCGCAGCTCGCGTCCAGACCGGTGAAGGGCGTGAAGCCGAAGTGCAGCCACTCGACGCCCTCGGCCCGGAACACCTCGATGGCGTGCGCGTTGATGGCCTCCATCAGGCCCGGCGACCCGTCGGGAATCCGGCGGCTGAGGTCGTGCATCCAGCCCGCGCGGCTGCCGTGGACGGGCGAGTACGAGATGTACGCGACCGGCTTGCCGTCGATGGTCCCGGTGAACAGCCGGCGGTGCGGCTGGGCCTCCCCGCCGATCTGGCCGACCAGGAACTCCAGTTGCTGGGCGCCGCCCTTCGAACCGAGCCATGCCTCGTCGATCGCTGCGATCGCTTCCTGCCAGTCCTGTGCGGGCGTCTCCTGGATCACCAGGCCGTTGCGGCGGGCGCGGGAGATCTTGTTGCGCAGCTGCATGAAGCGGCTGCCGCGCAGGCTGAACTCCGGCAGGCTCACCGCCCAGGACGCGCCGACCTGGTTGACGGTGAAGCCGCGCTGCGCATAGCGCTCGGCGTCGGCGCGCTGCAGTTGGATGCCGACGACCGTGCGGCCTTCGTCCCGTGCGTGCCGGCGGAAGGCGTCGAGGAGGGTGTCGTAGTCCTCGGGGGCCGCGAAGGGCCCGCCCAGTTGCACGGCGAAACGGCCTGTTCGCCGGTACACCACGACGCCGTCGGCGCCGGGTACGGAAAAGGTGCTGTTTCCACTGTTGAGCGCCAGGAATGCGCTCGGATTCTCGCTGGAGGTGTGCGTGCGTATCGCGTCGAGAATGGATGTTTCAGCCGCGACGACGGTCATCACTTTCCCCTTCCGGGAGGGATTTCGTTGCCCTGAGTAGAGCACCTGAGCAGCCCGCCGCAAAAGAGCGAAAGAACATCGAAAGGCCATGTCAGAGGCGCGTCAGCGACTCGTCAGCGCCCTCTGTCAATGTTGTTGATGTGACCGGGACGGGAAACCGAAACGGGAACTTGGAGAGGTGCCCGGAGCGGCTCATCGGGGACCTGGAGGTTTACCTCAAGGCCGGGCCCACAAAGCCCACGCAGGTTCGAATCCTGCCCTC